>BJGF01000032.1 GCA_014190295.1 Actinomycetes bacterium | reverse complement strand
GTGATAGCCGTGATATGACAAGTCTTTGATTGAAACTTCTGGGATGAGATCCCAGTTGATCCAAGCATTTGCCGCCTCGGTGTTTGGAGCACCCGCTGCGATGCAGTAGTTGTCCATCCACAATTCTGTATTTGGTGCACCAAGTACCCACTTCCAAACTGTTGGGTCTCCACCAGCTTCTTCAATTCGTGTGTAGGCCTGTCGAGCATCACCGTTCCACGCCATTGAGATTGAATATGCGCCTTCGGCGAGTTTGGTGCTTGGGTAACTGTCGAACGCTTTGATGTGTTGCGCGAATTCTTCAACTAAGAATTTTTCGCAAGCATCAATATCTTCTTTCTTCTCTGTGTTCCAGTTAATACCATTTGCCCAGAACCACATGCCGCAATAGTTTGGCGCTGCATCAATAACTGCACAGTTACCACTCGCCTCACCCATACACGTATCAATGAAGTCTTGCCAGGTTGTGAGTTCTTTTGAGATTTTTGACGAGTCGTAGAGGTAACCCGTTGTTCCCCAGTTTTTGCAAACTGAATAATCGTTCGTTGGGTCCCACGCTTGACCTAAATAGTTTGGATCTACGTTGACCATATTTGGAATCAGTGACTTATCGAGTTTCTGAATCAAACCTTTTTCAATCATTTGCGGAATGTATGGACCCGTTGGAACAACGATGTCAAAACCACTGCTACCACCACTTGTTGCAAGTTTTGTGATCAAGTCTTCGTTGCTTGCGTAGTAGTCAACCTTCATCGTCACGCTCAATGTCGAGGCAGCAAGTGCACCAACCAAATCTGGGTCGTTGTAATCGCCCCAGGTGTACATCGCCAAAGTGCCACTTGCCTTATTGATTACGCGACTCCAATCGCCCGACGCAAGATTTTCTCCACCTGCGTCTGCGCCACCGCCTGCCGAGTCACCATCTGATGAACTACCGCATGCTGCTGCGACCAATGCGAAACCAGCAATTGCCGTGCCGCCTTGCAAAAAAGCTCTGCGAGTAAGTTTTTCACGAAAACCTTCTGGTGCCAACATTCTTAGTTGTGGTTTCTTTTCGTTACTCATTTTCTCCCCTTTTTAGTTTTTAGTTATCTGGCTTTTTATTGATATCTGCATAATAGTCATTTGTTTATTCACGAGTGTGTTGGCGTGGCCAGCACCAAAGAGGCTTGTCGGGCCGAGAACAGGTAAACATCTTCAGCCAGCCAACTGCACCAAACCGAATCACCGACAGTAAACCGAGAAGGGTTGGTGCGGCCAACTTGCACCAGCAGGTCGCGCGAGCCGACCGTGAGGACATACTGCAGAACATCGCCAAAGTGAGACACACCAGCAACTTTTGCACTCACAGCATTGGCGCTTGATTCAGGCTTATCTCTCGTCAAATTGATGCACTCTGGACGCACAGCGGCCAAGGCTGCTTCACCACTTGGAACATTCTCTTCAGGTCGCGTCGCCACGAATACGGTGCCGTCATCTGCTGTCGCCCCGTTGGATGTCGCAGTGCCCTGCCAAAAATTATTTCGACCTACGAAGCCAGCCACGAACGCAGAAGTGGGTCGCTCATAAACAGTTTCAGGATCTCCAAGTTGCTCAACATGACCATTCAACATGATCGCAATTCGATCAGACATTGACATTGCCTCTTCTTGATCATGGGTCACGAAAACAAAAGTGATGCCAAGTCGGCTTTGCAACAGCTTTAATTCGATCTGCATTTCTTCACGTAGTTTTCGGTCTAACGCACCGAGTGGTTCGTCAAGCAGCAAAATGCTCGGACGATTAACCAGTGCCCGCGCCACGGCGACGCGTTGTTGTTGTCCACCAGAAAGTTGTCGCGGTCGACGACTTGCCAATTTTGACATCTGCACCATGTCGAGTGCTTCGATTACTTTGCTTCCAATTTCTTCTTTCGCCACACCTTTTTGGCGCAAACCATAGGCAACGTTCTCTGCGACGCTCATATGCGGAAACAACGCATAATGTTGAAACACGGTGTTGACGTCGCGTTTGTACGGCGGAACACCCTGCACGTATTCACCACTGATTCGAACGAAGCCTTCGTCTGGTTGTTCGAAACCAGCCAACATTCGCAACGTGGTTGTTTTGCCACAACCACTTGGTCCAAGCAACGAGAGAAACTCTCCCGGCTTAATTTCTAAATTCAGTGAGTCGACTGCGACGACATCTCCATAACGTTTGGTGACATTCACTAGTTCAACTGCGCCACGCTCACTATTCAACTAACACCCCCAGAAAAACAAAATACTGATGACTTTTAACTAGCTTTCAATTTTGCGAGAACCTCGTTGATGCAACGGTAATCACCCCTTAAGCATGACATATTGACTATTCATCTGGCTAATCATCTCCAAAAACTAGAGTAGACATATATAGATATGAATACAGCAAAAATTAAGACACTCGGTGTACCTAAAGAAACCAAAACTTCCGAAGGACGAGTCGCAATAACTCCAGACGGGGTTCGAGAATTTGAGCGTGCTGGCGTTGAGGTCTTTATTGAGACAGGCGCAGGTCTCGGGGCTTCAATTGAAGACGCACATTTCGTTGCAGCAGGGGCGACAATAGTGCCGACAGCCTCTGAGGCATGGTCGAAACAAATGGTCATCAAAGTCAAAGAACCGACCCCTCAAGAATTCGGATTCCTCCGCAAAGATCTAACTCTTTTTACATATCTACATTTGGCTGCTTATCCAAAAGTTGCAGAAGCATTACTTAAAAACAAGACAACTTCCATCGCCTACGAAACAGTGCAAGAAGAAGATGGTTCGTTGCCTTTGTTGGCGCCGATGAGCGAGATAGCAGGTCGCATCGCAACTCAAGTTGGTGCATTTTATTTGCAGCGCCCAAACGGTGGACGCGGAGTTCTCATGGGTGGCGCTCCTGGTGTTCGCCCGGCGAAGGTTGTCGTCATCGGTGCGGGAAACGTCGGATGGAATTCGGCATGGATAGCCGGCGGCATGGAAGCCGAAGTTTTGTTGCTTGATAAAAATTTGGATCGACTGCGATTGCTTGATCAAATAATCCGCTCTCGAATTACGACCGTTGCTTCAAATCGTGGAGCAATAGAACGATGTGTTGCTGAAGCTGATTTATTAATCGGCGCGGTGCTCGTTGCTGGCGCACGCGCACCAGTTGTGGTCTCACAAGACATGGTCAAATCAATGAAGCGAGGCGCAGTAATCGTCGACGTGGCAGTCGACCAAGGCGGCTGTGTTGAAACTATTCATGAGACAACACACAAAGAACCCGTTTATGAACTTCATGGTGTGTTGCACTACGCAGTCGGCAATATGCCGGGGGCTGTGCCACATACAAGTACTTATGCACTGACCAACGCGACATTGCCATATTTGATTGATGTTGCCAAGTACGGCACTCTGGTCGCGGCACAACGCGATAATGCCCTCAAACTTGGCATCAACACCGTCGCAGGCGAAATAACAAATGATGCCGCAGCAAAAGCACTCGAGTTGACGGCTGTTGATCCGCTAACTGTTTTAGCTAACTAAGCAAACAACTAGTCGCAACAACTATCGCGCCAACCACAAGTACTGCATTTGAAATGCGCGTGCTCAGCGTGCAAAGACGAACCGCAGTGTGGACACTCCGCAAAAGTGGCGTGTCGTGTGCGACACGTTTGTGTGACGACTTGACGAGCAGTCACGACATCGGTCACTTCGAAATCCGATAAGTCCATAGATCGATTATTGCACTAGCGTCGTGGTCGTTCGCGCATGACTGATATAACCGATTCTTCAACCCCCAGCAGCAGAAAACGCGGCCAACATCGAGACGGCAGCGCACGGTCTGCATTTAATGTCCCTGACTTTCGCCGAATCTGGTACGGATCATTCGCCTCGAACATCGGCACATGGATTCAAAACGTCGTCTTGCCTGTCTATATATATTCACGAACCGGTCGCGCTTCTTTTGTCGCTTTATTAATCTTTGCCCAACTCGGACCAATTCTGCTGTTTTCAATTCCAGGTGGTGTGATTGCCGATCGCGTCAACCGAAAGAAATTTCTAATTTCAATGCAAGTGATGCAACTTTGTTCCTCGCTACTACTTGCATTATTCGCCGCCAATGACTCACCGATATGGATGCTCTTTCTGGCTCAACTTGGTGTTGGCATCGGCAACGCCCTAAACATTCCTGCGTGGTCAGCGATGCTCACGACTCTTGTGCCACAAAAAGATATTGCCGGAGCAATTTCGCTTAACTCGACGGTAATTAATGGTGCTCGTGTTATCGGACCAATTATCGTTGCGATACTTTCGCAGTGGCATGTCACGACTGCCCAATTCTTTGTGATCAACGCCATGACTTATTTGTTTGTGATCTTCGCATTATTGAGTGTAAAAGTTCCAGAAATTACTCGTGACACGACAAGGGGTTGGCGACGATTTACTTTTGCGTTTCAAATAGCACGTGAACGAAAAGTCGTAGCCCGACTCGTGCTAACTCTTGCTTCATTTTCGTTGCTTTCATTGCCATATGTCGGGCTCTTCCCCGCTGTCGCCAAACTCAATTTCGGCATCGAATCACAAGGCATGACTTACAAATGGTTTTATGCGACATGGGGGCTTGGCGCATGCATTGGTGGTCTGAGTGTCTCAACTTTGTTTGTTGATGTCGACAACCGAAAACTAATTCGACTGGGCTTTGCAAGTTTCAGTATCAGCATGATGGCGTTTGCGCTCGCACCAAATGTGCCGATTGCATTCCTCTCAGTGTTTTTTCTTGGTGGTGCTTATTTCTTCACGACAACTGCGATGCAAACAGTTCTTGCATCTGGGTTGACTCCAGAAATTCGCGCCCGCGTGATGGCATTGTGGTTTATGGCATTCGGTGGAACAGTCCCGATTGGCAACTTAATTTTTGGTCCGTTGATTGATCACTATGGTTCGCAATGGCTCTTAGTTCTCGGCTCGCTTTGGGCCGCTGTCTTGTGGTGGTGGTGCGACATTGAACGCATCGAGCGAACCGAACTGATCGACGACAATTTGGCGGTTTTATAATCCGTCGCAAAGACGAACAAGACCAGCAACTTTCGATGCTTTGACAAGAACTGCGTCACCTTTGCCAAGTTGTGCGAGAACTTGACGCGCTTCAGCGAAAGTAATCGGCGCGACGCCATATAATTCGGTTTCGACGGCAATCAATTTGATGCCACTTTGTTTGGTCTGCGATGCGATTGCCAAATGATCAGCGCTTGGTTCAGCGAGTTCTGCCATCAATCCACAAAAAGCAATCCTGCGTGACCCTGCCATAGTCGACAAAGTATCAATTGCCGCACGCATCGATGCTGGATTTGCGTTGTACGAATCATCAAGCACTACTGCTCCATTTTTGAGAGTACGAATTTGCATCCGAGATGAAGAAATATGTGCATTTGAAATCTCTGCAGCAGCAGTATTGACGTCGAGTTCCAGAACACCTGCGACGCATAGTGCGGCTAACGCGTTATGAACCATATGTCGACCAGGTACCAGCATCGACAATCTCACGTCACCCCAAGGCGTCGCAACCATTGCAGTGGCACAACCTTTTTGATCAACATCGCACGAAACCATTCGCACATCAGCCGATTTGCTCTCGCCAAAAGTCAGAATACGAGCCTGCGTTGACTTGCGCATCACAAGCACTCGCGAGTCGTCAGCGTTTAAAATCGCAACCCCAGAATCCGGTAACGACTCAATCAGTTCTTGCTTGGCTTTTTGAACTCCATCAATCGATCCCACACGTTCGGTGTGCGCGTTAGCAACCGCGGTGACTATGCCAATTTTTGGTTGAGCTACCTCACATAGTCGCGAGATTTCGCCGAACCCACGCATCCCCATTTCAAGGACAAGCACTTCTACGTCATCGGGTGCGTTCAATATTGTCGTCGGCAAACCGAAGTCATTATTAAACGAGTCTTGGTTGGCATGTGTTCGTAGCGATGTTGCTAAAGCACTGGCAATAAAATCTTTTGTAGATGTTTTGCCAACAGAACCGGTAACTCCAATCACACGATTCTGTAATTGTTGATCAAGCCGTGTTCGCGCCCAAGCACCCAACTTGAGCAAACTAAAGATTGTGTTTTCAACTTTGACCGCCGTTCGACCTTGCGGCTCGCGTTGGGTTAAATATGCGCCTGCGCCACGACTCAGTGCATCTGCAATAAAGTCATGTCCATCGCGTTGATCCACGATTGGCACAAATAATTGACCAGGCTTTATTGATCGTGAATCAAACGAAACACCGTCTAGGTGTGCATTAGCACCACTCAGTTCACCAGAAACGGCGCGTGCAACATCTGCTGCCATGAAGCGCATACTGGTTCAATCATAACTCCGAGATGTCAATGCGGCTGTTTGAAGCAGTTATGCGAGTACCGTAAAGATGAATGATTAGCGAAAATCGCAAGTCAAAAACTCATATTGTTGTTTTGTTTGGTGGTGAATCAGCAGAACATGATGTCAGTTGTGTGACTGCAGCGCATGTTTTGCGCGCACTCGATTCAAAAAAATACGAGATCATTACTGTCGGCATCACCCGCACTGGTAATTGGGTACTCGTCGATACAGATCTCGATAATCTGCCACGCCAACTAGTTGCGAGTGGCAAGACGACAAGCATCACTCAAGTTCTCGAAATCACGAATCAGATCTCAAGCACGGTTGTGATTCCGTTACTGCACGGACCAATGGGTGAAGATGGCACGGTGCAAGGTGCATTAGAACTCGCACATGTCGCATATGTCGGTGCCGGAGTTCTTGGCAGTGCCATCGCGATGGATAAAAGTATCGCTAAACAAATTTTTGCGGCGAATAATATTGCTCAACCAAAGTTTGTAACGGTGCGTGACACCGAAGATCGAAACGTCGCAGTCGATCGCGCTGTCACCGAACTTGGCTTACCAGTATTTGTAAAACCAGCAAACATGGGATCGTCCATTGGTGTAAAAAAAGCCAAGTCTCGTGATGAGATTATTGCTTCACTAGTACAAGCCTTTGAATACGACGAGTGGGCGTTGATCGAAGAAGCGATAACTGGTCGCGAGATAGAAGTTGCAATACTCGGCAACGAATCTGTGCGTGCTTCTGTGCCAGGCGAAATTATTCCGAGCCATGAGTTCTACGACTATGAAGACAAGTATCTGGTCGACGGAGCGAAGTTATTGATCCCTGCCCCACTCACTGCCAAACAGACGACGGAAGTACAAAATCTTGCACTGAAAATATACGGCGTCTCGCGCAGCGAGGGAATGGCACGCATCGATTTCTTCTACGAAGAAAACGGACGCGGATTCTTGTGCAACGAGATAAATACGATTCCGGGTTTTACGCCGATATCCATGTATCCCAAATTATGGCAGGCCTCTGGAGTGAGCTATTCAGAACTATTAGACCAACTGATTGATCTTGCCATTGCCCGTCGCGCTAAACGACGAAGAAACACAACCCGTTAACGTTCTGTTTCGTAACTCTTGATCAAGTTCCAGCGGCAGGAATATTGACCTTCATCCCTTGATAGATGAACACATCAACACTCGACCACTGATTGGCGGCGAGTAACGCAGTCATTGACACACAGAACTTTTTAATTATCACGAATAATGAATCGCCTTGTGCGATTTCGTAAGTTCCAGCCGGGCGATTGCCACAACCTGGTTTACCAACAACATTTGCGACGGTCGTTTGCTGAACATTCGATGAAACAACTTGCGCTGATGGCGGAATCCGAAGTTTTCGTCCCGCATACGGAAACTGCGTCGCAGAAATTAATCCGTTCCATGCAAGCAACTCAGTGACAGTTATTCCAAACAAGTTGGCGACCAAATTAGGAGAGTCCCCTGCCTGCACGGTGTAAATCTGCTCAACGCCGACAGCACCAGGCGGCAAGGTTGTAGTTGTATTTGGCAAAGTAGTTTGCACCGGAGGTATCGTCGCAAAATCAGTTGGACCAATTGGAACAACAGTCGTGGCTGATCCCGACACGTCCACGCCGCAAGAAGTGAGCACGAACACCGCCACGGTCAGCGGTGTAAAAATGGATTTGAAATTGCGATTCAACATCACGCCCTATCGTAAACGATTTAACGCTAGATATAAGTGAACATCAGATGAGCGCCCGCGCAGAAGCAACAATGGGCACGGGCAAGTCGGTTACGCCCATCAAATAGTGATCTACGCCAGCAGCCGCAGCACGCCCCTCGGCGATTGCCCAAACAATCAGACTTTGACCACGACCCATGTCACCGGCAATAAATACACCATTCAAATTAGACATGTAGTCGTCATTGCGCACAATGTTTCCGCGCGAATCACTTTGCAATCCGAGTTGGTCGATCCATAAAGATTTTTCAGGACCAACAAAGCCGAGTGCAAGCAACACGAGGTCGGCTGGCAACTCACGCTCGGTGCCTTCAACTTTTACGAATGAACCTGATTCTGATTTAACTTCACAGATCACTAGTGCTCGAACATTATTTTGCTCGTCGCCGACAAATCGATCGGTAGTAACTGAGAACAATCGCTCACCACCTTCTTCGTGGGCCGAAGACGTGCGATAGATAAAACTCCATTGCGGCCATGGGTTCGTTTCGGCACGAATTTCGGGTGGTTGCGGCAAAATCTCAAGTTGGGTCACCGATGCGGCGCCCTGTCGATGCGCGGTACCCAAACAATCTGCGCCCGTATCTCCGCCCCCGATGATCACAACATGTTTGCCGTTCGCCGAAATCGGTGAAGTCGCAAGATCACCTTCTTGAACTTGATTCGATGGCGGCAAATACTCCATTGCTTGGTGAATTCCGTTCAACTCGCGACCAACAACCGGCAGATCACGCCACGCAGTCGCACCACACGCAAGAACGACTGCGTCATTGGATGCAACCAGCACATCAATGTCGACGTTCTCGCCGACTATCGCATTAGTACGAAAGACGGTTCCTTCACTTCGCATCTGGTCGATACGGCGCTCAATGTGACGCTTCTCCATTTTGAATTCAGGAATTCCGTATCTCAACAACCCACCAATTCGATCTGCACGTTCAAGCACTACAACATCGTGACCAACACGAGTTAGTTGTTGAGCACATGCAAGACCTGCAGGTCCAGACCCAATCACAACGACACGCTTGCCGGTTTTCTTAGACGGCAATTGTGGATTAACCCAGCCTTCACTCCACGCACGATCGATAATTTCAACTTCAACTTGTTTGATCGTCACAGCATCAGAGTTGATGCCCAAGACGCATGCAGACTCGCACGGCGCTGGACACAACCGACCCGTAAATTCTGGAAAGTTATTCGTCGCATGCAGACGCTCAACGGCGTCCTTCCAATGCCCGCGGTAGACAAGATCGTTCCAATCTGGAATCAAATTGCCCAATGGACAACCGTTATTGCAGAACGGAATTCCACAGTCCATGCATCGGCCAGCCTGATGTTTCAAATCTTCGGTCGGAAACTTTTCATAAACTTCTTGCCAGTCCTGCACACGAACGGCGATTCTTCTGCGTTGTGGGGTTTCGCGATCCCACTTCAGAAAGCCCGTTGGTTCACCCATTGACGGCAACTGCGACTTTCTCTGAATTTTTCATACCCATTTCGGCAATCACTCGCGCATAGTCGCGCGGCAAGACTTTGCGAATTTTTGTTTTAGCAATCTTCCAATCGGCAAGAACTTCGCGAGCGCGTGCCGAGTTGGTCAGCTCAAGATGTCGGCGAATAGTTTGTTCAAGCCAAACGAAATCTTGGGCATCAGGTTCAACGATGTCAACAAGTTCTGGATTAACTCTTGTCGCAAATTCAATATTCGTGTCAACCTCGGCGTTATATACATAGGCGATTCCGCCTGACATTCCAGCGGCAAAATTGCGGCCTGTAGCGCCGAGCACGATCACTCGACCACCTGTCATATATTCGCATCCGTGATCTCCTAGACCTTCAACAACAGCGGTTGCGCCAGAGTTACGCACGCAGAATCGCTCACCAACAACACCCGAAATAAAGATCTCGCCGCTCGTTGCGCCGTACCCGATGACGTTGCCTGCAATCACATTTTCGTGAGCGACAAATGTTGCACGCCTGTCAGGTTGCAAAATTATTCGACCACCCGACAAACCTTTACCCAAATAATCGTTTGAGTCGCCCTCTAATCGCAACTCAACACCGTTTGGGATGAACGCACCAAAACTCTGACCCGCAGATCCATTGAATTGAACCTTGATCGTCGCATCTGGCAACCCGATAGCGCCGAATCGTTTTGTAACTTCGTAGCCAAGCATTGTTCCGACTGCTCGATTCGTATTATTGATCGGATATTCAAGTGCAACAGATTCAGACTTTTCGAGTGCTCTCTTGCATTTAACAATTAGTTCGTTGTCAAGCGCACCAGCCAAGCCGTGATCTTGCTGAGTTGATTGATATGGCGTTTGGTTGTACGGATTTTTTGGTATCGCCAAAATCGGTGAGATATCCAACCCACGAGCCTTCCAGTGGTCAACGGCATTTTTCGCATTGAGCATGTCAACACGGCCTACGGCTTCTTGCAAACTGCGAAACCCAAGTTGTGCAAGATATTCGCGCACTTCGGTTGCGATGAACTCGAAAAAGTTGATCACAAACTCTGGCTTGCCCGAAAACTTCTTGCGCAATTCTGGGTTCTGCGTCGCGATTCCGACTGGACAAGTATCGAGATGACAAACCCGCATCATCACACAACCGCTAACAACCAACGGTGCCGTCGCGAAACCAAATTCTTCGGCACCAAGCAGCGCGGCGATAATCACATCGCGCCCAGTTTTCATTTGTCCATCGGTCTGCACAACGATCCGATCGCGTAACCCGTTAAGCATCAAAGTCTGCTGCGTCTCAGCAAGTCCAAGTTCCCATGGAGCGCCGGCATGCTTCAGCGAGGTAAGCGGTGAAGCGCCTGTTCCTCCATCATGACCCGAAATCAAAACAACATCTGCTTTTGCTTTAGCCACACCCGCAGCCACCGTGCCGACACCAACCTCGGCAACTAGCTTCACATGAATTCGCGCGACGGGGTTTGAATTTTTCAAATCATGAATCAACTGTTTGAGATCTTCGATCGAATAAATGTCGTGGTGCGGTGGCGGACTAATTAAACCAACACCTGGTGTCGAATATCGAGTCTTGGCGATCCATGGATACACCTTGTGAGCCGGCAACTGACCACCCTCACCAGGCTTGGCACCTTGAGCCATCTTGATCTGCAAGTCGTCGGCGTTGACAAGATATTCGCTCGTAACCCCGAATCGGGCAGAGGCAACCTGCTTAATCGCCGAGCGCTTCGAGTCGCCATTGGCCATCGGCAAATATCTCTCTGCGTCTTCGCCACCTTCGCCCGTATTGCTCTTGCCACCGATTCGATTCATTGCAATTGCCAAGGTCTCGTGCGCTTCGGCCGAAATTGATCCGTAACTCATTGCCCCCGTCGAAAATCGTTTTACTATTTCGCTGGCTGGCTCAACTTCATCAATCGAAATTGGCTTGTTCACTTCAGCAAATTCGAATAATCCACGCAGCGTCGCCAAAACACGTGACTGATCATCAACCGACTGTGTGTATTGTTTGAAAATGTCATAGCGTCCCGTGCGAGTCGCATGTTGCAGTCGATAAACGGTGTCCGGATTAAACAAGTGATGTTCGCCTTCACGGCGCCACTGATACTCGCCACCTAATTCAAGTTGGCGATGACGCCGTTGATCAGGTCGCAATGGATGCGCAACAGCATGACGCGCAGCGACTTCGCGGGCAATCTCGTCTAGTGAGATTCCACCAAGTCGCGAAACCGTGCCAGTAAAAAACTCTTCGACTAATTCGCTTGATAAACCAATCGCTTCAAAAATTTGCGCACCCGTGTACGAAGCCACGGTCGAAACACCCATCTTCGACATAACTTTCAGAACGCCTTTGCCTGAAGCCTTGATGTAATTCTTGATTGCAGTCTTTGCGGCCATGTTTCCAAGACCGAACATGCCGATTCCGTCGTTGGCGCTGACCATGTCTTCAATTGATTCAAATGCCAAGTACGGATTAATGGCACCAGCGCCATAACCAATCAACAACGCCATGTGGTGAACTTCGCGAGCGTCACCCGTTTCGATAATCAGGCCGACCTTCGTTCGTTGTTTTTCTCGAATTAGATGATGATGAACTGCGCTGGTCAACAACAAAGAAGGAATCGGTGCAAAAACATCATCACCATTACGATCAGACAACACGATAATTCGTACACCGTCATTTATCGCTTCAGAAATATCCTGTCGAATCTGATCAAGTGCTTCACGCATCGCTGGTGCACCGTTGGCGACACGATATAAACCGCTGACAACTTTAGATTTGAGATGATCAAATGAATTGTCGTCATTGATGTGAATTATTTTGGCAAGTTGATCATTGTCGATAATCGGAAACGGCAAAACAAGTTGCTTGCAGTTCTCGCCAGTCGCCAATAACAAGTTTCCTTCTGGGCCACACGTAGAACCCACAGATGTAACAATCTCTTCTCTGATCGCATCGAGAGGTGGATTAGTGACTTGGGCAAACATTTGTGCAAAATAGTCGAACAAAAGCCTTGGACGCGTCGAAAGCACCGCAATTGGAGTATCGGTGCCCATTGAACCAATTGGTTCAGTGCCCGTAACCGCAGTCGGGGCGATAATCAGTTTTAGTTCTTCATGCGAATAACCGAAAACTTGTTGACGACGCAACACACTGTCGTGACTAAAGACGACATGATCTCGCTCAACGAGATCATTTAGTTCAACTTGACCATTTTCGAGCCACTGCGAATACGGCTCCTGAGCAGCCAGCGATTCTTTAATTTCGTCGTCACTAATTATTCGTCCCTGGGCAGTATCAACTAACAGCATTCGTCCAGGTTGCAATCGACCCTTCTTTACTATTTTTGCAGGATCGATATCTACTACACCAACTTCGCTTGCCATGATCACTAGATCATCATCAGTCACCCAATATCGACTTGGACGCAAACCATTGCGATCTAACACCGCACCAATCACTGTGCCATCGGTGAATGCAACACTGGCTGGTCCATCCCACGGCTCCATCAGCGAACCGTGATAGCGATAGAAAGCACGTTTTGTTTCTGACATCGTTGTCGAGTTCTCCCATGCTTCAGGAATCATCATCAGCATTGCGTGCGGCAAACTTCGACCCGACAAGTGCAACAACTCTAAAACTTCATCGAAACTTGCAGAGTCAGAAGCGCCGACTGTGCAAATCGGGAAGGCTTTTTCTAATTCAGGGATTAATTCGGTCGCCAACAACGACTCTCGTGTTCGCATCCAGTTTCTGTTTCCCTGAACCGTGTTGATTTCGCCATTGTGGGCTATGTATCGATATGGGTGAGCAAGCGGCCAAGACGGAAACGTATTTGTTGAGAACCGACTGTGCACCAGAACCAAAGCCGATTCAATTCGCTGGTCACTTAGATCTTCAAAGAAAATTTGAAGTTCCGGAGTCGTCAACATTCCTTTATATATGAGTGTGCGCGACGAAAGCGACGGAAAATAAGTTTTCTGTTCGTCTGGTAGTTCATGCTCAATTCGTTTGCGCAAGATAAACAATTTGCGGTCTAAATCAATCAACTTTGTTTCGCTCGGGTCATCAACGAAAAATTGCATGAACGATGGCATCACGCGATGAGCACTTGCACCTAGACACGACGGATTAACTGGAACGTTTCGCCAACCGAGTGTCCGCAGTTTTTGTTGAGCAACAATCGCCTCGATACTTTGGCGAGCGATAGTTGCGAGTTTCGCATCACTCGGCAAAAAAGCGAGACCAACTCCATAACTTCCGACATTCGGCAAAGAAAAATCAGTGACCGCACTAAAAAACTTATGCGGAATCTGCAACAAGATTCCGGCACCGTCACCTGTTTGAGTTTCGGCACCAGTAGCACCACGGTGCTCCATGCTGCATAGTGCGCCTAGACCAGTAGCAACTATTTCGTGACTCGCACGACCATGCATGTCAACAATGAACGAGACACCGCACGAGTCATGCTCAAATCTTGGGTCGTAAAGACCACTGGCCTGTGGTAGATCTTGCAAAGTTGTCGTCCTTAAAATTAATTATTTAATTAGCCAGCCATAATCGGCTAGCAAGGCGGGACGACGTTGGCCCGAGAATTAAAGTCTAGGCAGTTGGCGACACGAAACTAGCCGACCTTTTTTCAAAGTTCGACATCACGGCTTCGACCTGATTCGGCTTGCCGATCAGCGAATAAATAATCCTTCGTTCTTCAGCGAAATGTTCAGCCGCCCCAGCATTAGAAAGGCGGTTGATTAGTGCCTTTGCACCTCGCACCGCGTCTGGACTGCGCTCGGCGATCTCGCTGGCGATCTGCATCGCTACTTCGAGCGGTGTCTCAGAGACTCGAGTAACCACACCCAACTCGTGGGCCTGCGTGCCTGAAATCACGCGGGCGCTAAAGACTAAATCTTTCGCGACGTCGTCTCGCACTAGTCGTGACAACATCAAAGTGCCCGTCATATCGGGTATCAAACCCCAGTGCACTTCGCGCATCGAAAGTTGTGTATCTGGGTGTGCAACGCGAATATCTGCGCCAAGCGCGAGTTGCAGACCACCTCCAAGTGCATGACCCTGAAGCGATGCAACAACTGGCACAGGCACTTCTTGCCACACCCAACAAATTTGTTGAGCCAAGTGAGTTATTGCATCTGGCGCCATGAGCCCCGCATTTTCTTTTTCGGCTTCTGGCTTTGACTTACCTGTGCCACCAGAATCTGCCATTGCCTGAAAACTACCGAAATCTAGGCCAGCGCAAAACGACGTGCCGTTGCCCGATAACACGACTACACGAACATCTTTGTTTGAGACCAATTCTTTACCCGCCCGAGCGATCGCATCAAACATCGCAGGGTCAAGGGCGTTTCGTTTATCGGCACGGTCAAGCCTGACATCGGCGATGCCATTCTGGATCGAAACTTTTACACGGTCGTTGTAGTTTTTGCTCTCGTTCACAGTCGCCACTTTACTGTTTTTATTGTGATTCACCATTAATTTAACTTTGTCCGAGTCTCAAGTCGGCTTCGTGATATGAAAGACTCAGATCTATGAAACTTGACCTAACGATTGACGAAGTTCTATCCACTACACGCAGCGTGCGCAAACGACTTGACTTTGATCGACCAGTCGAGCGTGAAATCGTCGAAGAATGTCTGAACCTGGCATTGCAGGCCCCAACTGGTGGCAACAATCAAGGTTGGCATTGGGTCGTGGTTGAAGATGCAGCCAAGCGCAAAGCACTCGCCGATATTTACAAAGCGAACTTCAAGATCTACGCAAGCATGCCTGGGCGAAAATTTGCCGAAGGTGACCTGCGAGTTGAACAAATGCCAAAAGTTCGCGACTCGGCAATGTATCTCGCCGATGAGTTCTATCGTGCGCCGATGATGCTGATCCCATGCATTGAAGGTCGTCTCGAAAATATTGACGCCGCGATGGGTGCAGGCGCATGGGGATCACTTTTGCCAGGTGTTTGGAGTTTCATGCTCGCGCTCCGCAGTCGCGGTCTCGGATCAGCGTGGACGACGATTCACTTGATTCTTGAAGGCGAAAAGAAAGCTGCAGAAATTCTCGGCATTCCGTACGACAAAATTACTCAAGGCGGATTGTTTCCGATTGCGTACACAATCGGCACCGACTTCAAGCCGGCGAAACGTTTGCCGCTTGAAAAAGTTCTTCACTGGGATAAATGGTAAAAGATTTAACTAGAAGATTTAACTAGTCGAGCGCACTAGTCGAGCGCGCTAGTCAACTAGTCGCATTCCGCTTGGGGCAATAGATTTTCCTGCCGACGGCAAATCGACTACAAAATTTGTGCGATGCGCGGCAAACACATGGTGCGATAGTAAAACGGCGTTGCCAGTCACATCCCGGGTAATTCGCTCGCAATGCAGAATCGGCGAACCAGTCGGAACTTCAAGTAACGCAGCATCTGTTTTCGTGGCTGAATCTGCGCCGATCGTTTGGGTTGCACCACCAATCGGAACATTCAGCAATTCGTAAAACGCAGACTGTTCGACTTCTTTGCGCGACAAATGCTGACCCAATTCAAACGGGCACCACACCGTGACCACTGCGAATGGTTCACCATCAGCAGTATTGACTCGCTTGACTCGTAGCACCTGGTCGCAATTCAAAACTTTTGCAACTTTGCGTGTGGCTTTCTCGAAACCAAATTCAACTATTCGACGCTCTGACAGCATGCCGTTTGCCAACATTTGTTCTTCGATCGTGCCGAGTCGCCCAAGTGTTTGTGTCAGTTGGTCGCTAGGTATAACCCATCCGAAACCCTGTCGCGAGACGACGAGACCTTCATCCCGCAAAATTTCTAATGCTCGACGCACAGTGACTCGACTGACTTTAAATTCGGCAGATAGTTCTGCCTCACTTGGCAACACTCGCCCAGCCGAAACCACGCGACCCTCAATTCGTGCGCGCAACGAGTTTGCGATCTCGTGATATCGAACTGTTCGAACTTGTACTATACTTGTATACACTAACAGCATAAAAACTCAATAAG
>BJGF01000031.1 GCA_014190295.1 Actinomycetes bacterium | reverse complement strand
GCTCGCAGAAAAATTAATCCCGAGCACTTCAGAAATCTTGTGGTCGGTTTGCTGTTGATAAGCGGACTAAGTGCCATCGCCAACTCGCTGCTTGGCTAGCAAAATTGTTATCTATCGACCGAACCATTCAAGCCATTGCTGCTGGGTTTGCGGCTTGAAAACATGATTTGTTGCGACAACACCACCTAAATCACCAGACGGCATAGCCGAATATTGGTGACCCGGGCAAACAAGGGTGTCGTGAGGTAGTTGGGCAAGTTTCTGCAGACTGAAATACATTTCGCCAGGGTCACTTCCTGGAAGGTCGGTTCTTCCGCATCCTTCTAGAAAAAGCGTGTCTCCGGCGACTAGTCGCTGTTCAACCAAAAAACATTGGCTACCAGGCGTGTGACCAGGCGTGTGCACGAATGTGATGTCGATTTCACCGACAGTCAATTTTTCGCCGCCTTCATGTGCAGCGAGATCTTTTTCTGAAATTCCCGTAGTACGAGTCACCCAAGCTGATTCATTTTTGTTGACATGAATCGGCACTTGTTTTGTTTCGAGTAGCGCAGCAACACCTTCGATATTCATTCCCATCATCGACCCGCCAACATGATCGGGGTGGTAATGGGTGGCCAAGACTCCGACGAGGTTCATCTGGTCTTGCTCAACAATTTGCATTAAATCACTGATCGCGTAAGCAGGGTCAACGATCACGCACTCACGAGTCTTTGTGTCGCCGATTAAATAAACAAAATTGACCATTTGGTTGGCTAGTTGGTCAGATACAGCGAAGTCCCGACCCGAAAGTAACTGGCGAAAATAAAGCCGATCATTAATTTTGTTCATGCGTCAATAGGTTAGCGACCTAGTCTGAAAACGTGAGTTTTTCAAAATCAATTATGCGTTACGCAATGATCGGCACGGGGATGATGGGATGCGAGCATATTCGCAATCTGAAAGCCATTTCGGGTTGCGAGATCGTTGCAATAAGTGACCCACATCAGCCGAGCCGTGAGGCTGCGGCGAGTCTTTTGCCAAGCGTCAGACAGTTTTCTGATTACCGCGAGATGCTCGCACAGGTTGAACTAGATGTGGTCGTGATTTCTACACCAAACCACACGCATCTAGATGTGTTGTGCGATGTCTTCGAAACTGGCGTGCATGTGCTGGTTGAAAAACCACTGTGCTTGACAGTCGCACAATGTGAGCTTGCAATCGCCCAAGAGTCTGCCACTCATCGAGACGGTCGTGTCGTTTGGGTTGGACTCGAATATCGATATATGGCGCCGACCGCAAGATTGTTGCAAGAGATTGAACTTGGAACCTGCGGAGACGTAAAGATGGTTTCGATTCGAGAACACCGGTTTCCGTTTTTGCAAAAAGTTAACAACTGGAATCGTTTCAATAAAAATACCGGTGGCACTCTGGTTGAGAAATGCTGTCACTTTTTTGATGTGATGCAACTGATAGCCAAATCGCAAGTCGTGCGCGTTTATGCATCTGGTAAACAAGATGTCAACCATCGTGACGAAATTTATAACGGCGAACGTTCGGATATCTTAGATAATGCATATGTAATAATCGACTATGAAAATGGAGTGCGCGGAATGTTGGATCTGTCGATGTTTGCCGAGGGCTCAACCAATGAACAAGAAATTTGCGTAGTCGGAAACCAAGCCAAAATAGAAGCACTGATTACGCAGTCGATTGTGCGTATTGGTAGGCGAGATGGTTGGTCGCTGGGTGTAAAAGAAGTTGTCGTCGAGCAACCCGAGGATGTTGTGCCAGGATTTCATTCAGGTGCGTCATTTCTTGAGCATGTTGCGATGCAGCGCGCAATCCGAGAAGGAACTAAATCAGAAGTAACACTGCAAGACGGACTTCGAGCCGTCGCTGTCGGCCAAGCGGCACACTTAAGTATCGCTGAGGCGCGCCCAGTAGATATTTCTGAATTATTTAGATAACAAGAGTCAAGCCACCATCCACAACGAAAATTTGGCCGGTTGCGTATTTGTTGCGAAGAAGTGAAATAGTTGCTTCGGCACAATCTTGTGGAGTCGCCGAGCGTTTGAGTGGTGCGACACGAGCGACGTTGTCGTGTTGTGCTTGCCAGTCGCGAGTCCATGGTGTTTCAACTAGTCCTGGTGCGACTGCATTGATGCGCACCGGCCCACAGGATTTTGCAAGCAAAAGAGTCATGTGGTTCAATGCTGCTTTAGTCATTGCGTAGGCGATTGAACTGCCAACAGGTCGAACACCAGCGATTGAAGTGATGTTCACCACATTGCCGTCGGTACTTTTTTTCAAGTGTGGCATCGCTGCTTTTGTCAGCCACCAGGTGCCGAAAACATTGACATCAAAAGTTTTGGCAAAAATATCGTCGGTTAGTGCATCTAGGTCGTGATGTGCGACCAAAGTCGTCCACCCAGCATTATTTATCAAAATATCTAGTTGTCCAAAGGCTTTCAATGTCGTGTCGATTAAATTTTGTCCAGATTCTTTGTTGCTTATATCGGCTTGAACATAAAGTGATTCATTGGCAAGCGACTTGGCAACAAGTTGACCCTCTGCAACAGAAGTCGCAGAGTTAACCACGACAGTCGCCCCGAGGTTGCTTAGTCGCTGAGCGATTTTCTGACCGATACCTGATGATGAACCAGTCACAATCGCAACTTTGCCCTTCATCTCATTATTGACTTCACTAGACATAATCAGTTCTCCGATCAATTGTCACTAGTTCAAGAATAAATCAAGAACATTTGATCGCAACCTATCGGGTGAACCCTTCAGAGATTCGTGCTTGTCCATACCTGCTGAAAGTTTAAGTAGACCATTCACGCCGAGATATCTAAGCGGTTCAACTTCCCACTTGCGCGAAGGATGATTTGCCCACGCAAGATTCGTCAGTGGGTGCTGGTCGTTATTTACCAAGTGGGCGAGTGTTCGTGCAGCCAGATTTGTCGAAGCGACACCGTCGCCGACATATCCACCCAGCGACGCCAAGCCTGTGACCTTGTCGTAATTTACGGATGGATGCCAATTTCGCGGCACACCGAGTGGTCCACCCCAACGATGAGTGACTTCAAGTTGTTTGGTTATCGGAAACACTTGATGCATTGAATCGATAATTCGTTGATGAATAATTGAATGCGAGTCATATTTGGGCTTCACACGAGAGGCAAAATGGTAAGGCGCTCCTCGTCCACCAAAAGCGATTCGGCCATCTTTGGTTATCTGAACGTAAATGATCATGTTGCGCGAATCGTGGTAGGTCTCGCGATTCTGCCAGCCAATTTCTTTGCGCTGCGAGGCCGTAAGTGGTTCTGTGATCACCATGTATGAATAGAGTGGGGCCAACGTTCGGCGATGTTTTTTGATCTGAGGAGTAAAACCCTCGGTGGCACGAATAATAATTTCTGCATTAACTGTCGCATTTTGCAAAGTGACGGTACGTGCACTTATCTCGCTAACTTTCGAGTTCTCGTAAATTTTTACTCCGAGTCTTTCAACCGTCGCTGCCAGTCCATAGGCGAGTTTTGCCGGGTGAATTGCTGCGCAGTGCGGGGTGTAGCTCGAAGTCAAAAGACCGTCGATGTTTATTTTCGCGCGACTCTCGTGTTCTGATAGCAACCGCAAGTCAGCTTCGCCGAATCCAAATTTATGCATCTCTTTGACTTCACTAATTACTCTTTGTAGTTGAACTTGATTTGTGGCGCCGTTAATCGTGCCGCCGCGGTGAAAATCACAATCAATTTTTTCTTGCTCAATTATTTGTTGGATTTCATCGATCGTCTGAAAACTTTCGCGGTACATATCTATCGCGGCTTGACGTCCATGCTCGTGACTAAGTTCGCCTAGAGTCACAGGCAAAAATCCACTGCACCAACCGCCATTTCGACCACTGGCACCAAAGCCAACTTGGTTCGCTTCAATAATCACGATTCGGGCGTTTGGTCGCAATAATTTCAGATAATACGCCGACCACAAACCGCTATATCCGGCACCAACAATAGCTATGTCTACATCAATATTTGCAGATAATTCACCACGACCAACCGAGATATCTTCAGTTGACTCGTGCCAAAACGAGATCACACCAACTTTGTCCAAATATTTCGCAACTCAGGCTCAGGATCTTTTAACAATAAATTTTGTTTATCGACCTGCAAAGTAGAACGGCTAGTTGTTTCGTATTGAGGCCATGAAACTTTGCCGTTGGTTGCAAATGAAAGAACTTCAGCCGATAAACGATCGGCGATTAGTTCACGTTCTGGGCCTGATCCCGTGAATAGTTCAACACCTGGTGCATCTAAATTATGAAAGACAAACGGGATGTCTAAGGCATGACAAGACCCAAATGCGCCATCAAAAACTGGGGTCGGCCATGTGAACCAATACATCCAAGTCGGTGCGTTTTGACTAGAGCGTTTTTCGCAAAGCTTCCAAGCCGGTGCGCGAAAATTCTCATCAGTTTGAAACGCAGCAACCATTTGCGAAGCGCTGAGATCTTTGCGATGTTCACAATACGTATCCCACATGAATTGAGCGTCAGCGCCGAATGATTTCTCGTAGAAAACCAACGCGCCAGCCATGTCAATTGACGCAGAATCTGGATGCAACGCAGTCCACAATCGATTTTCGTCATGGTTGGTGCCAACAACCAAAGGTACCCCTGAATTTGCAGATGCCTCATTCACATTTTCTGACAAACCGGAGCCACCCAGCGTTGGTGTAAATGTAGAAATGTAATTTTCAACATCGACGAACATCAATTCAGTGGCTTTAATCATCTCTTCAATTGTCAAACTTCGTAGCTCATCTATCGACTGACATTTGGCCAGCCCGAGATATTGCTCAAGTGCGACGGCGGCTTGGGCTTTTGTCCGCAGTTGACGCAGAGATGGACTCATCGCCCATGCTCGTTTTATTAGACCGACTGTTAGATATGAGGCAGTCAGTGCGACAACACTGCTTCCACCTGCCGACTCACCAAATATCGTCACATTATTCGGGTCACCGCCAAAAGCCGTGATGTTTCTTTGCACCCAGCGAAGCGCACTGATTTGGTCAAGCGTGCCGAAGTTGTCGTCACCAATAAAACCAAAGGGCCCAAGCCGATAATTGATTGACACAACCACTACACCACCACGACGAACAAGAGACCCGCCGTTATACCAACTGGTCGCCGCCGTGCCATTTGTGTAAGCACCACCATGAATCCAAAATAAAACTGGTCGCAATTCTGAGGCTTGTGCACCAATAGCGTCGCTTGGCGCCCAAATATTTAGGTTGAGACATTGTTCGCTTACTGGAAGTTTCTTCGTGTCAAGAATTTCTTCCATGAAACCCGGAACTTGCGGGGATTGAGGCCCAAATGTTCGCGCATCGACAGGTTTTTCGTAACTCAGAATGTCAACCGGATCTGCGAATCGATCAGCAGTTGCAAATTGAATGCCAAGAAACTCAACTACGTCTGCACCAATGTCATTGCCATTAAACGAGCCTGAAAGATTTGTTACTAGTGCCATGTATCTAGGTTAGTGATCTCTATGTACGCTGACTTCATGCGGGGCTATAGATTCAGTGATTTTCGTGGCGATTTCTTGTCCAAGATCTGGCGTTGGATAACCACTAATGCAGCTATTGGGCCGACAAGTCGGCGGGGTAAGAAGTTCGGCAAGTTCGGAGATGGCTCAATTATTCTGTTTCCGACGACGACAATTTTTAACGAGCAATACATCCACATCGGTCGTAACACGATGATTGGTGAGCATGTCGCGCTGTCGGCTGGGATGATGCCTGGTCAGAAGTGTTTGACTGATCCTGTTGTGCGAATTGGTGATAGATGTTTGATTGGACGCGGGACTGGAATCGTCGGTCACCTGTCAATAGATATAGGTGACGATGTGTGGACAGGTCACCATGTTTATATCACCGACCAAAGTCATGGGTATGAAAATATTTCATTGCCGATCTCACATCAATCTCAACCAGAAAAACCTGTCTCGATCGGAGATGGCTCGTGGCTTGGACACGGAGTTGTCGTATTGCCTGGAGCAAAAATTGGTAAGCATGTAGCCGTAGGGGCGAATTCGGTTGTGACTGGCGAATTGCCAGATTATTGCGTGGCAGTGGGCTCACCGGCTCGGATTATCAAGCAATACACCCAAGACCAGGGTTGGGAAACAAAATTTTAGATCGGTAGTTTTTAAATAGAAAGATCTAACGGTGGTTTGCAAAAAGGCATTTCGTTATCGGCCGCGAAGGTAGCAATTTTTTCACTTATCGGCAAACCTTTTATTGGGGTTTCCGAGAAACGTAGGTTGATTCCCGCGCGCAGGTCATCGGCAAACGAACGACGGTCGGCAATATATATTTCGTAATCGTCTAACCATAAACCGACGATCGAAATTCCTTTGTCGTCAGAAGGAAGTTTCAATCGAAACTCCTTGACGAACGATTCAATAGTGTCAGTAGCTTTGTCAACAATTGCCGCCCGTTGGCTGATTGCATCAACCCCTAAATCATCAACCAGTCTGTAGTCGGCAAGATCAAGACGTTGTTGCTCGGCAATTAAACAGCGAGCCTGAGCATCTTGCGCCCATTGTCGATCAGCAAATTTATTCACCGCCTCTTTAGAAGCAAAAAACAAGCCGTAGATCCACATCGCGGCAATCAGAGCTATCAAAGCCGTCAATAATCCGCGTCCGAACAACTTCACAGACTTAGACGATAGGCCACAACCGTCGACTGATAGAACTATGTGGTGGCAAATGCGGTAGATGATGCTGTGACAAGCGACGCAAAAGATGGTCGAGGACGATTAAAAGAAGCAACTCGGCTGATTATTGAGATCGTCAAATATCATCCGCGATACTTTTTTACCGCCGTGGGTGGAGCAACGGTCTTTGCGATTTGTACTGTGGCGTCGTCGATCGGCTTGAAGTGGATGATCGATCGCGTTATTTTGGTCAGGTTCAATGAAGGTCGAATCGATAGCTCTGCGATCTTCGTCGGTTCTGTCTTGATCATTGGCATAGGTCTTTTACGAGCGCTTGGTGTGGTTGTTCGGCGCAGTTACGCGGGTAAAACCGAGTGGCGGACCGCAGAAACAATTACTAACAAGGTTCTGGATCACATTGTGGCCCAACCCGTCAAATGGCACAGACAACACATGACCGGTGACATTGTTGCGCGTTGTGGGGTAGATGCTGATGCAAGCGTTGCAATCCTCGCACCACTGCCATTTTCGTCATCGGTTTTGGTGATGATGTTAGTTTCGGCAAGTTGGATGCTTTACGTTGATGTTCCGCTTGGACTATTAGCAGTAACTGTTTTTCCGATTTTGCTGTTTTTGAATATCGGCTACCAGCGACGTATCGATCGCTATTACAACTTGGCTCAACGAGAACTGGGCACGCTTTCAGAAGCTGTTCACGAAAGTTTTGATGGCGTGATGGTGGTGAAATCTTTTGGTGCCGAAGAGCGCGAGACACAAAGACTCGCTGTGATCACATCACGTTTACGAGATGCCCGAATCGATGCGGTTTATATTCGGTCGATCTTTGAAGCGATGCTAGATGCAATTCCATCTTTGGTGAACATCGCACTAATCGTGATAGGGGCAATGCGTGTTAAGTCGGGTGCGATGAGTGTCGGCGATCTGTCAAGTTTTATTTATCTATTCACATTGCTGATGTTTCCGCTTCGAATAATTGGGTATTTATTCTCTGAGATACCACACTCGGTCGCCGGTTGGAGTCGAGTGCGCGAGATTCTTGACGAACCAATTATGAGTGATCCGTTGTTGCAAATTAGCAAAACCCAACAAGGAACTGCCGTCGAGGTTAGTGACCTGTCATTTAGCCACACACCCGGATCGGAATTAATTAAGAACCTGTCGTTAAAAATAGATACGGGACGCACCGTGGCAATAGTCGGGGCAACCGGCTGTGGAAAAACCACTCTGTTGCATTTAATCGCAGGATTGATCGCACCACAATCTGGATCAATATCTCTTCAAGATGGAGGTGTCGGATTAGTTTTTCAAGAGGCATTTTTGTTCGCAGAGACATTGCGGTTCAACATCACTCTCGACGCAAATGTTACGACTGAAAAAATTCAGCAAGCAGCAGAAATTGCAGAGTGCGCAGAGTTCATCAGCGAACTTGCCATCGGGTTTGACACATCAATGGGTGAGCGAGGTGTCAGCTTGAGTGGTGGCCAGCGACAACGAATTGCTTTGGCACGAGCGATTGCACAAGACAGATCAATTCTGCTGTTAGATGACACAACATCAGCATTAGATCCAGCCACTGAAGCAAAAGTTATTCGTAATCTTAGAGAGATGAATGGTCATCAGACGGTTGTCATTGTGGCCTCTCGGCCATCAACCATCGCTCTTGCTGATGAGGTCTTGTACATGCGCGACGGCGTAATCGCCGATCATGCAGCCCACAGCGTTTTGCTAAGCAGGCGAGACGACTACCGAGAGTTGATAAATGCCTTCGAGCACGATCGAGATTCAACTGCATCACTCAGCAGAACCAAAGAAAAAGACATCTGATGAACGAGCCGATTGGACGCTTTGCCACAGCCAAAACAATTACCCGCGGAGTAAACATCGCCCCTGCTCTTGGTAAAGGAATCGGAGTGACGTTCTTGTTTGCGCTTGTCGGCTCGTTGGCACGAGTTGTCGTGCCGATTTTGATTCAGCAGAGTATCGACAACGGGCTTCAACCAGGAAATGTTCGTGTTGATTACATCGCCAAGCTTGGATTAATAGCAGCAATTTCTGTTGTAGTTGCGTCTTTTTCTCTTCGCAGAGCGGTGTTGCGTCTTGGGATAAGTACTGAGCAGGGTTTGTATGGCATTCGAATAAAGCTTTATGACCACATACATCGCTTGAGTTTGGCCGACCATAACGAAGAACGACGCGGTGCACTTGTCTCGCGGGTGACCAGTGATATTGAGACCTTGACGATGTTTTTTTCGTGGGGCGCACTTGTTTGGCTTCTGGACGGATCACTGATGTTCGTCGTTGCATGCGTGATGCTTTCTTACGATTGGATCCTTGCCCTGGTGGCTTTCGCCGTTTCGGCACCACTATTTATTGTTCTGCGAAGTTTACAAAAGAGACTGGTTGCGGCCTACGACGTTGCACGCGAAAGTAACTCAATGTTGTTGGGTACCATCAGCGAATTAATTTCTGGTACCGAAACTCTTCGTGCCTATCAGGCACACGAACCAATGGTCAGTCGCACCAAGAAAGCCGTGCGTAGTCGTGCCGACTCGCAGATTCGAGCAGGTGTCATCGGCGCATTTTTGTTTCCATCTGGTGAGGTGTTTGCGGTGATCACAATTGTGGCAATCGTGATTGTCGGCGTACTGCGTGGGGTCAGCGGTGGATTAACTGCAGGGGCGATGATTGGTTTTGTCTTTTTGACGTACAGGTTTTTAGAACCAATCGCCGAGTTCACCGAAGTGGTAGACCAAACACAGACCGCAGTTGCGGGATTGCGCAGAGTGCTCAGTGTTCTTGATACGCCGACTGGTCCGCCATCAGCGATTAATCCAATTGCTTTGCCCACTGGTCCGATCAGTATTGAATTGAGAGATTTGAGTTTCTCTTATGGTTCGAGAGCCGACACTCAAGATGATGATCTGCCTGTTTTGCGCAACATTTCATTGCTGATTCCGGCGCAACAACATATTGCTTTGGTGGGGGCGTCTGGTTCAGGCAAGACGACTTTGGCGCGATTGATCGCCAGACTTGCAGACCCGACTATTGGCAGCATTATGTTGTCAGGAGTAAACGTCAATAAAATCGAAAATGACGAACTACGCCGACGCTTGGTTGTTGTTCCACAAGAACCATTTTTATTTGCGCATACGATCGCATACAACTTGCTTTTTGCCAAACCAGACGCAACTCATCGTGATCTTTTAGGTGTGATCAAGCAACTTGAGTTGGATGAATGGATTTCGTCTTTACCAGACGGTCTAGATACTAAAGTTGGGCAACGTGGATCATCTTTGTCGGCAGGTGAACGTCAACTGGTTGCTCTTGCTCGTGCCGCATTGACAAATCCGGATGTGTTGATTTTAGATGAGGCCACATCGGCGGTAGACGCTTTGGCTGAAGTGGCCCTATCTCGTGCACTTCGGGCACTCTCTGCGGGTCGTACAACTGTTTCAATCGCACACCGACTGTCAACTGCGGCGAGAGCCGACCGAATTTTAGTGCTTGAACATGGAAAGGTGGTCGAAGATGGTTCGCATCGAGTTTTGATGGGCCGCGACCAACAATATGCAACGATGTACGCGCAGTGGCTGACCTCGACCCAAGTCGAAGCTTGATTATGAAATTCTTGGATTTCAGAAACCTCGGAAAAAAATCAAGAAATGTACTGTTAATAACAGTTTGTTGCGGGGTCTTGCTTGCGTCGTGCTCACAAAATGCCGAGCGCGATGCAATTTGCGATCGTGCAAATCGCTGGAATCTGGCGAGCAGTTCGATGGCAGAAATAAGTTCAAGTATTGCCGCGACGAGTCCTGGTCGTTTGCAAGACGTTTTCACCGAGGTTGTTGCAACGTTGTCGATAATGGGTGAAGTGGCTCCTACAAAGATCAAATTATCCATAGAGAAATTGCGCGACGCTTACATCTCATTGGCGACTGCCCTCGAAGATCTTGGCTGGTACGGCGCACTGATTGAAAAAGACCCGGCTGCAATGAGTGCTGCTGTTCGTCTTGCTAGTGATGAACTAACTCGAGCACAAAGTGACCTAGTCGAATACATCGATGTCGAATGCAGCGTCTTAATAAAATCTCCAGCAGATCAATTTTTATCTACCGGTACAACTCTGCCCGATCCAGTCATCCAAGACGACTCGAAGGAACTTCCAGATACAGGTTTCGACAATGACGCAAGCGTGCTCGAAGCTTTTGGATATGTCGTTGCCGAACGGTTCGATGTCGCAATCACACAAACACAGGCATCTTGTGTCGGTAAATTGCTTTCAGACAACGCCGTTTATGACGACTCAAAATTAAACAGTACTTACTACGATCTACTGCAGAAAATTTTCGATGCGTGTGCGGTGGATGTTGATATCGACAAATTTTTCGAGAGTTAAAACTGATCCTGAATTGCTAGAGTGATCGGCGATGGAGCTCTTACTTTTGCGTCATGCTCAGCCTCTTTGGATTGATAACGGTCTATGCATTGATAATCCACCGCTCACAGAATTGGGTTTCAGGCAAGCCGCGTTGCTTGGCAAGAGAATGGCGCGAGAGCGACTCGACAATATATACGTATCGCCGTTACTGCGTACGAGGCAAACAGCCGAGCCAATCTTGTCAGTACTAAAGCGTGCCGAGGTCATAGAGCCTTGGCTAGAAGAAATTCGTAGTCCGATCTGGCATGGTTCGCCGGCCGAACGTGCGTCAAAGGCATACGAGCAAGAGCGATCTTTGCCTGGTCGCGAACGTTGGAACGGCTTAGCCGGTGGCGAACCAGTCAAAGATTTTATAGCGCGAATACATTTAGGCGCCGAGAACTTTCTCGCAGAGCATGGTGTATATCGACTTGAACACGAGTTGCCAATATGGCAAATAGATAACCCTGGTGAGCGAATTGCATGTGTGGCTCACGCCGGCACCAACAGCACCGTAATTTGTCATCTGTTGGGTTTGTCGCCAACGCCGTGGGAGTGGGAACGCTTTGTCCTGGGTCATGCTTCGATCACAAAACTTGAAGCATTTAAAATTGGTGATGGATATGTGTTCGCGTTGTCGCCGCTATCAGACCTTGAGCACATACCGCGCGAAGATCGAACTAACTAAGTATTAAATAGGTGGCGGAGGATCTCACCTCTCCGCCACCCGATAATCGTGCAAGTTCTTACGATTGTGGGAGCACATCCGTAATGTGACAAGCATCGACAGCTTTAACAACTGGATAAGGACTTACTGCAGAACCACCAAGTGGGTGCACTTCGAAGTGAAGGTGTGATGAGCCTGCGTCACCAGTTGATCCCATGTATCCGATAATTTGACCTGCGCGAACGACTGATCCAATCGCGATGCCAGCAGCAAACGAATCAAGGTGTGCGTAGAAGAAATATGTTCCATCTGCAGTTGTCAAGCGAAGTGCGTTGCCACTCAATTTTGAATCTGCACCATACATCTTGGTGATCGTTCCGTCTAACACTGCGTAAAGAGCAAGACCTTTGGGACCCATGATGTCGACACCTTCGTGTCGTCGTCCACCTGAACGCTCCCATTGCCAAGAATCAACGAAACTGCATCGACCCTGTGACGGAAATACTTTGATTTCTGGTATACCAAGTGTTGCAAGATCTGGAAGTACGCCGAGTGCAATCGCGGTTGGCATGTCAACTGCAGAAGTTACGTTTAAACCACGGGCAGTTTGAAAGGCTGCGATTGAAATCGCAGTTGCAGCACCAAAGACTCCGTCAACTCCACCCTTAACTTCGATCGAGTTCGCAACTAGTTTTTCTTGAACTAGACGAACTGCATCACTTTTTTGTCCACGAGTTGGAAGGGTGTCAATTGAAAGCATTCCAGTTACTGATACTGGCGCGACTGCTGGCGCGACTGCTGGCGCCACTGCCGCAGATTGAACTTTCGCGACTACTGGTGCGGTCGCAGCAACAACCGGCTTGACGACCGCAACTTGTGGTGTTAGTCCAAGAGCGATAGCAGTAGCGCTGTCCACAACTTTTGTTATCGGCAATGATTTTGCTGATTGAAATTTTGCGATTGCTACTGTTGTTGCGATTCCGTAGATACCATCAGCGCCACCTTTGATAGCAATACCATTGTTGATCAGGGCTTGTTGAACCGACCAAACTGAACTTCCAGATGAACCAATTGCTGGCAAAAGGTTCGGATCGATCTGCTCTGGCTCAATTAGGCCAAGAAACTTTGCAGTGCGTTCATCGAGTACACCAGTTGCCTTAAAACCGGCGACCTTTTGTAATGTTTGTAATGTATAGCGAGTAGTTTTTGAGAACTTGCCATCAGCGCCACCCTTGAGTGTGAAGCCACGAGAAATAAGAGCCTCTTGCAAACGAACCACTGTTGGTCCTGAATCGCCATAAACCGGCAGTGCATTAGTTGCTGCCAGGGCAGGTTGTGAAACTAGACCGAGGCTGAGGACCGAACCTGCAACCACTGAGATGATGAACTTAACTTTGACTGCTTTTGCATTAAACATTTCTGCTCCCTTGTGAGATCCGATTAAGGGATCGGCACACGGGGCAAGAACTTTAGATATTTCTCACTTAAAATCGCCTAATGACCACTAAGAGTGATAAAAAGGGATAAAACAGCTCTAAATTTGACTGATAGTGACTCTTTTGGCTGGTTTGCTTCTAGAAGGCGAGATTGAGCATTGTGCTCAGCGCAGGCGTAACAGCCCAAAATGCGACCAGTTCTTTGTATCGCGCGATGTCTCGAGGGTCTGGCGAAGCGCCAGTCTTGATGGCTCGAATGATCAAGTTTCGAGGTGTATGTTCATCGCCAACAAACTCGATTATTTCGGTTCGATAACCCATAATGCGCAGAATCTGCGCCCTCAGAGCATCGGTGAGAATATCGGCAAATCGCTCTTTGAGGATGCCGTGTTTGGTGATCATTGGCCAAGGTTCGGGTGAATCAACAAGTTGAGTTTGTAGATCATGATGGCAGCATGGGGCGATTAGCAATAGTTTCGAATTGTTTTTGACTGCCCAGGCAATCGCTTCATCGGTCGCCGTATCGCACGCATGTAGAGCGATTGTTATGTCTGCAGGTGCAATATCTGTCTCGGAGATTTTTTCGGCACGAAACGAGATTGAATTAGAAATCTCAAGTCGTTTAGCTATGTCTGTGTTGCGCATTCGTGACTGTTCTCGCACGTCTATGCCGACAATCTGCACATTCATCGAAATACTCTGAAGGTACTGGTGAGTAGCGAACGTTAAATAGGCATTTCCACAACCGTGGTCAACAATTGAAAGAGGCTTGTCTTTGGATATTGCGATATGACCCGCTTCGACAGCGCTATTTAGTGCCGGAACAAGAATGCGAAGAAACTCTTCGACTTGTAGATACTTGTCTTGTTTAGTCGGTTTGATGCGGCCTTGGGCGTCGGAGATTCCGACTTCGCGCAGAAAAACATCCTGAGGATCAAGTAGACGGGATTTCTGTTTATCGTGACTCAAAGACTGTTGTTTAGTCGATTGCTCAATATGGACCTGTGCGTCGCCTTTTTTTGTAAATCTGATCGTCATAGTTCGGTTCTTGCCCTCAACGAGAATATTTGCAAAGCCTGACTGCATCAACAATTGAATACTGTTCGATCCGAAATCAATATTGGTCGTCATTGATTTGCTACCTAGTGTTTCAATGAGTTGTAGTTTTATATCGCCTTTGAAAAGAATCGGCCTAAGCTCGATCTTCTCAGAGTCAGGACTCATGTTTCGTCTGCGCCCTGAAAATACCGCACGAACCAGTATCTCGGGGTCATGAATTAATTTGAGGGCGTCAGCAACGGCTTCTTCAAACTCAATCGGCATAATCCCCAGTATCTAGATCACTCAGATTGTTGTTCGAAGTCTTTGATTACAACGCCATCCTGATGATGTCCGTCGAAAAGTATCAACGCTGCGGACAAGACTTACTACTGGTTTAGAACCTTGCTTGTTGAGACGGCGCTCAATCGTCAAATTGCCAACCGCGGTGCCGTTGCCTTCATCAGCGAAGAACGCCATAACCAGCGGAACTTCGATACTTAATTGATGTTGTTCGAATTGTTCAATGAACGATTGACGAATCTGATCAGCCGAGCCGAGGATTGCGAAATTGTCGATCTTGATCGTCGCATCATCGGTGAAGTAACGCAAAACCGAATCAGTATCGGCACGACTCAAAGCATCGCATACATCGTAAATAACTGTCGCAGATCAAAATCAGTAGCCAGAGACGCCGGGCGGGGAGTATCGTCATCGGTTTGTTTGGTTGTGCCATTCGTTGATTTATTCGAGCGTCGAGTATCGCGAATATCATCTGGCGATAATCCAGTTTCTGCGGCAGCCAGTTGACGCATCAGCCGGATGAAGTCCTTGCGCTTAAGCACACCCTCGTGAGCGGCATATTGCACGGCTAAACCATCTATCAGGCCCGAGATTCTCGTGGCTGATTCGCGCGGGTGAACACAGTGAAACTCGCCCGACTCATTGCCGGCACGAAGAACTTTTTCGAAAACAGCAATCGACTGTTCATCAAGTTCTTGACTGATGGGCTTCATTTTTGGGTTGCGCAGTGCTTCACCCCAGGCGTCGATCCAAAGCATCCATTCAACGTCATCGCTGCCTTCGGGAACGTAACTCTCAATTAAGCGCCAAAGTTTTGCAACAGAAGTAGGGGCAGAAGCACTATCTCGTTGCATATCGGCCAAGTCTTTGTTGGCGTAATGCTCAAATGCTGCGGCAAGAAGTTCTTCTTTCGACGCAAAGTGATAATGAATCAGACTGTTCGAAACACTTAATCGCTTGGCGACATCTGCCACACGGGTTCCGGCAAAGCCTCGCTCAATGATCACATCACAGGTAGCCTCGAGAATCTCAATGCGCCGTTGCTCGACAGTTTCTTTTTTCACTACTTGCGCACGATACTCAGTACAGAGCACGACTGAAACATTTTGGGTGAATCAATGCGAGAATTGGGATAAATGCCAACTCTGACAGTCTCACCTCGGTTGTATCTTCGCGTTGTTCAGACGGCTTTCGCATCGTTGTATTTGATCATTATCACCGGGTCATTGGTCAGACTCACGGGCTCTGGGCTCGGTTGTGCCGATTGGCCTAGGTGCAGCGAATCGAAATTTGTAGATGTGTCATCTAGTCACGCAGCGATTGAACAAGTCAATCGGCTATTCACGGGTGTTGTAGCAGCCAGCGTAATTTTGGCCGTGATGCTCTCGCTTCGGTTAAGGCCTAAGCGTCGAGATTTGATCGGCATGTCTTTCGGACTCGTGGTCGGGGTTTTGACGCAAGTAATTCTTGGTGGATTAGTCGTTTTGACAGGCCTGAACCCATTTTTCAATATCGCACACTTTTTGGTGAGCATATTCTTGATCACTAACGCGTACTTGTTGTTGCAGCACGCCAAGATTGTTCGAACAAGTGAAATTGTCCTGCCTCGTCAAGATCCAGAGCTAACGAATAGAAAAGTGATTGTGCTGGTTCGGTCTGTCTTGATAATGATCGGTGTAGCAATCGCTACGGGAACAGTCGTAACTGGATCTGGCCCGCACGCAGGTGATGAAAATGCTAAGCGAATTGATATTGCCATAAATCTTGTCGTAAAAATTCACAGTAGTTCAGTTTTGTTGAGTATTTTCTTATCCGTAATTCTGTTGATACTTGCTCGTCGCGATCGTAAGTCTTGGCTGGTTTTGGCGAGTTCGTTGCAGCGATTTATTTTCGTTGCCGTCTTTCAGGGGTTGCTGGGATATGTGCAATATTTCGCCGGGATACCTGTGTATCTAGTTGCTGTACATGTCGCCACATCGGTAGTTGTTTGGTTGTCTGCGCTGAGCCTCTACTGGCAATCGAGACTTCCTAGGCAGGCATCGTCTGTGCTTGACTAGTGAGACACATGTTACTTCAGGATCGTCAAATCGTCAGTCACTTTTGGTTGAAGTTATTTTTGACGTTACTCTGCTCTTGCATCGCAG
>BJGF01000030.1 GCA_014190295.1 Actinomycetes bacterium | reverse complement strand
CGTTTATGTAACTTCGGCCGGTTATGGCGATGCAGGCGAGGCGGGGTTGTTGGCTCAGCAAACGCTTCGAGATACGGCGCGCGAATTAGATATTTTGTTGATCGGTCCTAATGGTCAAGGACTCGTCAGTACGCCGGTAAATCTTTGTGCCCAGATAGTCGGACCGTACCCTCCGAGTGGGTCGATTTCTGTGGCAAGTCAAAGTGGAAACTTTGTTTCGAGTTTTATGAACTATTCGAGATTCACCGGTGTCGGAATCTCTCGTGCGATTTCTGCTGGCAATGCTGCTTGCACTGGTGTTCCGGAGATTTTGGATTACTTTGCACAAGACGACAAAACTTCCGTCGCACTCGTTTATATAGAAGGCATTTCAGATGGAGACAAACTTGCGACAAGTATGAAAGTTATAACTGCGCGCAAACCTCTGGTAGTGGTTAAGGGTGGCTCAACAAAGAGTGGGGCATTAGCCGCGGCCAGTCACACAGGAGCATTGGCAAGTGATGATCGCGTATTCGAAGGGGTTTGTCAGAGCAACGGCGTCACTCGCGTTACTGAAGCCGAAGAGGCCTTTGATGTTGCTGCCACATTTGCAACGCAGCCTTTGCCAAAAGGTCCGAACGTCGTCGTATTGACGACTGTGGGTGGATGGGGAGTCGTGACGTCGGATGTAATTGCAAAAGACGGCATCTTAAATCTGTTGTCGTTGCCAACCGATTTGAGTGCTGCAATTTCTGCGTTATTGCCCGACAGGTGGAGTCACAATAATCCAGTCGATTGCGCGGGTGGTGAAACACGAGACACAATTCCAGATATCTTGCGCCTGATCGTGAATCATGCGAGCGTTGACGCGGTTATTTTTCTTGGATTAGGTATCCAGTCGAACCAGGCCCGATTGATGATTGAAGGAAGTTTTTATCCCGATCACGGCTTAGAGAGAATTGTCAGTTATCACCAGCGACAAGATGAGCGGTTCGCACAAATTGCCGCAGAACTTTCTGTTGAAACTGGCAAGCCAATTTTGGTCGCCACCGAATTAGGTGTGGCTGACGATCAGAATCCCGGAGTAAGTCAAGTTCGGCTGTCGCACAGGCTTTGTTATGCAAATGGCCAACGTGCTGCAAGGGCTCTCGGACGTTCATACCAATATGCAAAATGGCGAGGCCTTGCTAAATGATTTGGCGACAACAACCAAGACGATTTTTGAATTATTGCGACAGAATGCCGACACGTCGTCTTGTTATTTTGCTGACTGTTGTGACTGCGCTCGGAGCAACTCCACTGCTTTCAGTTTGGCAAGTCGCCAAAGAAAGTGGCAACGAAGTGAAGTCACTCAAGAATTTTGATGCTCTCGCCCCGTCGCCAGTAACGGCATTGTTGTCCGCGCGACGGGTGCCACAAACCCTGATTGATCTCGAGACCACTGCGAGAGTTACCACGAAATTGGAAGAACTATCTGCGAGCCTTCCGCAAGACTCATGTTTGACTGTCAATACTGACAAGCGAGTCGTCTATCAGTTGAGACCAAATAAGTCTCTGATTCCGGGCAGCAACATGAAACTTTTAACTGCCGCAGTCGCGCTGGATGTTCTCGGCGCCGACAAAACTTTTTCAACCAAAATTTTGGGAATCGTTGCAGGAAATGCTGTGCGTGGTGACTTGTGGTTAGTTGGCTCTGGTGATCCGCTGCTTTCGACCGCACCTTATTTGCTGACCGAAAAGTATCCGACAATGTTTCCGACCTATGTTGAGCAACTTGTAGACGCTTTAGTCGCCTTGGGTGTCACATCAATTCAAGGCAGTGTGATCGGCGATGAAACTCTTTACGACGCAGAACGTTATGTGCCCAGTTGGGGTGATGGAATTCGAAGTACTGAAGCCGGACCACTTGGCGCACTAATGATAAACGACGCAAATGTGACAAGTTCGCCCGTCAAGTTGCCCAACCCTGCTCTTGGTGCGGCAACAGAGTTGACCCGATTATTGAACGAGCGTGGGATCATTGTTCGAGATTCTCCTGGCGTCGGAAAATCGTCGGTGGATACCCCGTTGATCGCCAACATCGAATCAACACCGCTGAAAAATATCGTTGCTGAGTTGCTCACTAATAGCGACAACAACACTGCAGAGTTGCTGCTTAAAGAAATCGGCAGGGTAGGGCAAGGTGTCGCCACACGAATTGATGGTCTGCAAGTTATCGCCGCGAAAATTGTCGAGTGGGGATTGCCAACGCAGGGTGTCGCATTTTTGGATGGTTCTGGATTAGACAGAGGCAATCTCGTAACTTGCAATCTGTTGACGTCTCTCATTGAGCGATTTGGTCAAGAAAGTGATTTAGTAAATGCAATGGCACTGGCCGGAACCACCGGCACACTACGAGACGTATTTTTGTCAGGTCCTGCGTTCGGAGTGATGCGCGGCAAAACCGGAACGCTCAACGGTGTCAAGGCGCTGACAGGATTGTTTCCATTTTCGTCGGACCATGCGACTACTTTTACATTGTTATTGAACGGCCCTGGCACATCGACGATTGATTACTACCGGCCTCTATGGACATCGGTTGTAAACGCCGTTGCTAATGGACAAAATTCCATAGATATTTCGTTAGTTGAGCCGTTAACCCAACAGTCAGCACCATAAAACGGTCATCTGGTTGCTAGTTATCAAAAAAGCGAAATTTATTGGTCGCTCGTAGAATGTCAGGGTGTCAGATAACGCCAACGAGCAAAAAGTCAAGATCGTCGAGTTATACGATCTCGTCGTAAATTACGCCAAACAAGAAACGATCGCGCCCATTCGCGGTGCAGGTCGATGGTTGGCTTTTGGCATCATCGGAGCGATTCTGATGAGCATCGGACTCGTGCTTGGAGTTCTAGGAGTACTGCGCCTAATTCAGACGACTTCACTTGGAACATCGGACCATTGGTCTTGGACAACTTATTTGATCACAATCGTTGTGTGCTCACTCGCTGGTTGGTTGTCGATTTCTCGCATTCGACGTGGAACCTTGGCGAAATAGATCATGGAAACTAAGCAGCGTGTGACTCGCGAAGACCTTGAATTAAAGCTCACGGCTTTTCAAGATGATCTCAAAAGTATTGCATCAGATAAATCTGAAAAAATCAAGGCAGTAATAGTTGCTGGTGCATCTGTGGCTTTGCTGCTTGCGTTTTGGCTTGGTCGACGAAGTGGCAAGAAGCGTGGTGGAATTGTTGAAATATTCAGTGGCAAAAGGCGTCGCTAGAAAATGTTGCAACGGCTCGCGAATCGCTACGCTCGGCTTGCTTTCTGGCTGTGGGTTTTCAGAGTCGTCCGAAAAATCTTGCGACCGAAGTCTCGCGATATAACTCGTCGTCGGTTGCGTAAGGGCGAATCAATCACGGTCAGTTCGCGATCTTCGCGTACTCTCTGATCTCAAGAAATTTTTTGGATTTTGATGTTTGCTTACGGTGAAAAAGTCCTACTAATTGACGCCAAAAAACGGCGATATCTTTTTGCCTTGAAACCAAACGGCGAATTTCATACTCATGCCGGATTCTTGGCACACGCCCTGATTATTGATGCGCAAGAGGGCAGCACCGTGCAGTCGACGAAGGGCGCTTATTACATTGTGCTTCGACCGACGCTCGAAGACTTCGTGATTCAAATGCCACGTGGTGCACAAGTTATTTACCCTAAAGATCTCGCGCCAATCTGCATGATGGCCGATATTTCTCCTGGCATGAAAGTTTTTGAATCGGGAGTTGGTTCAGGAGCGCTATCGATGACGATGCTCAGGTACGGAGCGATCATTACCGGCTATGAGTTGCGTGAAGATTTTGCAAACCGAGCCCAGACGAATGTCCGCGAGTTTTTGGGCGAGTCGGTTCTTTCGCGTTATAACGTCACAATTCGTGATGCTTATCTTGGCATTGACGAAACTGGTTTTGATCGAATGGTTTTAGATTTGCCAGAGCCGTGGCAAGTGATCGCTCATGCAAGTTCGGCGTTACGCAAAGGAGCATTGCTTGTCTCTTATTCGCCGAGCATCACACAGGCTGTGCGCACACAAGAAGCAATGGGAGAAGGTTGGCTAGATCTGCGAACTTTAGAAGTGCTACACCGCACTTGGCATATCGAAGGAGCATCTGTACGACCTGACCATCGAATGGTCGCACATACAGGATTTTTGACTAGCGCTAGGTTTATCGGTATCTAATTTTTAGTGACGCGAACCAAAATTACGGTTCGATGAAGATGCATTCTCCAGGACATTCTTCGGCAGATTCAACAACTGCGTCAAGCATCGAGTCTGCAAAATTCGCAACACCAGCGGCACCTTGCTCGTTTCCTTTGGCGGTAGCAAAAACTTTTGCACCTTCGCGAACATACGCCAGGCCATCGTCGAGCAGGGTAAATACATCAGGGGCAATCTCTTCGCAGAGACCGTCGCCGGTGCAAAGATCCTGATCAATCCATACCTTCATGTGGCGCTCCCTTTTAAAAACTTAACTTTAGGACGAGATTAGGTTACACGGCAATAATCCCAAGTTTATGTTTTTAGGACTTTCAGGGGCGGTGACTTGACCTATACGGTATGGATATACACAACCGGAAAGGCAAACTTCACTATGGCACGAGCGGGTGACGGAAGTCCTGAATCAGCGAGAGAACACGCGCGTCAGTTAGAGGACAAGCTTCTCGAAACTAAAGGGCAACTTGCTCTTGCTGTTGCACAGAATGAAAAACTGTCGTACACGTTGCGTGAATCGCGCGAACATATTTCTTCGCTACGAGATGAGGTCGAAAAATTAACCCAGCCACCATCCGGCTACGGAGTGATCGTCGGAAAGAACGACGATGCGACGGTCGACATTCTGACTAATGGACGAAAGATGCGCGTCAGCGTTCACCCAGATATTGATTTAGAAAAAATCGAACGTGGCGCAGAAGTTGTTCTTAATGAGAGTTTCAATGTAGTTAAAGTACGCGAATCAGAACCGATCGGTGAAGTAGTGCATCTGAAAGAAGTTCTTGAAGATGGCATTCGGGCGGTCGTCACCGGGCGTGCTGATGACGAACGTGTCTGTGAACTCGCTGATGCTTTGCGTGGCATGCATTTACGAAGCGGTGATCTGTTGCGAATGGACCCGAAGTCAAATTTGCTATTAGAGCGACTCACCCAACCAGAGATCGAGCACTTGTTGCTCGAAGAAGTACCAGATATTTCATACGCCGACATCGGTGGCTTAGATTCACAAATTGAACAGATCGCAGACGCAGTTGAGCTTCCATTTTTGTATAGCGAACTATTCGCAGAACATCAATTGCCGGCCCCGAAAGGAATTTTGCTTTACGGGCCACCGGGTTGCGGAAAGACCCTGATTGCCAAGGCGGTTGCCAATAGTCTCGCTCAAAAAGTTTCGGCTGCAAACGGCGGCGAAAAAGCGCGCAGTTATTTCATAAACATAAAAGGCCCGGAGTTGCTGAATAAATACGTGGGTGAAACAGAACGACAGATTCGACTGGTATTTCAACGCGCCAGAGAAAAGAGTGAAGAGGGTTGGCCCGTCATTGTTTTCTTTGACGAGATGGATTCAATGTTCAGAACACGCGGCACCGGCATTTCATCCGACATGGAGTCAACGATCGTGCCACAGTTATTGGCCGAAATCGACGGTGTCGAAGGTCTGCGAAATGTCATCGTGATCGGAGCAACGAATCGCGAAGATTTAATTGACCCCGCGATTCTTCGCCCTGGGCGACTCGACGTCAAGATTCGTATTGACCGACCAAATGCAGACGCAGCCAGACAGATATTCGCTCGCTACTTGACTACTGAGGTTCCAATATCGTCGGACGAAATCGGGGCCAACGACGGGGACATAGATAAAGCCGTATCGGCGATGATCGAATCCACGGTCGTCGAGATGTACAGACAAGATGATGACAACAGATTTTTAGAAGTGACCTACCAGAATGGCGATAGAGACGTGATGTTTTTCAAAGATTTTGCCTCGGGTGCAATGATCGAAAACATTGTTCGTCGTGCAAAGAAATTGGCTATCAAACGTCTGATTAGTGGCGGCGAACGTGGAATCAAACTTGCCGATCTGACAATGTCTATTCGCCAAGAATTTAAAGAACACGAAGATTTACCAAACACGACGAATCCAGATGACTGGGCGAAAATTTCGGGTAAAAAAGGTGAGCGAATCGTATTCATCAGAACACTCGTCACCGATGACAGAGATACAACAACTGGTGGCCGAGCAATTGAGAAAACCGCGACAGGTCAATACCTCTGAGGTTGAGTTGAGTATTCCAAAAATTTGTGGTATCGAGACCGAATACGGAATCATTGCTAAAGGCATGGATGCCAGCGCAGTCACGGCTTCTTCATTACTGATTAATTCGTATGTAGGGCGATTCGACCAAAGTATCGGCTGGGACTTTCAAGATGAGCAACCTGGCACGGACGCCAGGGGATTCTCGTTAGACGACGCTTTCCCCCCTGAAATTGAAATGCACCTCGTCAATACGGTGCTCACAAATGGTGCGCGATATTACGTTGACCATGCGCATCCAGAGGTCTCAACGCCAGAGTGTCGATACGTCGACGAGGCTGTGGTCTATGACCGAGGTGGCGAGGAGATCGTGCGTCAGAGCATGATCGCTGCGAAAGGTTTTCTGCCAGAAGGTGCCGAGTTAATTGCGTATAAAAACAACTCAGATGGCAAAGGCAACAGTTACGGCTGTCACGAAAATTACTTGTTGGCACGAGATCTTTCATTCGCCAAAATGGCGGCTCTGATCACTACTCATTTTGTCACGCGTCAAGTATTTTGTGGTGCCGGAAAAGTTGGCTGTGAGTTTGAGGAAATGCAACACAATTCTGTTGCATATCAAATCAGTCAAAGAGCAGATTTTTTTGAGGAAGAAGTTGGGCTTGAGACGACTCTAAAACGCCCGATAATTAATACACGCGATGAGCCACACTGTGATCCACTGAAATATCGACGACTTCACGTGATTGTCGGTGATGCCAACATGAGCGAGGTGGCGACCTTCCTCAAACTCGGCACGACGGCGATCTTGCTTGCAATGATCGAAGACAATCAAATGCCCGAAGATCTGTTACTTGGCAATCCAGTACCCGCAATTCGACAAGTCAGTCACGACCCGTTATTGCGCCAAACAATACTGTTGGAAAATGGCATGCGCATGTCTGCGCTTGAAATTCAACAAGAACTCTGTCTGCGTGCAGAGAAATATGCGAAAAAGTTCGGTCTTGACGCGGTCGGACAAGAGCAAGGCGAAACAATTTTGCGTAGATGGCGTGAAGTTATTGAAGGTCTGCAGAGAGATCCGATGACAGTGGCACACATCGTGGATTGGGTGGCAAAGAAACGAATCGTGGATGGACTTGCAGCCCGCCATAATCTTCGCAGCAACGACGTGCGTCTGAAAGCAGTCGACTTGCAGTATCACGACATGCGTCCAGAAAAATGTTTGGCGTTACGTGCTGGTCTGGAAACCTTGGTAACGCACCAACAGGCACTCACGGCAACCACGACACCGCCAGATTCGACCCGCGCATATTTCAGAGGCAGATGTTTGGAAAAATGGCCGCACGATGTGGTTGCTGCAAACTGGGACAGTGTTGTATTTGATATTGGCAAAGAGCCACTGCGAAGAATACCGATGATGGAGCCGCTGCGCGGAACTAAAGCACTAACTAAAGAGTTACTTGATCGATGCGCGACACCTGCAGATTTGGTCGCCGCCCTAGGAGACGAGGTCTCGACCTCTAATTTCAAACCAACAAATTAAAGGCCGTTTTACGATTACCACATTGTCGAAATTATTGGCTATGGTGCGAGCATGCCTGAACAAGCTAGAAAACAAAAACCCGCAACTACGAGAACGAAATCTTCTCCGGTTGAAGAACCTAAATCTGCTCCGCAGGGCGAAAAGTTAATCGCCGAACTTGACGATCTGCTCGATGAAATTGATGATGTGTTGGAGACCAACGCCGAGGACTTTGTGAAGAGTTATGTGCAGAAGGGCGGCGAGTAGCCGTAGCCTAAAAACGTATGTCGATGCCAATGTTCGCAGCGGGCTCAGACCCCGGAGCTAATTTCGGTGAGCTATTACGTCGTGTCGGTTTATCGCCGTTCGATTCGGTTGTTATTGATAATGATCTTGTAATACCGCACGCCACGACTTGTGTCGCGATGCGATGCAAAGACGGTGTCGTCATGGCCGGCGACAGGCGCGCAACTTCCGGTCACTTGATCAGTCATCGAAGTATGGAGAAGGTCGTTCAGGCAGACGAGTTCAGTGGGGTCGCAATAGCTGGTGCGGCTGGTCCTGCAATGGAAATGATCAAACTCTTTCAATTGCAACTAGAGCACTACGAAAAGGTCGAAGGTCAAACACTCTCTCTTGAAGGCAAGGCCAATCAATTATCGATGTTCGTGCGCAATAACCTGCCAGCCGCGATGCAAGGATTAGTTGTTGTTCCGATTTTCGCTGGTTTTGATTTCTTTTCACAAACAGGTCGTCTTTGGGACTACGACGTAACAGGTGGACGATATGAAGAAAAAGACTTTGTTGCCACCGGTTCTGGAATGCTTCATGCCGGAACCGTGATGCGAGTTGCATGGCGTAGAGACTTGGCAGTCGATGATGCTGTGAAATTATGCGCGCGCGCATTATGGGAGGCATCAGATGCCGACTCTGCAACAGGTGGACCCGATGCGCTCAGAAATATCTACCCGTTGATTGCTTCAATCACGCGTGGCGGATGGAGCCCAGTCGCCGATGAAGTGTTGGCCAAGATTTATAAAGACATCGCAAAAGAAGTCGGCGCACGATGAGTACCCCGTTCTACGTTCCACCAGAGCAATTTATGAAGGATCGTGCCGATTTTGCGCGAAAAGGCATTGCTCGAGGTCGAGCATTAGTCGCGTTGCAATACGAGAACGGGATCGCTCTTGTTTCTGAAAATCCATCCACGACGCTTCATAAAATCAGCGAGATCTACGATCGAATCGCATTCGCAGGCGTAGGAAAATATAACGAATTCGATCAACTTCGTGTCGCTGGTGTGCGCGCAGCCGACATCAAGGGATATCAATTCTCGAGACAAGATGTTGACGCACGAAGTCTCGCCAACCAATATGCGCAGATTCTTAGTCAAGTATTTAGTGAGGCCCCAAAGCCAATGGAAGTCGAACTACTAGTTGCCGAAGCTGGTTTAGATCAAGACAGTGACCGACTATTTCATGTGATGTACGACGGAACGGTATTAGACGAACATAAATTCAGTGTCTTGGGTGGGGATACCGAGGCCGTGACCGAACGTCTGACGACTGCTTATGTTGACAACTCATCTTTGAAAGTCACCCTGCAAAGCGCAATCACGGCACTTTCAGGTGCCGACAAGAAACTTGCACATACCGATCTAGAAGTGGCTGTTTTGGAGCGAAATGGCAAGAGACGGTGCTTCAAACGGATCAACGATAACGAACTGCTCTCAATCATCGCCTGAAGCATTCATCAAAGCCCCCTTCGGCTGACTAGGTTTTCAATATGGACCGACGGATCTACGGTGTCGAAAATGAGTACGGCGTCACATGCACTCTGCGTGGTCAGCGCAGGTTGAGCCCTGACGAAGTTGCCCGCTATCTTTTTCGAAAAGTGGTTAGTTGGGGTAGAAGTTCGAATGTCTTTCTCGAAAATGGTGCGCGGCTTTATTTAGATGTTGGGTCGCATCCAGAATACGCGACCCCTGAATGCGATTCGATCTATGACGCGGTCGTGCATGATAAAGCGGGCGAGCGAATACTCGAGCAACTTCTAGAAGGCGCAGAACTTCGACTACGCGAAGAAGGTATTCGCGGAACAATTTATCTTTTGAAAAATAACACCGATTCTGCTGGCAACAGTTACGGCTGCCACGAGAATTATCTGACGTCTCGAAGTGACGATGTCGAGCGCTACCCAGAAGTGCTGATTCCATTTTTGGTCACGCGACAAATCTTTACCGGCGCCGGAAAAATATTGCAGACTGCCCGCGGTCCGATTTATTCGATCGCCCAACGGGCAGAACATATTTGGGAGAGCCAAAGTTCAGCCACGACCCGCAGTCGACCGATCATTAATACTCGAGACGAACCGCATGCTGACGCCGAGAAGTACCGTCGGCTTCACGTAATCGTTGGTGACTCAAATATGAGCGAATACACGAACTTTCTCAAACTGGGATCAACTGCTTGCATTTTGCGGATGATGGAATCTAAAACCACGGATCTTCGCGATTACACCCTAGAAAATCCCACTCGGGCGATTCGTGAAATCAGCCATGACATCACGTGCAAACGAAAAATTCGACTGGCTTCAGGACGTGAACTTTCGGCTCTGGATATACAGCGTGAATTGTTGGACAAAGCATTGAAGTTTGCTGACAGCAGTGGTTTTTTGCCACTTGAGTTAAAAGCACTTGAGATGTGGGAGCACTGTATATCGACGATCGAGAATGATCCGCTTAAGTTGAATCGTGAGGTCGACTGGGTTATCAAATATCACTTGCTGGAAGCTTTTCGAAACAAACATGGTTTGGCGTTAGATGATGCGCGAAGTCAATTGATTGATTTGCAGTATCACGACATCTGTCGCGACCGGGGTTTGTTTTATAAACTTCAAAAAAATGACCTAGTTGAACGCATCTGCAAGGACGACGATATTGAAGCGGCGAAAGACACACCCCCTGCTACGACTCGCGCAAAACTTCGGGGCGATTTCATCAAAAAAGCCAAGGAGCGCAAACGCGATTACACCGTCGATTGGGTCCACCTGAAATTAAACGATCAACAGCAACGTACCGTTTTATGTAAAGACCCGTTCAAGTTCAAAGACGACCGCGTCGACAAATTGATTGCGTCTTTGTAAGCAGTTGTTTAAAATTTTACAGTACGATAAACCAGTGAATAATGGTGAAAAAACTTTTGGTGCTTCTGCGCTGATGCGCAAGCTGTTCGTCGAATGGGTCAGCGTTATTGGTATCGCTTTAATCGTTGCAATTTTCATCCGGGTGTTTTTACTGCAACAGTTTTACATTTCTGGTCCAAGTATGGAAACAACGATGTTTACAAATAACCGCGTTCTTGTTAATAAACTCGCATACCGAATTGGGGACGTGAAACGAGGCGATGTGGTCGTTTTCGACCGCTCCACTGTCAACGGAAACGATGTGGTGCATGACGATTTAATAAAACGTGTGATTGCCTTGGGCGGAGAAACGATCTCGATTAAATCGTGCATCGTTTATATCAACGGCGCAATTCTTCCTGAGCCATATCTGCCTGCACGAGACGTAGAAATGACCGACCCACAAGATAGGTGCAGCACCGTCGACATTGCAGACATGGTTATTCCGCAGGGCGAATTTTTTTTGATGGGGGACAACCGACCACAGTCTTTTGATAGCCGAATGTTCGGGCCGATCACACGAGAGATGATTGTTGGTCGAGCCTTTGTGATTATTTGGCCCGTGACTCAATGGCGCTTTCTTTAGATTATTTTTCTTCGAATTCTTGGTTGTAGGCATCAACCATTCGATCAGGCCAATCACTGAATACTGCGTCGACTCCCATACGGTAGGCATTCGAGAGTTGTTCGACATGCTGAATGTCCCAACTAAACGCCGCCAAGTCAAATCGATGGGCGAGTGCGACTAGTCCGCCGTTCCAGTCGGTGTGATGCATATTTAAGGCGACAATGCCGTGTTTTGCTAAATTCGCACAACGGCGCTCTGGTCCTTCGGCAATTCTTGCGAGCCTGATTGAATTGACAAATTGCAAAGCGGGAAACCGCTCACGCCAGTCACACAACAGATCAAAGTCAGGATGACATAGCCAGACTTTTTTTGTGAAATTCTCGCCACGTCGGCTAATAACGTCGTGGACTTGGTCGATCGCCCGAAGATCGCAAATATCAATTGAATAGTTTTGTTGATCACCGCACTTTTCGAAAAGTTGTTTGAGTGTTGGTATGTGATCGGGCAGCTGTTCTGTCGTGAATTCGCGGATCTGCCGGCGTCGCATTCGAAGTTTGATCAAACCATCGTGATCTAAGACGGCCTGGTTGTCTCGTGTCAACCAAACGTCGGTCTCTAAACCTGTGGCGCCCAAACGAACAGCCAACTCAAATGATTCAAGTGTGTTCTCACGGCTGTGCGCTCTCGCGCCACGGTGCGCAAATAATATAGGTCGCACGAATTTAGAGGGCAGACGCTGTTGCACACTCTGATGATACGAGGGGGCGGCTCATAGACTTTGGACATGTTTAATATGACCGGCAGCGAGGTGATGTTCTTGCTGATAATCGGGTTAGTCGTATTAGGACCCGAAAAACTACCAGATGCGATTCGTCGTGTCGGAAGACTTTACGCAGAACTTAAACGCATGTCATCTGGCGTGCAGACAGACTTTCGCAAGGTGATGGAAGAACCACTTAAAGAGATGATGAATACAACCAATACCGTAAAATCTTTGTTCACGGATACTGCTAATGAATATCAATCGGCGGTCAAAGAGTTGGTTGAACCAACTTTTATACCGTACGAAAATGGAGAAGTGTCAAAAGCCAATTCGGCTACCGACTCAAACCCGCAAGACGCAATCGTGACTCAAACTGACGAAGATCGTGAAATTGACACCGCAATTGCTCGTGCGGCCAAAATCGCTCAAGACAGGAAAGATGAAGAACCAATCAATTCGGACTTTGTTGGCGGCGATGACAGCGACGAAAAAATAGCTCAGGAAAAATTAAGTCCTGCATTGGATGACGCAACTTGATGGCATTTAGGTCTCGTAATAAAACGCCAGATTCTCAGAAATCGATGTCACTCGTTGACCATCTTGCCGAACTTCGAATGCGCTTGATCAGGTCAATTCTGGCGGTGGCTTTAGGTGCAGCAGCCGTGTTGGCGTTTTACGATCCGGTACTGAAATTTTTGACGAAACCATATCGCGATCTGTGTGCAAGTCGTCCAGATTTTAAGTGTGACGGTTCGCTGTTTGCACTCGGACCTTTGGATGGACTTTCTGCGCGAATGCGAATCGCAGGATATGGTGGTTTAATTCTGGCTTTGCCGGTTCTACTGTGGCAATTGTGGCGCTTCATTGTTCCTGCTCTTAACAAAAAAGAGAAGCGTTACACCATTCCGTTCATTGTTTCTTCGGTGGTGCTTTTTAGTCTGGGTTGTTCAATTGCCTATTGGACGCTGTCAAGAGCACTGCAATTTTTGATTTCGTGGTCGGGGACCGAGGTCAATCAGGCCTTCCAAATCACTAAATACATCAGCCTCGTGACGCTGATGATTTTGGCTTTTGGTGTCGGCTTTTTGTCGCCACTCTTACTAGTTTTTTTGCAACTGGTCGGAGTACTCACACCCCGGACTCTGCTCGCACAGTGGCGATATGCGATCGTAGGTATCTTTTTTCTGGCTGCGGTGATCACACCCAGTGGAGATCCAATTACTTTGATGGCTCTCGGTGCGCCCCTGACGGTACTTTATTTTGTCGCGATTTTCGTTGGTTTCATCGCCATCCGTCGACGAGGTGCCGTATCAAATTAGTGCGAGTGCAACAGCGATGACGCGTCCGAGTCGAGAATCAATAATCGCCAGATATGACTTTGCACTCGATCAGTTTCAACTAGACGCGATTGACGCATTAGACCGCGGAGACTCTGTTTTAGTTGCTGCACCCACAGGTTCTGGCAAAACACTGATTGCTGAATACGCAATCGAATCTGCACGACAACAAGGACAGCGTGCGTTTTACACCGCGCCAATTAAGGCTCTTTCGAATCAGAAATTTAACGACCTAGTCGCGCATTACGGAAAGTCGGATGTTGGTTTATTGACGGGCGACAACAGCATCAACACCAACGCTCCAATCGTGGTGATGACAACCGAAGTTTTGCGCAACATGATCTATGCCCGATCAGACGCACTAAATCGACTCGGTGTAGTCGTGTTGGATGAAGTGCATTTTTTGCAAGATGCATATCGCGGTCCAGTTTGGGAAGAAGTGATTATTCATCTCGATCCAAATGTGCAATTAGTTTGTTTGTCGGCCACAGTTTCGAATGCGACTGAAGTTACTGAATGGTTGAGCACCGTGCGAGGCCGAACCGTGCCGATTGTCGAAGAAAAACGACCGGTTGAACTGATCAATCATTTTGTAGTCGGGGATTCTGCCAATCGTCAGATCTCGATGTTTGAGACAATCGTCAATGGGCAGGCGAATTCGGAGGTTTCAAGGCTTGAGCAACATGCAACCGAGTCGGCTCAACGAAGCAACTACCGGTCGGGGAGACATCAACAAAATAGACAAGACCGACGCAGCAAGCCTGCACCGAAACGTTCAAGGTTGTTTACTCCGTCTCGAGTTGAAATCGCCGATTTGTTGCAACGGCAAGATTTGTTACCGGCGATTATTTTTATTTTTAGTCGCAACCAATGTGACGAAGGTGCCGAATCTTGCGTTCGTGCCGGGGTTCGCTTAACTACCCCAGAGCAACGAACTGAGATATCAGAAATTATCGATTCGCGAGTCGCAAATTTCAGCGATGACGACCTCGCCGCCCTCGGGTTTTCGAAGTTCGCCAATCAACTTGAATCAGGGATTGGCGCACATCATGCCGGTTTGGTGCCGGCGTTTAAAGAAATAGTCGAAGAGTGCTTCATCCGAGGTTTGGTTCGTCTCGTCTTTGCTACCGAAACATTGGCTGTTGGATTAAACATGCCCGCGCGCGCAGTAGTCATCGATAAGTTGACGAAATTTACGGGGGAGAATCATCAACCGCTCAAAGCTTCTGAATACACCCAATTGACTGGCCGAGCAGGACGTCGTGGAATCGACACCGTCGGTCATGCTCTGGTTGTTTACAGTCCGTTTGTTGGATTTGATCAAGTCGCAGCGCTTGCTTTAAGTAGATCATTTCGTCTCGTTTCTGCTTTTCGCCCGACCTACAACATGGCGGCGAATCTGATCCAGACTCATTCGCGGCAAGAAGCACATCACTTGCTTAATCTTTCATTCGCACAATTTCAAGCAGGTCGAGACGTCGTTGAATTGCAAGCGCGAATAAGTAGACGCAGCAAAGAACGCGACCGGCTTCGCGAACAAGCCACAAGCCCGTTTGGCGATATTGATGCATATCGAAACTCTCTTGAGCCAAGAATCGACACTCGAAAAATCGCCGAGGCGATAGATGCGTTGCAACCTGGTGACATCATCTTGATTCCAAAGGCAGGTCGCGAGACGAAGGCAGTGATCATTGCAACGGCACAGCGCGTCAACGGCGTGAAACTCACTGTTGTGACGGCAACTCGTGCCGTGTTGCAAATTCAAGCAGGAGACTTCGAAGTTCCTCCAATAAGACTTGGTCGACTCGTTCTGCCTGAACCGTTCGCGCCGACGAGTCCAAAATTTATCAAAGAGTCTGCGCTACGCGTACAAAGAAACAAGGCGACTTCAAATGTTCGTGTTACAAAGCATCGTCACAAAGACCAGCACGCAGTCACGCAAGATCCTGAATTGCGACGACGTTTGGTGGCAGCAAAGTCTGCTGACAGAATTGATCACGAATTAAAACTCATGGAATCGCGAATCGAGAAGTCGGTGCAATCTGTAAGTGCCAGGTTTGATGAACTGGTTCAATTAATGGTTCGCCGCGGCTATGTCACCGAATGGAACCTGACCGATCAAGGTCGCACACTGGCCAGAATCTTTCACGAATTAGATTTAGTCGTTGCAGAGGCGCTGTCAAATGATTTGTTCGACGGATTAGACGCCGCTGAGCTTGCATCGTTTCTCAGCAGTTTTGTTTATGAGTTTCGTCGTGCCGAAGAGCCGCCGAAACCACATATTCCAAGTACGTTGCAATCGAGGTGGAAGTTATTACAGACAATGAGCAACAAAATTGCCAAAGATGAAGAGCGATCAGGTGTGACACCCCATCGATCTTTGGACGCTGGACTTATGGATGTAACTTTTGCCTGGGCAAGTGGCGATGAATTGATTGATATTTTGGATGAAGATTTGACTGCAGGAGATTTTGTGCGAACGATGAAGCAGTTGATCGACTTGTTGCGCCAAATATCTCTTGTTGCACAATTACCACAAACGCGAGACACCGCTCAAGCTGCGATCCAGGCGATACTGCGTGGAGTTGTTGCAGCCTCACACGGCAGCATTTTGTAATGAACTCGATGATTTCGTCATGACGATATCCAAACATCTGGACTGGGGTCGAAATATTTTGAAGCCGACCGACCTCGTGGTATGCCAAGACGATGCGGATGCATCACGATTGCTAACTGGGCTTGTCGGCGAACGAAAGCATTTGCCGATGGTTGCGATCAAAAGTTCGAAATTGGCTAGAGCACTCGGCACTAACGGGGCACAACTTGAATCTAAGAGCATGCAAGCTCTGCAGTTCGATCTAATAAAAATTGATTTCACAAATTCAAGCAATGAAAAAGTTATGGTGATCGCCATTGGTTATGCACTGCTCAGAAATTCTTGGTGGCGTGGCGAAATCACGGCGGTGCTGAATACAAGTTTTATAGGTGACTGGGATTGCGCACCAAAATCCCACCCGAATGATGGCAAATTTGATGTCGTGACCGTCAGCAGCCAGATGCGACCGTCGCAACGACTCATCGCATCGCGACGGGTACGACTAGGAACGCATTTGCCACACCCCCAAATTTCAACTCATCAGGCGACGGGTCTTGAAATATCTACCCGCGCATTACCTAATCTTTTCGTGGATGGGCAACGATTTTCTA
>BJGF01000029.1 GCA_014190295.1 Actinomycetes bacterium | reverse complement strand
GACCCGACATCGTGCACATCGCGACGATTAAGTGTTTTGGCGAGACCCTTGCCATCAAGGGTTACGACTCCACCTTCTTCTGGTGACACGAGACCCAAAAGAAGTTTGGCAATCGTCGTTTTGCCCGAACCAGACTCGCCGACCAAACCGAGTGTTTCGCCAACTCCAAGGGTCAGAGAAACATCGTTGATAACACGAACCTTGTGCCCGTCTTGTGTAAACACCTTTGACAGATGGCTGATATCGAGCAACGATTCACCGACATGAGTGGCCTTGTCTGCACTTTGCGGCGCAAAATCTACCTGCTCGACTAAATGCGGCAACGAACCCGCTTTGTCGCTACGAAAACATCTTGCAACATGCGACTCGCTGATCGTCACCATTTGCGGCAACTGTGTTCGACATTTGTCATCGGCCAATGCGCACCGCTCGGCGTAAACACAGCCATCAAAATGTAAACCCAGCGCGGGTGGCGTGCCCGGTATCGTGTCGAGGCGATCGGTACTCTTGTGCAAACCACCGCGCGGTATGCAGCGCAACAATCCAACCGTATACGGATGACTCGGATTATTGAACAATTCAGCCGTAGCACCTTGTTCAACTAGTGCACCGGCATAAAGAACACCGACGCGATCGCACATATGACGAATCACACCAAGATTGTGGCTAATAAACAAAACCGATGTTCCGGTCTCGCGGCGCAAGTCGCGCACCAAATCGAGAACTTCAGCCTCGACCGTCGCGTCAAGACCGGTCGTTGGTTCATCCATTACTAGTAACCGTGGATTAGACGCCAGCGCCATTGCAATAACAACGCGCTGAGCCATACCGCCTGACAATTGGTGCGCATAGCGACGCATCACCTGAGCCGGATCGGCAATCTGAACCTTGACCAGTGCCTCTTGAGCCATCGCGAATGAATCAAGTTTTGAGACACCACTCAGCTGAAATACTTCAGCCACTTGATCTCCAACACGAATCGTCGGATTCAAAGCAGTAGCCGGGTTCTGATAAACCATCGAAATCGCGGATCTACGCAAGGCCGAGACGTCGTCGTCGCTCAGATCGGTTACGTTCTTTCCTTCAAACAGAATAGAACCACCGGTGATCTTGCCATTACGAGGCAAATAGCGCATTGCGGCAAATGCGGCAGTTGACTTGCCACAACCCGACTCACCTACGAGTCCGTATGCCTCGCCAGGAGCAATAGAAAGTGAAACGCTTCGCAACACTTCACGGTCGATACCGCGAACCGTATAGGCGACCTCTAGATCGCGAAGTTCAAGAGTCGGGACAGTGCTCATATTTCAAATACTTCCAACAGGCTGTCTGAAATCAAGTTCACGCTTACCGCAAGTGAAGCAATCGCTAGTGCAGGAAACGCAGTCGCCCACCACACATTCGAATAAATACTTCCCCAGTTTTCTGCAATCTGAGTGCCCCAGTTTGGCGAACCGTATTCAACGCCGGCGCCCAAGAACGACAGTGTCGCGATGGCAAAAATCGCATAGCCAAGGCGAACTGTGAACTCAACAATTATTGGTGGTAAGACATTCGGCAATATCTCACGGAATAAAATATGTGGAGTTCGCTCGGTGCGCAATCGAGCCGCCGCAACATACTCGAGTTCAGACTCGCCCAATACGGCGGCACGAACCGTGCGACCAATATTTGGCGTAAACACAAAGCCAATAACTATGACCGTCAAAGTAGGTGACCGACCTTCAAGCGCGGCGATTGCCAGTAAGGCGATGATCAAAACTGGTATCGCCGAAATCGCCTCAATCAGTCGCATCACGATCATGTCAAACTTGCCCTTGAAATAACCCGCGGCCAGACCAAGTGCAGTGCCAGCGATTGTGCCAAGTGCAGTCGCAGTAAACGACATCACGACGATCAATCGCGTTCCGAGAATTACTCGCGACAATACATCTTGCCCGTTGGCATCTGTGCCAAACCAATACTTCAACGACGGCCCTACCGAAACAAATTCAAAGTCTTGGTCACCGGCACCGCGCGGCGCAATCAAGTTGCCGAAGATCGCCATAATCACCCAGAAGCCGAGCATCGATGCGCCGACCAAAAATGTCTTGTTGCGCAAAACTAGTTGCATCCGCTCACTTCGAATTTGTTTGCGCTCAGCGTTCGATTTTTCAGCCAGCGCACTCAACTTTTCAACGCTCATTCCGAGACCTTCTGTCTGATTCGAGGGTTTAAAACGGCGAACAAAATGTCGGCAATCAATTGAAAACCAACGATTACGAGACTCGAAATAATCACGCCTGATTGCAACACAGAATAGTCGCGGGCATCGACCGCGCCCTTCAAAATGGTCCCGAAGCCTGGGTAGTTGAATACGATTTCCACCGCGATCAAACCGCCAATCAGATACGGCACCTGCGAAGCGATGACGGCAATCGTCGGCAGCAGTGCATTACGCAGAACATGTTTAGTTACAGCCTGGCGGCGCGTGAGACCCTTCAAAACGGCTGTGCGCATGTAATCAGACTCAAGGGCTTCAATTACGCCAGCCCGGGCGATTCGTGCGATATAGCCGAACAATACGAGCAACAATGAGATCGAAGGCAAAATCAGATACCAAATCTGATTCAAAACATCTCGGTTTCCTTCTTCAGGAAACGCAGTCACCGGAAAAATCTGAAACGTGACGCCAAAAGTCAAAACCAAAACAATCGCCCAAACAAACTCAGGGATCACAGCAGCCGAAAGACCACCAACGGTAATTATTCGATCTACCTTCTTGCCGCGATTCATCGCCGCAACTACTCCACCCAAAATGCTTATCGGCACGATCAAGAAGAACGCCACACCAGCCAACTTCGAAGAATAACCAATTGCCGGCAGCAATAAATCAGATACCGGACCGCGATATTGCATTGACTGCCCTAAATCGCCCTGCAACAAGTCTTTTATCCAGATAAACAATTGTGACAGCAGAGATTTATCAAGACCAAAAACTCGCCTGAATTCAACTAAGTCTTCTTCGGTTGCCCCGCGACCCAAATATTGACGCGCTACGTTGCCTGGCAAAATATGGGTCAAGAAAAAAACGATCACAGCCACCAAAAAAACGGTGACGACCGACAACCCAAGTCGCTTTAAAATAAACTTTTTCATGACTTCAAAGAGTTTATATTCTGCAACCGACAACGAGATAATCGGCACAAAGAAAGAGAGCCAGGGCTTTCACCCTGACTCTCTTAAATTAATTCTTAACTAGTTTTTGGTTGTTTATTTAGCGGCGCGAGCGTCGTATTGACCCATTCCGTTAACAACCATGCCGGTCAATGACTTTCGACCTGCAGTAATCAAGTTTGAAGTGTAAGCAAGAATGTAAGGAGTCTCGTCGAGCGAGGCTTCTTGAATTTTCTTACTTGCCTTCTTCTTGGCAGCAGGTGTAATTGCCTGCAAGTACTCGTCAACAGCAGCGTCCATGACGCGACTGTCAAGCATTGCACCACTCCAGTCACCAGTTGAACGCCACTCACGCATCAAGTACTGGTCTGGAACGCCACGGCCTGCCCAGTCAACGATGCCCAAGTTCGAAGCCAACCAAGAGTGGTTGTCGAATTGGTTAACTTTGCCTGGCTTGGATGGATACGGATCGTATGTGTAGTAAACAGCCGAACCACCATCTGAACCGTCAATAACCAAGTTGACTTTAATGCCAATCTTGGCAAAAGAAGTCTTGATCAACTTGGCGTACTTGTTGATGTCGTCACGAGCCCAAGTTGACAAGTCAACTTTGAAACCGTTCGGCACACCTGCTTCTTTCATCAATTCTTTTGCTTTCGCGATATCCATTTTGCGCTGCGGCACCGATTTGTCTGCAGTTACGTAAGGATCCATGACGCTGTCGTTACCGACAATGCCACCAATACCTTTCATTACGCCCTTTACATAACCTGGACGGTCGATTGTAAGTGCAGCTGCTTGACGAATTCGCTTGTCCTGGAATGGACCGAAGTTCGTGCGCATGTGGACGTGGGCAAAACCTGCACCAGCAGGAAGCGTATTAACCGTGAACTTCGCCTTATCAAGCGTAAGCGCATCTGCTGCTTCCATTGCACCGATGTAGTCAAGTTTGCCTGTCTTCAAAAGCGGCACTGCAGTTGCTGCAGAGACGAATTGGACCAGTTCAACTTTGCTGTAGGCAGGGTTGAAACTTGAATCCCAGTAGTACGGGTTTTTCTCGTAGACGGTGATTTCAGTTGGAGTGTGGCTGACCATCTTCCATGGACCGGCCGAGATCATTGTCTTTTCCCAACCTGCGCCGCCGAATGCCTTGTTCTTGATTATGCACATTCCGTAGCATGCCGACGAAACGAAATACGGGAAGTTTCCGTTTGGTTGAAGCAAGTTGAATTGAACGGTGTTCGCATCAACTTTGACTACGCCCTTTGCATCAAGAATGTTGTCATAGTTGCCCTTGCTTCGTGAGACACCCTTAGTGATTGTCTTGTCGAAGATTGACGTGAATGTGTAAACGACATCGTCAGCAGTGAGCGGTGTTCCGTCGTTGAACTTCACACCAGAGCGAATTTTGAAAACCCATTGTTTCGCGTCTGCGGACGATGTCCAAGACTCGGCGATGCGTGGTTCAAGTTTGCCGCTTGGCAACTGCCATGTAAGCCACTCACCAACCATGCTCAACGCGAAAAGACTTCCGCCTGAAGTTTCCCATGGTGCGATTACGTGCTCTTGTTTGCCCGAAGCCAAACGCAAGGTTGTTGACGCTGCACCAACCGCTGATCCACCAATCATTTGAGCAAATGGAATTGCGACACCCGTTGCTGCTGCTGCTTGAATAAAATGACGTCGCGACAAACCGTTTGTCGAAACTTCATTTGTTGATTGCTCAATTATTGACATTATTTCCCCTTGTTGATTTGGATAGTTGTTGGGCGTAATTAATCAATCGCTTGACCAGCTCCGCCGAGTGTTAACTATATGCCAAACGCCACAGCGTTGGCAAGCCAAAAAGGCAAACGTCCAACTTTTTGAACTAAAGCACTAAGGTCAGGCCAAAACCCTATTATTAGCCATTTTGGCACCGACCTTGCCGATTCGCTCAATTCGCCTAAACAAGGCCTCGCGGGCTTTTTCGGCTTCATCGCTTAGACCTGTTAGTTGTTCGAGTTTCCAGTGACGCAACACAACTGGCACCAAAATCTGCTCGTGGTGAATCGCCAAATCATAGATACCAACGCGCGCGATTTCTCGCGACAGTTTTTCAAAATCGGTGATGCCAGTGCCAGGCATCGCAAAAGTTCGCACCGCACGCTCGATGCCGATAACCATGTTCGAAGGATCAACGGCAATCGCTGCCGTTGCCAAATCGCGGTAAAACAAATAGTGCAAGTTCTCGTCGTTGCCGACGCGCGACATTATCGCCTGACCAACTTCGTCGGCCATTGCTTTGCCAGTGTTGCGGTGTGCAATTCGGGTTGCGAGTTCTTGCATACTCAAATATGCGAGTGCTTCATAAAGATCGAGAGGTGCTGGCACTTGCCCAGTGCGCACTTGTTGCATTCGTGCACGCTCTAATGCCACAGGGTCGATTGCTCGCGTCACTGTGAGATAATCGCGAATCACAATTGAGTGACGGCCCTCCTCGGCTGTCCAGTTGCGACCCCACTCGCCATAAGCGCCGTCGTTGCCGAACAACTGATCAATGTCTCGAAAGTAATACGGCAAATTATCTTCAGTCAACAGGTTTACGTAAAGCGATGCACGCACGGCATCTGACATTTCGTTATTAACCGCTCCGAAATCAGCATCGCTACTTTTCCATTGTTCGCCAGCCACAAAATCTTTGCCGCGACTATACGGAACCATCTCATGCGGAAACCATTCTTTGGCCACACCCAGATGTCGATTTAATAACTCGCCAGCGACTGGCTCGATTTCTCGCAACAGAGATTTTTGATCCACAACTAAACCCTAACTCGTCAGAGCATCTACAAGTCGCTGCAAAGGTATGTGATAGTCGTCAAGCATCATCAGGTTTGCCTTACGTAATTGGGCGTTCTCAAGCACCGAATTAGCAGGTCGTTTGGCTGGCCTTGCAGGTTGAAGCAACTTTGTTGTCGTGGCAATTACGCGATTTGCGTCAAGACCTGCACAAGTTAAAACATCGCGCGCAAAACCGAACCAACTTGTTGAGCCCTGGTTGGTGAGATGCCAAATACCGGCACGTGAGCTTGAGGCCAGCTCAACAATCGCTGGCGCTGCGTCGCTTGTAAAAGTCGGCGAGCCGATTTGGTCATCAACAAATGTCAACGTTGGATTAGTCGCAGCTAGTCGAAGGATTGTTTTGACCATGTTCGCGCCGTGCTCGCCACAGACCCACGAGATTCGCACTATTTGGTCAGTCGCTAGATCTAATTGCTGTTCACCAGCGAGTTTGCTCGCACCGTACACCGATTGCGGATTCGGCAAATCACTCTCTATATAAGGTGTGGGCTTTGTGCCGTCAAAAACATAATCAGTAGATATATATATGACTCGCGAGCCCGACTTGCGGGCAGCCGAAACAATGTTCGCAGTGCCGTCACGATTCACGCTCATTGCTTTTTTCGGGTCTGATTCGCAAGCATCGACCGCTGTCCACGCAGCCGCATGAATAATCGCATCGGCTTTTGCTTCGCCGACAACCCGATCGACCTGCGATTTGTCAGTGATATCTAAGTCAGCATGAATTGTTGCAACGACTTGATGACCAGATTTTTGTGCCGATAAAACTAAATCTGTGCCAAGTTGTCCAGCCGCACCGGTGATTAGCAGTTTCACTATTTATTTACTTTCAGGGGCTCCCACCACCAGCGGTTATCGCGGTACCAATTAACTGTGGCTTCAAGTGCTTCGTCAAGTGAACGAGTTCGCTTCCATCCCAGTTTTGTAATCTTTGAAATATCAACCGAGTAGCGACGATCGTGACCGAGTCTGTCAGCCACATACTGAACGCTCGATTCATCTTTACCAAGTTGCGCCAAAAGTTTGTTTACAAGAACACGGTTCGCAGTCTCGTTGCCGGCACCGATGTTGTAAATTTCACCAGCTAGGCCGTGCTCAAGAGCCAAGTGAACGCCCGCACAATGATCGTCGACATAGATCCAGTCGCGTTCATTCAGACCATCGCCATATAGAGGTATCTGCTTGCCGTCGAGCAGGTTCGTCGTAAACAGCGGAATCGCTTTTTCTGGATACTGAAATGGGCCAAAATTATTTGTACAACGAGTTACAACCACTGGTGTGCCGTGTGTCGAGAAATACGAGAGTGCAATTAAATCGCTGCCTGCCTTTGAAGCCGAATAAGGACTGCGTGGCTCGAGTGGGTCAGTCTCGCGCGACGAGCCGGTTTCAACTGAACCGTAAACCTCGTCGGTGCCGATGTGCAGCACTCGCGAAATGTTCAGTCGTCGTGCTGCATCGATCACGACATTCGTGCCGAAACAATTCGTCAAAATAAAATCTTCACTGCCCGCAATCGAGCGATCGACGTGGCTCTCGGCGGCAAAGTGCACGACTGCATCGTGACCAGCCATCGCAGTTTCGACATCGCCAGGTTGACAGATATTGCCTTTAACAAATTTGAATCTTGAGTTGTCGTCAACGTCTTTTAGTGTCGACAAATTACCGGCGTATGTCAGCGAGTCATAGACAGTTACTTCGTGGTCGGTGTTTGCAAATACCCAACGCACATAGTTTGAGCCAATAAAACCAGCACCACCAGTAACAAAAATTTTCATAAATTAATTTATGTCCGCATCGGCCAAAATGGGCGAACCTGCGCATCGATCGCATCGCGAGTTGGGTTGGCGGCATCACGGTCAGACAAAATTGGTGATGCAACACCCCAATCGGCTTTAACCGCCTTGTCGTTATACGCAAGACCTAACTCGTCTTTCGGGTTGTAGTAACTGTCAACCAAATATGTGATCGCCATGTCGGTTAGTGATGCAAAACCATGAGCAACGCCAGGCGGAATAAATATTCCACGGTGATCGTGCGTGCCATCAGCCCGCGCACCAATATCTAACACTTGAGTCGCGCCATCTGTCGGTGAGCCAACTCGCAAGTCGTGCAATACAACTCGACAACTGCCAATCGGCACATACCAATAGTCGGCTTGATGCAAGTGATAGTGCAAACCAACGACGCAACCCGCCTGACGATCGCCGCGATTGGCCTGCAACATTTCACGGCCCAGCACAAACCACTCGCGACGATATGTTTCGATGAATGTGCCGCGCGAATCACCGAACACTTGTGGCTCAACTATTTGCACACCCTTAATCAGTGATGATTCTGTGATCGTTGCCATTATTCGAGTTCTACTTTCGAGTCATCGCCGAGCATCAACCGAAGTGCTCGTGGTTGTTGGATACTTCGAATTACCTCAACATCTTTACCGATCAACGAGTCGGTCAACTTTGATACCCCAATTATCGAACTGCCATCAAGCACCACCGAATGGTCCATCTCTGACTTAATTACGCGACAATTTCGACCAAGCGATGTATACGGCCCAATATAAGAGTCTTCGATAACTGCGTCAGCGCCAATCACTACTGGTCCACGAATACGCGAGTTTAAAATTTTTGCACCCTTCTCAATTGTTACGCGACCTTGAATCTGTGATGCAGCATCAACGGTTCCGTCCATTCTTGTTGCCATCGCATCCAAGACGAGTCGATTGCATTCAAGTAGTGGATCTTTTTTGCCGGTGTCGATCCACCAGCCTTTTAGCACTTTATGTCGCACCGGAAACTTGTTGTCGACCAACCATTGAATCGCGTCGGTGATTTCAAGTTCACCGCGCGGAGATGGCTTGATTGATCGCACGGCTTTGTTGATCGTCTTATCAAACAAATAAACGCCGACAAGTGCAAGATCTGATGGCGGGTCTTTTGGTTTTTCAACAAGTCGCACAACATGACCGTGTTTATCAACTTCGGCTACACCAAACTGTCGTGGGTCTTCGACATGGCACAACAAAATCTGTGCCGCTGGTTTATCTTTTGCGCTGCTCGCTCGGGCTGTTTCGAACTCGGTGACGAACTCTTCAAGACCTTGTTCAAGCATGTTGTCGCCGAGATACATAATAAAATCATCCTCACCGAGAAACTTGTCGGCGATCAATACGCAGTGTGCCAAACCAAGTGGTTCATCTTGTGGAATGTAAGTCACTTTCACACCGAACTGGCTGCCATCCCCCACCGCTGATTTAATTTCTTCACGGGTCGATCCAACAATGATGCCGATCTCGCGAATGCCAGCGCGCGACATGGCTTCTATTCCATAAAACAAAATCGGTTTATTGGCGATTGGCACAAGTTGTTTCGCGCTGGTGTGCGTAATTGGTCGCAAACGCGTGCCAGCGCCACCAGAGAGAATTAAGCCTTTCATCAGCCCTTAAGCCTAGAGCGGTGCCACGAACTAGCGTGAACGAGCATGAATAACGCTTTTCTACATCCGTTTGCCAAACCAACAAAAGACAACTTCATCAAACTCGTGCGCGGGCAAGGTGCTCTTGTGTGGGATAACAAAGGCAACGAATTGGTCGACGGCATGGCCAGTCTTTGGTATTGCGCAGTTGGACACGGCCGAAAAGAAATCGGCGATGCAGTTGCAAAACAAATCTCAACGCTTGAGGCATATTCGACATTTGATCCATTTACGAGTGAGCCAGTCGAATTATTGGCCGAGAAATTAATTTCGATATGTCCGATGCCAGATGCGCGAGTTTTCTTTTGCGGAAGTGGATCAGAAGCGATTGATACGGCGATGAAGTTGGCGCGGTTGGCTCATGTGCAGGCAGGTCACCCAGAGCGCACATTAATAATTTCACGGATGCGTGGATATCACGGCACCAACTATGGCGGCACGAGCGCACAGGGTTTGCCGCTCAACAAAATTGGGTACGGACCTCTGGTGCCAGACGTCGAGCAAGTTGCAAGTGACGATCTTGAAGCGATGTCAGTTTTGATGTCACAACGCGGCGACACTGTTGCGGCTGTTCTGGCAGAACCATTGCAAGGCGCAGGTGGCGTATACCCACCGACACCGGGTTACTTAAAAGGCTTACGAAAACTTTGCGACCAACATGGAGCGTTTTTGATTTTTGATGAAGTCATAACTGGCTTTGCTCGGCTTGGCACTTGGTTCGGCGCAAACTTTTACCAAGTCAATCCTGATTTGTTGTGTTTTGCAAAAGCAGTCACTTCTGGTTATCAGCCTCTTGGTGGTGTATTCGTTGGCAGTGCAGTGCGTAAACCATTAGAAGCCGATCCTGATTTTTTCTTGCGTCATGGCTACACATATTCGGGTCATGCTTCTGCGTGCGTCGCCGCACTTGTCAATCTTGAGATCATCGAACGAGAAGGCTTGCACCAACGCGCAGTTCATATCGGCAAACGAATCGGAGAAGCATTAACAGCATTGGCTCGAGACGGAGTGATTGATCACGCGCGTGGGGATGGCGCCGTTTGGGCGGCGGGTTTGCATTCAACTCAAAGCAACATCAAAATCCGTGACCGAATGCTTGAGTTGGGCGCGATCACCCACGCAATAAATACAGATACGAACACTTTTTGTCCGCCGCTAGTCATAACCGACCCACAACTCGACAAACTGCTCGACGCATTCGCCACAGCCGCCTCAGGCAAATAGCACAACCAAAATTATTTTTGGGGGTGGGTCAGAAGTTTCATCAGGCTGCTGGTATCCCACCGTGCACCGCCCATTGCTACGACATTTGAATAAAGCTGATCAATGAGTTTTGTCATCGTTAAATCTGCGCCATTGTTTTTTGCCTCGTCAAAACAGATGCCGAGATCTTTGCGCATCCATTCGACGGCGAAACCAAATTCAAATTCGTCGCGCACCATGGTCTTCGATCGGTTTTCCATTTGCCATGACTGTGCGGCACCTTTAGAAATAACCTCAACTACTTGATCTGCGTTTAGGCCCGCTCGAACTGCAAAGTTAAGCGCCTCTGCCAAACCCGAAACTGTGCCAGCGATGCAAATCTGGTTGACCATTTTTGTTAATTGTCCTGCCCCAGCATCACCCATGCGTTGACATGCTTTGGCATAAGCGTCAAAAACTGGACGCACTCGGTCAAATGCATTCTGATCATCACAGCCACACATCACTGTGAGCGCACCATTTTCGGCGCCTGCTTGCCCACCAGAAACTGGTGCATCAATAAATGAAACTTTTTTATCAGCACATGTCGCAGAAAGTTCGCGCGCGAGTGTCGCCGACGCAGTCGTGTGATCGACAAGCACCGTGCCAGGTTTAAGACCGGCAAGCACGCCATGATCTCCGAGCACGACACTACGCACATCATTGTCGTTACCGACACATACCATCACGATCTCACTTGCCTCAGCAACTTCGCGTGGTGTTACGGCTGGCGAACCACCATTATTTTCAACCCACAGTTTTGATTTTTCGGTGTTGCGATTGTAAACGGTTAAATTATGACCAGCCGAGGCAAGATGTCGTGCCATTGGTGAACCCATGACACCGAGTCCGCAGAATCCGATTCGCATATCTATCCCACGCTTTCTAAAACCCAACTATTTCTTTTTTGCGACTGCCTTCACGATTTTTGCCCCTGGCGATTTAGGCGCCGCTTTGGCGACAGGCTTGGCTGCTTTTTTGGCAACGGCCTTAGCCACCGGCCTCGCGGGTCTGAGTACACCCTTTTCAAGAGCCTTGTCAAGATACAACTCGGCTTCTTCGGTGCTCACTCGCAGCGCTGGTTGAATCTCTGAAATTAAGTTGACACGTGCACGGTCATACATTGTTTTTTCTGCAGCCGACAACGCAGAATCTCGATCACGAGCAGCCAAGTTGCGCACAACTTCAGCGACCTGATAAACATCGCCGCTTTTTAGTTTTTCTTGATGGTTCTTGAAGCGACGCGACCAGTTTGCCGGCACTCGCGGATCGGCTTTTGCAAGCACTGCCACCAAGTCTTGAAGTTCGCTTGACGAAACGGGTGGTCGCACGCCAACAGTCGAGATTTGCTCGACGGGGATCGACAAAGTCATCTCGTTGATTACAGTGCGCAAGATCAAATAATCCTGAGTTTTGCCAAAGGCTTTCATCCGTTTCATGTTCAGAACTATGCATGCGCCATGTTGCGGATAGATGACTGTGTCACCCTTCTTCGGCTTAAATTTCACTGCACAACCCTTCTAAAGTCAGACCAGTCATAATAGGTCGCGCGCACGCGATTAATACCTTTTGATTTAAGTTTCAAGATCTCAGTCGGTCATTTTTTGGGTCGAACAGTGGTTCAAGTCCAATAGTCGCAGATTTTCGTGTGCCGAAAATCTCGATTTCGACTTGTGTGCCAGCCGCCTCAAACTCAGGTCGGACATATGCCAATGCCACGCTCTTGTTTAATGTGAAACTCCAGCCCCCGGAGGTGATGATTCCGATTCGTTTGTCGCCACTGAAAACCGATGCACAAAACGGCGCATCAGCGTCACCGTCTTGGTCGAGGGTCATCGGCACAAATCGATATGCCGAGCCGCGAGCCTTTTCGGCAATCAACGCATCTCGACCAACGAAAGATGGTTTATTTAGATCAACGAAACGATCTAACGACGCATCAAATGGCGAGAATCCAATTTCGAGATCGGCTTTCCATCCGCGATAGCACTTGTCAAGACGCAAACTATCCACTGCATAAATGCCCATATCGGCGATTTCAAATTTTTCGCCAGCCTTCCAGATTGCGTTGTAGAGCGCCACCATTTGCTCGTTTGATGCGTGCAACTCCCAACCCAGTTCGCCAACATAGTTGACGCGCAACGCACGAACCGGACCAACAGCCGTATCAATCATTTGCATTGATAACCATTTGAACGAAGCATTATCAACTGGCGTTGTTGTGACTTGCGAAAGTACATCGCGCGATCGCGGACCAACCAAAATAATTGAGCCGTAATCTGCAGTGACGTTTTTTAATGTCACAGAACCGTCTGTCGGCAATGCCATTTCGAGTACGTCAAGATCGTGCCATTCAGAACCCGCGGCGCCGACCAAATAGAAACGATCTTCTGCCACTCGTACAACTGTGAACTCACTTAGAACTTTGCCGTCTGGCAACAACGCATAAACCAAACTGATGCGACCGACTTTTGGCAACTTGGTGCACAACAAATTGTCGAGATACGCCAATGCCCCGGGCCCTTCGACTTCGATTTTTGTGAAACCAGGCAAGTCAAGAATCGCAACACCGTTGCGGGCCGCGTGAACTTCTTTGGCAACAACCGTGCGCCAACCGTTACGTCTAAAAAACGACAGCGAGTGATCTGTAACTTCGTTCTTTGGATCAAAATATGTTGGTCGCTCCCAACCACCGCGCGCACCGTAGGCCGCACCTTTGTTTTTCAACTGTTCATAAAGCGGAGACATATATGCGGGTCGCCCGGCAGGACGCTCTTCAAATGGAAAACCCATCGCATATTCGTTTTGATAAACCTCGACTGCTTTATCAACGGTGTATTGCGTCGTCGCATAAGCCTTATAACGGCGTCGATCAATCGCCCAAAGATCAAACTCTGGACGACCGTCAAGAATCCATTCAGCGATTGCTTTGCCAGCGCCGCCACCTTGCGCAATACCAAAACTAAATGTGTTGCAGTGAAAAAAATTTCGCATTCCGCGTTCTGGACCCAGATATGGATTGCCATCTGGCGCGTACGGGATTGGTCCGTTGACAACTCGAGCGATTCCGGCGTCGGCCAAAACCGGAACTCGTTCACCTGCATCTAAAATTTGTTTTTCGAGTCGCTCAAGTTCGTCTGGCCATAACATGTTTGCGAATTGATCTGGGATTCCGTCGAGCCACATTGGTGTTGCTTGCCACTCATATGGTCCAAGAATGAAACCGTTTCGCTCTTGGCGCAAATAATAAGAAGTGTCTGGGTCACGCAGCAACGGCAACGGTTCACTACGTGCGGCGAGTTCGTCGATTTCTTCAGTTATTAAATATTGATGCGCCATAGTCATGATCGGTAAATGTCGACCAATTAGTTGCATCAATTCTCCGGCACGATAGCCAGCAGCATTGATAACTATTTCGCAGTCAATTTCGGTTTCAACACCAGCCGCAGTCGTCGTGACCGTCCACTCGTGGTTTTTATGTTGGCGCAAGCCAGTGACGCGTTCGTTACGACGCACTCGAGCACCAAGCGCACGAGCAGCGCGAGCCATCGCTTGTGTGACTTGTGATGGATCAATGTCGCCATCTAGTGGATCCCAAAGTGCACCCAGCAAGTCGTGCGTTTTGATAAGTGGATAGCGATCAACAAGATCTGCTGGAGTGAGCATGTCGTACTCCATGTTGTTGGCACGCGCCATGCTCTTAACGTGTCGAAACTCTGCCATGCGTTCTTCACTATGGGCAAGACGAACAGAACCAGTGACGTGATAACTAATCGGAAAGTCTTTGTCAGTTGCGAGTTCGCGATACAGCGCCGCAGAGTATTTCTGCACCTGCATCACGCTCCAACTTGTCGAATAAGTTGGCACATTGCCTGCCGCGTGCCAGGTTGAGCCCGAAGTTAACTCATCGCGCTCAAGCAACAGGACATCTGTGCAGCCCATTTTGGCTAGATGATAAAGCGCACTGCAACCAGCAATTCCGCCACCGATAATTACGATTTTTACTCTCTCGCCCATTGCGCCAAATCCATCCGATTGTGTTTCATTTTTTCAAATTCAGTGCCAAACTGTAGCGTTGAAGATGCTAAAGAATCACGCAGTAACTATACAAATCAGCAGAAAAAATTTCAGAAAATATAAGGAATCAATTGGAATCAAATGGTCGATATTCCTAAAAATGCCCGTGTCGTAATAGTCGGCGGTGGCATTGTCGGTTGCAGCGTTGCCTATCACCTTGCGTTGCGCGGTTGCACCGATGTTGTGTTGCTTGAACGCAAACAACTCACGTCGGGCACGACATGGCACGCGGCTGGCCTTGTCGGTCAATTAAGGGCAACCCACAACTTGACTCGCCTTGCGCAATACACCACCAATCTTTTCAAAACTCTCGAGGCCCAGACTGGTCAAGCAACCGGGTTTCAACAACGCGGATCTGTGGCAGTTGCACCAAACCATGAACGATTCGAAGAACTAAAACGCGGTGCTTCAATGGCTCGCGTTTTCGGTCTTGACGTAAACATCATTTCACCCAAAGAAATTTCCGAACTTTTGCCACTGGCACGAGTTGACGACCTAGTCGGCGGAGTCCATCTGCCAAATGATGGCGTCGTCAACCCAATCGACACAACTCAAGCACTTGCAAAAGGTGCGCGCGCACTTGGCGTAAAAATTATCGAAAATATTAAAGTCGACTCGATAATCGTCGAAGAAAATCGAGCAGTCGGAGTAAAGACGACACTCGGCGATGGAAGCGACACGAAATCAGAAATTCGTGCCGAGTTTGTTGTCAACTGCGCAGGAATGTGGGCTCGCAATCTTGGCGATGCCGCAGGAGCAATCGTGCCTCTGCACGCAGCCGAACATTTTTATATCGTTACCGAGGCTATTCCAGATATTTCGCCGAATATGCCGGTGCTTCGTGACCCAGATGGGTGCGGATATTTCAAAGAAGACGCCGGCAAACTTTTGGTTGGTTGGTTTGAGCCAGTTGCCAAACCTTGGGGAATGAGAGGCATCCCAGAAGATTTCTCGTTTAGTTCTCTTCCAGAAGACTTTGAACACATCGAACCATTAGTAGCAGCAGCAACTCACCGCATGCCGTTGCTCGCAAAGACCGGCATCCGATTGTTTTTCAACGGACCAGAATCATTTACTCCAGATGATCGCTACCTTCTCGGCGAGTCACCTGATGTCGAGAATTTATTTATCGCTGCAGGTTTCAATTCGATCGGCATTCAGTCATCTGGTGGTGCCGGCAAAGTTCTCGCCGACTGGATTCTCGACGGTCGCCCACCGATGGATTTATGGGATGTGGATATTCGCCGCTCAATGCCATTTCAACGCAATAAAAAATATCTGCACGACCGCACCGTCGAAACGCTCGGCTTGCTCTATGCAATGCACTGGCCATTTAGACAACCAGAAACTGCTCGCGGAGTTCGTAAATCTGTTCTGCATGATCGCCTTGCGCAGCGCGGTGCTTGTTTCGGAGAAGTTGCCGGATGGGAGCGCACGAACTGGTTTGCTCCTGCTGGTGTCAAACCTGAATATGTCTATACATATGGCAAGCAAAACTGGTTCGGCTACAGCGCGCAAGAACACCATGCCGTGCGCAACGCCGTCGGCTTGTTTGACCAGTCATCATTCGGTAAGTTCATTTTGCAAGGGCCAGATGCGATGTCGGTGCTCAACAAAATCTGCGCCAACGAAGTTGATGTGCCGGTTGGCAAAATCGTCTACACGCAATGGCTTAATGAAACTGGCGGCATCGAAGCCGACTTAACTGTCACGCGCCAAGCACCTGACTCATATTTAATAGTCACAGCTGCAGCAACTCAAGTGCGTGACTTCGCTTGGCTTCGCGATCACATTCCGACTACGGCTCGAGCGATGGCGATCGATATTTCATCTGGGCAGGCCGTATTGAGCGTGATGGGACCTAACTCGCGTGCACTGTTGTCTTCACTAACACCAGATGATTTATCAAATGAATCGTTTGCGTTCGGTACATCAAAAATCATTGACCTGGCTTATGCTCGCGTGCGTGCGAATCGCATTACATACGTCGGCGAACTCGGTTGGGAGCTTTACATAGAGACAGAGTTTGCAATGGGCGTGTTCGACGCGATTACTGATGCTGGCAAAGATTTTGGTCTGCGTCATGCGGGCTATCACGCGCTCAATTCGCTGCGCACCGAAAAGGGATACCGCCACTGGGGTCACGATGTTTCACCAGACGACACACCACTCGAGGCTGGTCTCGGTTTCGTAGTTGCAATGAACAAACAAAATGGCTTTATTGGTCGCGAAGCGCTCGTCAAACAAAAAGAATCCGGACTTCACAAACGCATGGTGCAGTTTTCACTCGCCGACCCGGAGCGTTTGCTCTATCACAACGAACCGATTTGGCGCAACGGCGAACTCGTCGGAAGCATCACTTCGGGCATGTTCGGCCACACCGTCAACGCATCGCTGGGTATGGGCTATGTCACGAACAAGAACGGTCTTGCC
>BJGF01000028.1 GCA_014190295.1 Actinomycetes bacterium | reverse complement strand
GCACCGATCACGGCATCTTTGTTATTACTTTTCGGAGACGGAAGAAGCTTTACGTCTGCAAGGGTATACCAACCAGTCTCATTGGACGATGCATACGGTCGAAGAGTAGTTTGTATGCATGGAATTCAGATATCTCGGCAATAGTGGTTTAAAAATCTCAGCAATCAGTTATGGCAATTGGATCACTCACGGCAGTCAAGTCGAAGAAGACGCCGCCAATGCGTGTGTCAAGCGCGCACTTGATCTTGGTATCACTACTTTTGATACGGCCGATGTTTACGCAGGCACGCGCGCCGAAGCAGTTATGGGTCGTGCACTTGCTGGCGTGCCGCGCGAAAGCATCGAGGTTTTTACCAAGGTTTATTGGCCAACTGGTGGTGGCGTAAACGATCGCGGTCTATCGCGCAAACACATCATGCATTCGATTGACGCGTCTTTGAAGCGATTAAAGATGGATCATGTTGATCTCTATCAAGCGCATCGCTTTGATGTTGAGACACCACTTGAAGAAACAATGCTGGCGTTTGCCGACATCGTGCGACAAGGCAAGTCACTATATATAGGTGTCTCAGAATGGGATGCAGACCAGATCACGCGCGGTGCAGCACTCGCACGAGAACTGCATGTGCCATTGATTTCGAATCAACCACAATATTCAATGCTGTGGCGCGTTATTGAACAAGAAGTTATTCCGGCTTCGCACGACGTGGGCATGTCGCAAATTGTCTGGTCGCCAATGGCTCAAGGTGTTCTAACTGGCAAATATTTGCCTGGCCAACCGCCGCCAGAAGGTTCACGTGCAACCGATGAGTTAAGCGGCAAAAGTTTCATTTCTCGTTGGCTCAACGATGATGTTCTAACAAAAGTGCAACAACTCAAACCGATCGCACAGCAAGCCGGCATAACAATGGCTCAAATGTCAATCGCCTGGACATTACAGAATAAAAATGTTGCATCTGCGATCGTCGGTGCGACGCGTCCAGAACAACTTGACGACAATGTCAAAGCATCAGGTGTTGTGCTTGACGCTGACACGCTAAAAGCAATCGACAAAGTATTAGCAGACACGATCATTAGCGACCCCCGCAAAACAGAGTCTCCAAAAACCCGCCCATAATATTGCTAGGCAATTAACTTAAGTAATTTGCGCCGCAAATTAGGCGTGAGCGAAGACTCGCCTGAAGTTACCAGAATTAAATTTATCAACCGAAGTCTGTGGCACATTTTGCATGCACGATTCAAACCTTGCGATCGGGTCACGTCCACCCTCTGTGTGCGGATAATCAGAAGAGAACAAATACAGATCGTCATTTGACTGATCAATTAGTCGTGAAACATCCTCAAACACGAATGGCGTGAAACCAAACTGTTGTCGAATCTGTTCTGAAGGGGTTCGCTTAAAACTCTTTAGTCTCTCGTCGACTCGTGAATACGCCTTATGAATTTGGTCAAGCCGCACCAACATTTCAGGAACCCAGCCTGCACCAAGCTCGACAGATGCAAACTTGAGATTCGGAAATTCTTCGACAACCCCGTCGAGCACCAGCATCGAGATAAAAGTTTCGATTCCTTGGTGCATCACGGCTGCATCACGGGCACGAACATTTTCTCCGCCACCCATCCAGTCGCGCGTCGCACCACGACCGTTGTTGCTCCATTCTGGTTTCAATTGCAACGGGTTGCCGCCAACATGAAACACCACAGGTACTTTTGCGTCTTGCAGCAACGCCCAAATCGGGTTGAAGTCAATGTGTGTCGGTGAACGTTCTGCAGCGAGACGATGTGGAACCCACATTGCTTCAAGACCATTGTCCAAACTCCATTGCACTTCTTGTAGCGCAAGTTCAGGATTCTCAAGAGGAATCGCAGCCACGCCCATTAGTCGATCATCGATCGAGCAGAAGTCAGACATGTGACGGTTGTGCGCGCGAGCACCGCCGTATCGCAACTTGTCAGAAATTTTGCTGCTTGGCGAAAACGGCATGTGCAAACTATGTGTCGGAAACACCAATTGTTTTTTGAAACCAAGCATGTCGCTTGCTGTCACGCGGTCATGTTTGTCGAAAGCCCCGAGCGCTTGAATTTCTTTGACCTCAGTAATCATTCGATTGCCAAGCGCAATCAGCGATTGTTTGTGTTCTTGCGTATGTTGTGAGCCATTGCCGACGATCACGGCGACTTCTTCGTCGGTTACAAGTGAACGGCCATAGTCGACCTCTGGCAGAAGATCGCGCAAATCAGCATCCGCAAATTTCTTCAAGAAGTCCGGCAACTCCATGATGTGTGTGTCCGCGTCGTATAGAACTCGATCACCTGCATAAGTCATCTGGTTGCCTCTGCTTTTGTCTTGACGGTCAATTTGAACGGTATCACCCGAATGATTAACTCTTAGATCGCCGAGATTCTGGCGTCACTTGGGCTCGGGTTCGTGCGGCAAGCCGAGCACACGCTCACCGAGAATGTTGCGTTGCACTTCACCTGTCCCACCACCAATTGTCAATGCTTGCGAGAACATATATCCGCTATACCAAGCATGATTTTGCAGTGTCTTTTTAGATTCATTTTCGACGCCAGTGAGCATTGCATCGGCACCAATTAATTCGCGGGCGAGTGCCATCACATGTTGCCCGTGTTCGTCGGCGATGATCTTGCGAATACTTGACTCTGGACCAGGTTGCGCGCCACGCAATCTTTGGGTGAGTGTGCGCATCCGGATTATTTCGAGCAACACATGCTCAGTATAAATTCGTGCAATATTTTGGCGCATCACACGATTTTTTATTCCGCCAGTTGCACGCACCGACTCGATCACGTCAAGTGCTGTTGGTCCATATCCCCAAAGCACACCTCCTGTTGATAACGAAACTCGTTCGTTGCCGAGTGTTACTTTGGCGAGTCGCCATCCATCATTTACATTGCCGACAACATTTGCCATTGGGATGCGTACATCAGTGAAAAATACCTCGTTAAAAGACTCGGCACCTGCCATCGACTTGATTGGACGAATTACGATGCCTGGTGAGTCCATCGGACAAATAAAATATGTAATGCCCTTGTGTTTTGGTGCATCTGGGTTTGTGCGTGCAAGCAAAATGCCAAACTTTGCATATTGTGCGCCAGATGTCCAGATCTTCTGACCGTTTATGATCCATTCATCACCGTCAAGTTCTGCTCGCGTTCGCAGACTCGCTAAATCGCTACCGCTATCAGGTTCACTAAACAATTGACACCAAAATTCTGCGCCTGACAACAAGTTCGGTAAATATTTCTGTTGTTGTTGTTTTGTTCCGGCAAACAAGATCGTTGGTCCAGCCCAGCCGATGCCGATTGGGTTTGACGGGCGAGAAATATTTGCTCGTTGCAGTTCTTGATCAATAATTAATTGCTGCAACGCATCTGCACCAAGTCCGTATGGTTGCGGCCAATGCGGTGCAACATATCCGGCAAGTGCGAGTTCGTCGGCGTTGGGTTTTGGATGCTTGTTAATCCACTCTCGAACAGCAATTCGCCGTTGGTCGTCGTCGCCTGGCAATAAGTCCATCAGATCCCTTGGCAACTGCCAACAATGCTGCGACTGTCGGCACCGCCGACGAGTGTTTTGTCATCAAGCACGACGATTGCATTTGCGTGTCCGAAGCCCGAATCAAATCGTGCTCGTCGCTCAACTTTATGTCCATGCGCAGCAAGTTCGGTCGTCCATCTGTCGGGTGCATGCCCTTCTACTTGAATAGTTGGTGATTCGTTAGCAGTCCAAGTATCGAAACCAGTTGTTGGTCCTCGCAATGCCCAACGACCAGCATCGACACAATTTTTAGGTGCACCAAATTCATGATGTCGCAGTAGGCGAGTGATGATTTGCAAAATAATTTGCGGCTGAGCATCACCACCCATAGTGCCAAGCACCGAAAATAAAGAACCGTCACTGCGCGTTATTAATGCTGGACACAAAGTGTGCGGCGGCTGACGACCTGCAGTGAGTTCTGATTGATGGCCCTTAATTAGCGAGAAACCCAATCCGCGATTATGCAGATTGATCCCGGTTTGTTGTTCTACGAGACCCGAACCAAAACCCGAGGCATTTGAATTAATCAGTGAAACACCCATTAAGTTTTTGTCGACGCTGCACATATATGTTGTGTCGCCGTCGGCGCCTGGGTGTTTGCGTTGTGATGCAAACTTTGTGTTCACTAAGTGGTTTCGGCTGGCAAGTTCAGGCAAAACTGCAGCCAGATCAGCACGATCGTGCAACACATTTGGACGGTCGTAACCAACTGCGAGTGATGCTTCAATAAGTAGGTGAGCCCACTGCGCATCATTTGGATCATCTGGTAGATCAAGTTTTTCACTGAGTGCGAGCGCTGCGAGAAATAAATAACCCTGCGACGGGGCAGCAGTCGACCAAATTCGGTAGCCATACGCATCAATCGACAACGGTGCATCCCAAGTTGCTTTGGCGTTTGCTAAGTCGTCTCGTGAAAGAACTCCTTCACTCATTTTGATCAAGCCAGATGCGAACTCTCCTGCATAAAACGCATCGCGACCGTGTTCAGCAATCGCCCGAAGTGTTCGTGCGACGCCTTGCCGCTTTACTTTGGCGCCAATATCTGTTGCCTGCGATGTGAGTTCAATAAAGTTTTGTTTTACAGATTCGTCAAGACGCTTTATCGAACCAATCAGCAATGGCGATGCAGCAAAACCGTTTTCCGCAAGATCAATCGCCGTTGTGAATAAATCATTAAGTGAGAGTGTGCCGAATCGCTCGTGCAAAGCAAGCCAACCAGCGACACAACCGGGCACTGTCACCGAATTGAAATCGCCGAGCATCGGCATTGAAGTGAACCCGTTTTGTCGCAATTGATCTGGGTTAACTCCAGAGCCGGCACGACCGGCTGCGTTGAGTGAATGTACTTCGCCGTCGAGATGTATTAGCGCAAATAAGTCGCCACCCATTCCGCAAAGGTGTGGCGCAACAACAGCCATTGCTGCGCTTGTTGCGATCGCAGCATCGACTGCGTTGCCACCTTGTTTAAGAATCGCCACGCCTGCTTGAGTGGCAAGAGCGTCGGCACTTGAGATCATCTCAACACTGTAAGTGTTGGTACGCGCATTTAGAAAGTCACTACATATTGATCAGTTCGACGGTGAAGTCGAACTAAGAACTAGCGCTTCTTTTTCTTAGCGACAGGCTTTTTTGCTACAGGCTTTGCTACAACGACAGGCTTGCGCACTGTGATGATCTTTGGCGCAGCAGCAACTCCAAGAGCGATGTCTTTGAAGCCCTTCAACGCGGTGATCTTGGCGACAGTCTTCGCCTTCACTTTGACTGCTTCACCCGTTGCCGGGTTGCGAGCCATACGAGCTGGTCGGTACTTTTTTGCAAACTTTGCAAAGCCCGAGATATTTACGATGTCACCCTTGGCAACTGTTGCCAGAATTACATCAATGGTGCCTTCGACGACAGCAGTTGCTGTCTTTTTGTCGACGTCGGCGTGGATAGCTACTGCTTGGATGAGGTCACGTTTTTTCATATGTCTCAAAGGTATTAGATGGTCGGGCGCATTTGGTGGATTACCCGAAAAGGCTTATTTTGGGCTAAATCGTGCTGTTTACTGGCTTAGACGCGAAGGGTTGCCCAAACTGGTTGGTGGTCGGATGCACCAGTTAATTCATCAATATGCGAGTCGATTACTTCGAAGTGGGGCGAAACAAAAATAAAGTCGATGCGCATATCGCTGTCAGTGCCTTGTTCGGGATTTGTTTTAAAAGTCACGCCAGTTCCTGAGTTTTTAGTTGGTTGCCAACTATCGCGAAATTGAGCCTGATGCATCAGTTCAACAACGCGAGAGTTCGGCTGATCATTGAAATCGCCAGTGAAAATTATTTCAGCCGGCATTGGAGGAACTGGATCGTTAAGTTGCCAATGTTCTCGCGATGCATTATCCCATTCTTTGCCGTTCCATGCACCGCCTTCCATCGTGGCGTTTTCGCAATGCTTGATCAGCGCAGAAATCTGCGAAACACGGTTTGTTTCTGAGATATCTGTGAGGTGCAAGTTGATTATGCGCACAGGTTTTTCTGGTGTCATGATCACGGTCTCAAGTGCAGCGGACCAACTATTCATGGCGTCACCAGTGTCGTCTTTCGGCAGGTGAATCGCGCGTGAAGACGCAATCGGAAAGCGACTTATTGTCATTTGCCCGCTCTGTCGACGACGATTTTTGACCGACCCATCTGACTTTCTGTCGCTCGCGTCTACATCGAGTGACGGGCCAAAGACGCAATAACGATCGGGCAGCAGTGCTTGCACTTCTGCAAATTGATCGGCCATCTTTGTGCGCCGCCAATTTCGATCTATCTCTTGCAAACAAATAATGTCAGCATCACTAACTACATCAAGGCCACGTTTGATGTCGTATTCGTTGTCTGCTCCAAGTGAATATTGAATGTTGTATGAGGCAATAGTGAATGAACTCATTTGAGAGAAGATTACCTTACGGCTATAGTCATCAACGTGGGTAGAATTCGAAAAGTTGTAGTCATATTCTTGGCACTAGTAACTGTTTCTGGCGCCTTGGCGTCTTGCGGTCGAACATCGACTGTGGCTGGTGTTTTGCGTGTCGGTAACGATGCCGGTTTCGGTGGCGCTGAAACAATGGACCCATACGACGGCAACAGAACTTGGCCGACAATCAATATGGTTTTTGATCGGCTTATCGGTGTCGACAAAGATTTTTCACCAATTCCAGAGTTGGCTCTGTCGTGGTCGTCGAATGATGACTTGACCGAGTGGACACTTGAGTTGCGCGAAGGCGTGAAGTTTCACGACGGCAGCGAGTTCGATGCCGATGATGTCGTCTATTCAATCAACCGCATGATCGACCCAGAATTTGACTCGCCGATTCTTGCGGTGCTTGGCGTTATTTCGTCGGTGACAGCCGTGTCTAAATACGAAGTGTCGCTCTCTTTGTCGACCGGTGAAGCCGACTTTCCATTGTTGCTTGCCGACTATCGCGCGTTGATGACACCTGTCGACTCTCAATCGACAATCGGCAAGAACCCAATCGGCACTGGGCCATTCAAAATGGAAACTTTTGACCCAGCCGGCACAACAGTTCTATTAGCAAACGAAGACTATTTCTTTGGTCAACCAAAACTTAGCAAAATCGAAATCATTACTTTTGCCGATTCGCAATCTGCCGCCCAGGCGTTAGCCGGAGATCAAGTTGATTTGCTGTTGGCGATCGACGGCAAGTCTTCGGCGATGTTTGGTGACGAGGCCAAGTTCACTTTGCAGAATATTCCGTCAGGCGATTGGAATGCAATCGACTTCAGAGTTGATCAAGAACCGTTTAGCGATGCGCGTGTGCGTAAAGCCTTGCGCATTGCCGCTGATCGACAAGTTATTGCCGACACAGTGCTCGGCGTCGGCGGAGGTGTCGTTGCGTGCGATACACCAGTGTGGTCGGCTGACCCTTATCGATGGGACGGTGATTGCGCCAAAGACACCGAGGGTGCAAAGGCTTTGCTTGCCGAAGCTGGATACCCGAACGGCATTGACATCGACATTTATACAAGTGATGTCGAAGTGCATATGGTTGAACTTGTGACGGCTTATAAAGATCAAGTAAAAGATGCGGGCATTCGTGTGACAATTAAAATGGCCGACGCAAGTGGTTTTTGGGATGACGTGTGGATGAAAGAATCGGCGTTTGTTGACAGTTGGGGACAACGACCTGCGACGCAGGTGCTCAACGAGGTCTATCGCAGCACAGCATCTTGGAACCCAACTGGCCAAGTCGACAAAGACCTTGACAAGATGCTTGATGAAGCCAGGTCAACAAAAGATCAGGCTGAGCGAGCAAAGAAGTATGCGCAAATTCAAGAACGATTGTTTGAAAACTCGGCAATCTTTTTGCCGTATCACAAAACTTTGACCCGAGCCATGAGCAGCAAAGTTAAAGGAGTCGAACCGATTGTTATTGATGCTGTGAGATGGGAAAAAATTAGCGTTTCGTGAAGACAGCGAGAATGAACCGTTGAAAAATCTAGTGAGAAGGGTTGTTTTCTCTCTTGCAACTTTCATTGCGCTAGCAGTTGTTTCGTTTGTTGGTGTTGACGCACTTCCTGGTGATGGTTGTACGGCGCTGCTCGGGCGGTTTGGCACCAACGCAAAGATTGATGCTTGTCGCCAAGAGAATAACTTAAACGACTCGGTAGTCGTTCGTATCAAAGACTGGTCTGGCGACTTGGTGCGCGGCGACCTTGGTTATTCGATAAAACGCGACGAGCAAGTTTCTAAAATTATTATTCCACGCTTGAGAAACACGGCAGTTATGGCTGCCGTGGCGGCATTGATTGCGTTTCCGAGCGCAATCGTCGTTGGTCTGTTGCTTGGGCGATATCCACGCAAACGAATCAGCAAGGCTATTAATCAATTCAGCGTTATCGCGATGACTCTGCCCGAGTTTGTCATTGCAACGGTCTTGTGGCTGGTGTTGTCTATTTGGATTCCGATTTTTCCGGGGGTCAGTGTCATGCCCAGCAATGCGTCCTTGTTGCAACTCTTGCCGAATGTTTGGCTTCCGGCGTTGACGCTCGCAGTTGTTATTTTTGCGCACTCAATGCGCACGATGCGGGCGAGTGTGACCAACGTGCAAAACATGCCGTTTGTTGAAAGCGCCCGATTGCGTGGCACCAATGAGCGAAAGATGATCAGTCGGCATATCGTGCCCGCGGCCTTGCCGCCTGTTGTGAATGTCGTGGCACTCGATGGCGCCTGGCTTCTGACCGGCACTTTTGTCACCGAGGCCGCGTTTAATTTTCAGGGCCTCGGGCGATTGGCAATTGACGCGATTTCTGATCGCGACACGGCTTTGATCTTGCCGATCATTTTGTTTGGTCTTGCCGTGTATCTGGTTTCGTCGATTCTGGCCGACTCGCTCGTGCGTGTTTTTGATCCACGACTTAGATCGAGCAATCGCTGAGAGATGTGATGAAGACTTTACTGCGATTTAATTTTCTAAAAAATCGTGTTTTGATTTTTAGTGTGCTTGGTTTTCATGCTTTTGTTGCGCTGCTCGCGCCGTATTTGCGGTTGTTGTCGACCGATTCGCAAGATTCTGCCGCGCTACTGCAAGGCCCGTCGCTCAATCACTGGTTGGGCACTGATTCTTTAGGTCGTGATGTTTTCAGTCGGTTGTTGCATGGCGGTCGGCCGTCGTTGGTGATCGCCTTTGCCGCCACGGCAATTTCGTGTTTGATTGGCATCGTCATCGGCTCGCTCGCGGCGTTGGCTGGCGGATGGATTGATGAAGCGTTGTCTCGGGTGATCGACTTTATGCTCGCTCTACCGACATTGATTCTGTTGTTGTTGATTTCAAGTTTCTTTGGCCAAGATCCGCTTATTTTGAGCGTCGCACTGGGCCTGATGTATGCGTCACCCATTGCCCGAGTAGCGCGCAGCGCAACTCAAACTTTGTTGGCGCGCGACTTCATTCGTGTTGCAAGGTTGCAAGGTGGAAGTCGAATCAGCATTTTGTTCGGCGAAGTGTTGCCGAATGTTTGGCGAGTGATGTTCACCGAGGTTGCGATGCAGTTCACCTGGATTCTTTTGGCTTTTAGTTCTCTCTCATTTTTGGGTTTAGGTGCGAGCCCACCAACACCAGAGTGGGGCTTGATGATCGCTGAGTCGCGGTCGTATATGACATTGAATCCGTTATTAGTAATTGCGCCGATCATGATGCTGGCATCACTTGTGTTGGCGATTCAAGCATTGGTCGATCACGAGTGAACATGATTACGACGCTTACGCAATCTCAAATCTTGGGTTTCAGCAACGTAACGGTCCGCATAAAAAACGAGGCCCGTGATTCTCGGCCGATTCTTGAAGCAATTGGCTTGCAACTTGGGCACGGAGAAACACTCGGCATCGTCGGGGGCTCCGGTAGCGGAAAATCAACTTTGTTGCGACTTGCGGCGGGTGTGCTCACACCAGGTTTGGTGCTTGACCAAGGTGAAGTCACGACTGTCGGCAAGAATTTGCTGGTTGCGACGCCTGCCGAGCGAAGCAATATTTACGGCAGCGTGGTGGCATTAGTGGCGCAATCAATTGGCGAATCGCTGACGCCACACTTGACAGTACTCAGTCATTTTCGCGACACGGTCTCAGGTGAGGCCGTCGATGAGCGAGTGCTTGAGTCGCTTGCTGAGGTTGGTCTTGGTGGCGAAAAATATCTGCATCGCTATCCGCACCAACTTTCGGGTGGTGAGCGTCAACGCGTGCTTCTGGCTCTGGCACTCGTTAGATCGCCGCAGTTGTTGCTACTCGACGAGCCGACTTCGGCGCTTGATGTGAGCATCGGTTCTGAGGTTTTGACGACGATTGATCGCCTGCAACGCTCGCGTGGTTTTGCATTGGTGTGTGTGAGCCACGATCTCGGAGTCGTCAGCCAGATTTCAAAGCGCATTGCCGTGATGAATCAGGGAAGAATCGTTGAGTTGGGTCAAACTTCTCAGGTCTTGCGTTCGCCGTCGCATGAATATACAAAAGCACTCGTCAGTTCGATCCCGAAACTCGACCAGAGAATTCGTGAATCAAGTTCGCAAAGTAACGAAAGAGTTCTTGTGTGCCGTGGATTGCAGATTGTTCGTGGTCAAACGACTCGGGCGATCGATTCGCTTGATTTAGAAATCAAGCAAGGTGAAGTAGTTGGCATTATCGGTGAGTCGGGCAGCGGTAAATCAAGTTTGTTGTCGGCGATTTGTGGTCTCGTGTCGGTAACAGGTGGCTCATTACATGACGGCGATGGTTATGACTTGTCGACGGCGCTGCAAATGCGTCCGCGCGAAGTTTTGTCTTCGATTCAGATGGTCTTTCAAAACCCTGATGACTCGCTGAACCCGATGCGCACAGTTGCCCAGTCGCTTTCGCGATATACACATGCCACGAACAGTGAGATTTCTTCGGCGTTGCTTACGGTTGGTCTTGGTGAACAATTTTTGACGCGCCGTCCACGCGAGATGTCGGGTGGTGAAAAGCAACGCGCTGCGATCGCTCGGGCTCTGCTTGCCGAACCCAGATTGTTGTTGCTTGACGAAGTTACTTCGGCTTTAGATGTCACCGTGCAAGCAGCGGTGATGAAGACGCTTGCAGATCTGCAGCGTAAACTTAATATTGCAATGATCATTGTTTCGCACGACATTGCGCTCGTTGCGAGTTTTGTCGACCGAATTCTGGTGTTGCGTAACGGTCAACTCGTCGAGCAGGGGTCGGTCGATGACGTGATCAAGTCGCCACGAGATAGTTACACGCAAAACCTGATTAACATTTCGGCGCGCCGGGCGGCGATATAAACCGAATCAGATCAAAAATTTATTTGTTCGAGGCCTCAAAGATGCTCTGAATTGCCGCATCTAGAGCGCCGTTGAACTGCGTCTCAGATTGCTGTGCAGAGAGTCCTTCGGTAAGCGCACGCGAGAAACTTGCAATCACACCCTGATTTTTTGCCAACTGCTTGTTTGCTTCTTCTCGGCTATAACCACCAGATAAAGCAACGACACGAACAACGCGTGGATGTTTTGTCAACTGTGCATAGAACCCTGGTTCGTTTGGCAATGTCAACTTCAGCATTACGTTTTGATTGCTATTTAATTTGTCAAGTTCAGAAAGAATTGCGGCTTTCAGCAAACCTTCAGCGGCACTTTTTTCTGGACTCTTGATGTCGACTTCTGGTTCGATGATCGGCACAAGCCCGGCGGCGATAATTTCGTTGCCGATTTCAAATTGTTGGCGCACAACATCGATCACACCAGTTTTGTTGGCAAGTTTGATCACCGAACGCATTTTCGTGCCAAATACGCCGTGCGATTTTGCGCTCACGAGACGTGAACTTAATTCAGGTATTGGTTTCATGACTTGCACATCGTTGTTCTCGTCGGCCAAACCACTGTCAACTTTCAAAAACGGCAAGATCTGCTTGTTCTGCCACAAATATTCGGCGGTGCCCTTGCCGTCAATCGCGCGGTCCATCGTCATCTCAAACAAAATCGCTCCAAGAATTCGTTCTCCAGTGAACGCCGGACTCTTGATAATTCGCGTTCTCATTGCATGCACGACATCAAACATCTCAGCATCGTTTTTATATTCAGACTCGTCCACGCCGTAAAGTTTCAGCGCCTTAGGTGTGCTGCCACCGCTCTGGTCAAGGGCAGCGATGAAGCCTTTTGCTGTCTTAGCTTTTTGTAGTTGCTCGGCGTCGATGCTTGCGCTCATATTGTTTTTCCTTTGTCGTCGCCTAGATAATACCGCAGTCTATATTCGCGTTATAAATCTATAAATGTGGATCAACCAGCACTCGGCCGCGCATATTTCCGGCAAGAATCCGATCAAGTTGCGCACTCAAGTCGTTCAGACCAATGATTTCGACGACTTGTGTTTCAAGCCAAGTTGGTTTCAAGTCTGTGGCGATTCGTGACCACATCGCTTTGCGCGGTTCGATCGGTGTTTGCACACTGTCAATGCCGAGCAAATTTACACCACGCAAAATGAATGGCAATACAGACGTTGGTAAATTTGTGCCACCAGTGAGGCCGCTTGCAGCGACGCTGCATCCATATTTTAAAGTGCGCAAGATGTAGGCGAGTGTCGCACCTCCAACGCAGTCAATTGCGCCTGCCCAACGCTCGCGCTCAAGTGGCTTCGTAGATTCGACTGAAGTTTCTGCGCGATCAATAATTTCATTGGCACCGATTTGTTTGAGCCACTCAGCAGTTTCTGGTTTGCCAGTGCTAGCGACGACTTCATACCCACGAAGTGCAAGCATGCCTACAGCCACTGAACCCACGCCCCCAGTTGCGCCAGTTACAAGAATTGGGCCCGTGTTTGGCTTGAGTCCGGCTTTTTCGAGTGCATCAACCGAAAGCGCAGCCGTGTATCCGGCTGTGCCGATCATCATTGCGGTGCGTGCATCAAGACCATTTGGCATTGGCACAAGCCATGCTGATTGCACGCGAGCATATTGCGAAAACCCGCCGTGATGAGCAACGCCGATGTCGTATCCGTGCGCAATCACACTGGCACCGACTTTGAAGTTTGGGTTCGCTGACTCAGCAACTTTGCCGGCCAAGTCAACGCCACCAATAAGCGGATCAATGCGTGCGATGCGACCAGCCTCAGTGCTGGCTAAACCATCTTTGAAGTTGATGCCCGAGTATTCAACTTGAATAAGTACATCGCCGTCGCCGAGTTTGTCTATTGGCATATCGACAATTTTGCGTGCCCATCCTGATTCGGTTTTGCCGACCGTAAATGCACGAGTTGTGTTTGGTGTGTTCATTTCTGTTCTCTCATTTCATTTTTTAGTTGTCTAGCTAGATGAAACTATTTTCGGCGCGAGTCGCGTGCAGCAGGCATCCAGTTTTCGCCGGCGGTTTTATCGATTCGGGCGAGAAGTGTTTTGCTGTGCGGCAAAATAAGTTCATAGAACTTGCGAGTTTTTGTTTCGCCTAAGTTTCGCCAGGCGCGCTCGCTGAGTTGATTAGTCGTGTCTTCAAGTTGTTGGCGAAACGCCAATCCAACATTATTAATTTTTCGTTCTGTTACGAAGCCACGCTGATCAAGCAAAGCCCAAGCCTCATCGAGTTGTGCGTCGTTGGCACCACGACTTCGCGGAATCCAGTCGCCGGGGTATCCCAAAAATGCATCATGCAATAAACCTGCTTGCACACCGCTGATGTCGTGGGCCGCAAGAATTGCCCAATGCGTGTCGCCGCGCCACTCACGGATGCAATTAATTGCCAACCATGCCGACAATACTGGTTCGTTTTCACAACGTGGCCAACCGCGATGTGCTGCGTGCAAGACTCGCCCTGAAATCGGCAAACTATCGGCAGCCTGCCATAGATCGTTTGCCATCGTGCCAAGATCATCAACGATTTCAGGAACGAATTCGTTTAATCCGCGCACGACTGCTTCGTTTCGTACACGGTAGGTGTCTTCAAATGTTGTTTTTTCTCGCGCGAGCTTTAGCGCCAGACGAATAAAGTCAGCATGAATCGAATAGCACGCGGCGATCACAACTTCATCGCCAGCGCTGGCAAGCGGTGCACAACGCGAAGCGATGTAGTAACCAAGACCGTTTTCAACGCCGAGTTTTGTGTATCGCGAAATTGCATCTGGGTCCCAATAGATCCAGCCAACTAATCGGTGCGACGCCAGCGACGCCTGCGCACTATGCGCCTGCCAATCGGTCGTGCTTTGCGTGCTCATTATTTCTGTCACTTTCGTCGATCAACTTGGCAATTTGAGTGTTATGTATCCGCCGTCAGAATACAGTTGTTTCGGCAATGAGTACTAAACCAATTCGAGTCGGTTTATTGGCCTATGGGGCAATCGGCTCTGAGCACAATTTGGCGGTGCAAAATACGGCTGGATTAATTCTCACCGCTGTATGCGACACGAAACCCGAGCGAATTGCTGCGGCTCGCGAACTCGCACCAGATTTTGTCGGCTTTGATGATGCGAACCAGATGCTTGATTCTGGTTTGCTCGACTTGGTGGTTATTTCAACACCACCGAATAGCCACTTTCACTGGGCGAAAGAATCGCTAGAGCGCAACATCAATGTTGTGCTTGAAAAGCCGATGGCTCTAACAATAGATGAATGTGATGAGTTGATTAAATTGTCGACCGATAAAAAATTATTACTTGTTGTTTATCAAAATCGTCGGTTTGATGCAGATTTCGTGACGATGCGCTCGTTAATTTCGTCAGGCGCAATCGGCGAGGTTTATCAATTTGATACTTTTGTCGGCGGATACTCGAGGCCGTGCGACTACTGGCACTCTGACGCAGTTGTTTCTGGTGGTGCAATTTTTGACTGGGGGAGTCATTTTATTGATCAGATTTTGAACATAATTAACGATGACGTTGCGCATGTCAGTGGACAAAATCACAAACGAGTTTGGGCACATGCGACGAACGCAGATCATGCTCAGGTGACAATTACATTTACAACTGGCAAGCAAGCAACTTTTATTCACTCAGATCTAGCCGCGGCACGAAAGCCAAAATTTTATGTTCTAGGCACACTCGGCGCAATTGTTGGTGATTGGAACCCGGCAGCCGAACCAGCAGTGGCAGATCTTCCAGCTAATTTGACATTGCATCGCCAAGACGGCACCTTGCAAATTATTGAACTCGAAAAACTAGATGAATTTGAATTTCATAAGTCAATTGTTCGCTATCTCACGAGTGGCAAGCCGATGTCAGTCAGTGCACTGCAGTCACGAAATGTTGTAGCGATCATGCAAGCCGCAGAAGAATCGGCTCTCAACAACGCAATGCCAGTTGTACCCAAATTGCGCGACAGAATCACTTCAAGTTTGGTTTAACTATGTCGGTCAAATGGGGTTTTCTTGGTGCGGGCTGGATCGCCAATAGGGCGATGGCGCCGGCTGTCCATGCCGCAAACAACGCCCAACTTTTTGGCGTGGCAAGTCGCGACACTTCTCGCTCGGCAAAACTCGAGCCGCAAAAAGTTTTCGATTCGTATCAACATTTGCTTGATGACCCACAAATTGAGGTCGTATACATAAGTCTTGCGAATCATCAACATCTTGAGTGGGTGACGCGATCTCTAGAAGCAGGCAAACATGTGCTGTGCGAGAAGCCGCTCGGTTTGAATGCCTTAGAAGTTCAAAAAATGATTGACTGCGCTCAACGCTGTAATCGATTATTGGTTGAAGCAGTGTGGACTCGTTGGCACCCGCGATTTAGACGCATTGTCGAATTAGTCGAATCTGGTGCGATCGGCGAGATCAAATCAATCGAGTCGCAGTGGGGTTTCAAATCAGAAATGACAGAGAACTATCGGCTTGACCCCTTATTGGGTGGTGGTGCGTTGCTCGATATTGGTTGCTACCAAGCAAATATGTGGGTGGCACTCACTCAAGGTGCCAACGATTTGAAAATAAACAGTGTTGATCGAAAAATTGGCCCCACAAAAATTGATTTGACGACTGAAGTTAAAGCGATGATCAACAACAAAACAAGCGTTCAGTTGATGAGCTCGTTTGAAAAAGATGTACCCCAGATACTTAAGATTGAAGGAAGTTCTGGCATCATCGCAACTGAAAATGGTGAAGCTTTTTCAACTTGGCGTGAGCCGAGTTCGTTGCGCGTTAACGATCGCGTCGAAGATTTTGCCGAGGTTGATGCGTTCGTTGAGATGGCGCAACAATTGAGTGAAAAAGTTGCGACAAATTCGGGCTGGGTGATGCCACTTATAGACTCGTTACGAGTTGCACAAATTCTTGACCAAATCATCGCCACTTAAGGGGCAAAATATGAAATTTAAACCCCTTGTTGTTCTGTTTGTCGTTGCGACGGGTTGCGCTGGTTCTGAGCAAATATCAACCAGCCAAAGTATTGGCTGCGAACTGGGCGAAGTTATTCAGGGTAGACCGCTGAATATCGCAACAACAGTTGCGCCGATTACGAGCATTGTGGCAAACATCGCTGGTGGCACGGCTTCGGTGATTACAGGTGTCGTCCCTGAGGGCACCAACTCGCATACTTTTGAACCCAAGCCAAGTGATGCGGCCACGCTTGAATCTGCAGACATTATTTTCATCAACGGCCTAGTGCTTGAAGAGCCGACTAAAGATCTTGCCCTGGCGAACATCAAATCTTCTGCGAATATTTGCGAACTTGGTAGCGAGATTTTGCCTGAATCCGAATATATTTTTGACTTCTCGTTTCCAAAAGAGGGCGGCAAGCCGAACCCTCATTTATGGACAAACCCACCGATGGCAAAACAGTATGCTGCCGTTGTCAGAGATGTGCTCGTGCGTCGAGACCCATCAAATGCGGCTATTTACGAGAAAAACTTCGTTGCATTTGCTGTGAAGATTGACGCACTTGACAATGCAATAAGAATCGCGACAGCAACCATCCCCGAAGGTCAGCGCAAACTTCTTACGTATCATGATGCGTATGCATATTTTGCAGTTGAATATGGCTTCACTGTGATTGGTGCGATTCAGCCTTCGTCGTTTGACGAACCAAGTCCAAAGGAAATTGCCGAACTTATAACGCAAGTAAAAAATCAAAACGTCAAAGCGATTTTCGGAAGCGAGGTGTTTCCGTCGACGGTGCTCGAACAAATCGGTGCCGAAACGGGTGTGCGGTATGTCGATGTATTGCGCGACGATGATTTGATCGGCAAACCTGGCGACCCAGAACATTCGTGGCTGGGTTTGATGCGTTTTGATTTCGCGACAATGGTCGAGGCTCTCGGTGGCGATGCC
>BJGF01000027.1 GCA_014190295.1 Actinomycetes bacterium | reverse complement strand
GTCTTCGCTAAAACTATTGCTTGATCTTCAACATCTTGACACCGCTTTGCACCAATTGCGTCATCGTCTCGTGACACTTGCTGAACGCACGACATTGGCCACGGCGATTGGAGTGCGTGATCAAATCAAAAAAGAAAGCCTGAATATTTCATCCCAGCAAAAAAACGCACAGCGCGATATAGATGCGCTCGAAGCATCTAACAAAAAATTTGAATCTGCAATTGCTAAATACGCCCAGCAACTTAAAACCATCATTGCGCCGCGTGAAGCCGAAGCGTTGCAACACGAAATAGCGATGGCCAGCTCAGAGCGAAGCGCAAATGACGATCGCGAGTTGGTTTTGCTTGAAACAGCCGAACAGTTTGATCGACAGTTGGCTGAACTTACTTTCCAACTTGCAGTTCAGGAGACTGCAATTGAAAATGCGAATCTTGCTTTGGCGCTAGTCATCGCTGAATGTGAGGCTTTGCGAATCGACCTTGAGGTAAAACGAACAGGGTCTGCTGGTGCCGTAGACCCACAACTTTTGTCGCTTTATGAATTGAAGCGCGTCAAACGCAATGCACCAGTTGTAGCTGATTTGCACGGCGTTACGTGTCAGTCATGCCATTTAGATTTGTCACCTGTCGAGCTCTCGGCTTTAAAAAAACTGCCAACAACCGAATTGCCTGAATGTCCCAATTGCGATTGTTTGTTGGCTATTTAGTAATAATGTTTTTTTGGTTTATCGCTACTTCGATCTGGTCTGTATGGTTCGTGTTTCGTGACCCGAAGTTTGACTATCGGTTGTTGGCAATCGCGGCACTGACACCAGATTTGATAGACGGGATCAGTGGGCGAGTCGGACCACTACACAGTGTGATCACGAGTATCGCTGTTTTGTTTGCGATAATGATTGCGACCGCTGGGCGTCGACCAATTCGTCAAAGATTGTTGGCAATTCCGATTGGAATGTTCATCCATTTAATTTATGATTTGGCGTTTACCGATACGAAAATGTTTTGGTGGCCAGTAACCGGCACAAGTATTGACCAGAAATTATTGTTGTCTGTTGAGCGTGGACCTTGGAATTTGCCCCTTGAAATAATTGGTATCACTGGTTGCATTATCGCGTGGCGATATTTTTCTCTGTCAGACCGCACCCGTCGAACCGCATTTTTAAAAAAGGGTTCGTTGCGACGCGAGAATTAACAGTTCTCGAGAGGTTGTAATAACAGTGAGTCGGTCGATAAGCGGGATTTTGTAGTTCCGACAGTTTCCTGTCGACACTGACGACCATCCATCTATGCGGCCTACCCGAGGGTTGCTCGAAAGCAAACGGACAGTTCATACCCCCTGCATGGCCTTGCTTCAAGTGACGTACCAAGCCGCAACTGTTGCCATTTGCGCTGGTGCGCTCTTACCGCACCGTTTCATCCTTACCTGTTACAAATATCTTGCGACGTTTGTCCATCGGCGGTTTATTTTCTGTTGCACGTAATATCAGGTCGCCCCGATCTGGCTTTCACCAGCACTTTGTCCTGCGAAGTCCCGACTTTCCTCAATGTTGAAATGCGAACATCACAACACTGCGGTCGTCTGACCGACTCACCGTTGCTTTAAGTGTATGGGCGAGGATTTACGCTTGGCAGACGACAGAGTCGTATATCAACGAGTTAAGACTCGGTGTTTCAAGGATCAAGGTGATTCGTGAGCCGTCTGGCTTTGGTTTGCCGATCGCAAGTTGAATATTTGCCAACGAGCCAAAGGCTGAAGGAACTGCGGCGATATTTGGCTTGCCAGTTTGTTCATTAGATGTTGGACCAACACCTTGGAGGCCTGGATTCAAAATTTGTGCGAGTAGTGCAGCATGTCGAGCTTCTTGCTGACCAATTCGAATCGCATCGGCACGCAATATTGGGTCAGTCAAAAGACCAACAACACTCTGATAAGTTTCTGCCGCCAGATTTTCGACAGCATGCGCAAGTGCGACAATATCCATCGCCGGATTTGGGTTACCGTCCTCGGTGATTATTTTTATTGCCGGTGCAAGATATAAATCTTTGATACGAGTATTGCTGCAGGTATATTCTTTGGCGCCGAGTTTCACAGCGAGCGCATTGACGGCATCAGCATGTTGCTGGTGATCAGCAGTGAATCGTTTGGCCATTTCTGCAACTTTTGCGAGATCGCCGGTCAAGATTCCGAGATCAAGCGCAGTCATGTAAGTTTCAATTGCGTTGTATTCGAGTGACGCTGCCGTGCGAAGCAAAACGGCATCGGTGACTTCTGCCTCTGCGAGCGGGGTAATTTTTGGTGCCTGGCCGAGGCTCGCAATTGCGTTGTCGTCGACTAGCCCAGATTGTTTTCCGCAAGCAGCAATGACAAGTCCTGAGGCCAGAGATAAGCCACTTAGACGCAGGAGTTCGCGGCGAGAAAGAGCGATCATGATGCAACCAAGGCAATTGCTTTGTTGTCCAATGCTGCAGAAAGATCTGAAGTAGTCAACGTCGCCAGAATCGCGGCGTGACGAGCCTCGACGGTAACTATCGATGCCATGAGAGCAGCAACTTTCGCCGACTCGATACTTTCAATAGTTTTCGCGTGGGTCGCGACGAGTATGTTTTCAATTTCTAGAAGTTGTGCCCAGGGTGTTGATGATTTTGAAAGCTTGGATGAAAAATCTATGAACACTTTCTCATTGCGTGCAGTCGCGGCATTCTTGCCGAGTAATCCGTTAAGTGATTGCTCATAAGCCACATGGTGTGAATGAAATTGTGCGAGAAGTGCGCCTTCTTGTTCGCTGAGTGTTTTGAGACCGACAACCGTCAGGTACAAGTCGCGTGTCGTCAACTCGAGAGACTGGGTAAATGCCAGAAGATTAATATCATTGTCTGAAAGCATCGTCTAAATCTAGACGACTTTAGAAGTTAAGACTCGATAACGGCGCAATCCATCCGCGAGAACGACCGATCGCCTCGTGCCATTGTGCGCGATTGGTCGTCGCGTTTGGAGTCACTATTTTGGTGGGTTTCTGCGTTTGGGTGGCTTGATCAATTGATTCCCAAACGCCCATCGCGATGCCAGCCAAAAAGGCTGCACCCAGAGTCGTCGCCTCTACAACAGGGGAAACTTCTACATTCAACCCTGTTGTGTTGGCTAATGCCGCAACAAATGTGGGGTTTCGGCTCATCCCGCCGTCGATGCGCAATGTTGAAATACTAAGTTTCGTATCAGCAACAACAGCCTCGAGCATGTCAGCACCGCGGTGGGCGATGCCTTCGAGAACCGCACGAACAATGTGAGCGCGGGTGGTGCCGCGAGTAAGACCAAGCAAAGTTCCGCGTGCGCCGTAATCCCAATGCGGTGTGCCGAGACCAAATAGTGCGGGCACGAATACGACACCGCCTGAATCATCAACGCTAGATGCAACATCGTGGCTTTCTTGGCTTGTCGAGATAATTTGCAGGTCATCGCGTAGCCAATCAATATTTGTTCCAGCAGAAAGCATGATTGCTTCGGCCGCCCAATGTGTCGTCTTTGCGTCGCTGTAAGCCACGATCGGATAACTTCCATTTTCTGAACGCACCATTCGCGTTGGACCAACATCTCCGGTAAACACATCGAGCATGCCACCAGTGCCGAACGTAATTTTTGTTTTACCAACTGCAACGCAACCTTGGCCAATCAGCGATGATTGCTGATCACCGACTAATGCCGCAATCGGTGGCGATCCTGGTAGAGCAGTTGCGTTGCCGATAATGCCTGTTGATTTTACGATTTGCGGCAACAGATTTATATCGACTTTTAACAGGTCACAGATCCGATCTGACCAGGTTGTTGCATCAAGTGAGCACAAACCAGTTGCTCCGGCATTCGTCGAATCAGTTACATGCAACTCGTTATTCGAAAGCACAGATGCGATCCACGAATCAACGGTGCCAATGCGCACATCATTCAGGTCAAGATTTTTCGCTACGACATATTGTTGAATCATCCAAGCGGCTTTTGTCGCAGTTTGGTTTGGAGCAAGTTTAATTTGGTGTTCTGCAGCAGCAGAAATGCATTGAGTTACGGTGCGTAAGTCTTGCCAGCCGAGTGCAGGACCAAGTGGCTTGCCGGTTGTTTTGCTCCACATAACTGTGGATGCGCGTTGGTTTGTTATTCCGACTGCATCTATTTTGTCGGTCTTTGAACACTCGTTGATCGTGGCGTGACACACTCGCAAAACTGCTTCAGCCATTTTTTGTGGATCAAATTCGACAAGGCCGGGTGCCGGGGTGTCAGGTCTGCATGATTCATAATTCAAGAAATTAAGTGAGCCATCTTGACGAATCACTCCAGCACGCAACCCACTCGTGCCGATATCAACCACCAAAATACTCAAGTTGTTATCGCTTTGTCGTTACTTCACCACGACTCGAGGTGATGCCGAATTTGCCGGGATTCAAAATGTCCTTTGGGTCAAGCGCTGATTTGAGTGCACTGAGCACATTGTGCGCGGGCCCAAGTGCACGCTTGATAAATTTTGCGCGATTGATGCCGACACCGTGATGATGTGAAAGATTCGCACCAGCATCTAGTGCCGAGTTTTGTGCGGCGTTCCAAATCGCCTCGTACGTCGATTCAATTTCGGCGAGAGTATTAGTTGTAGGTTCTGCAACAAAAGTGAAATAAATGCATGCGCCATCTATGTAACTATGCGAAATGTGGCAACTGGCGCTTCGCGCACCGCTTACCGCCATAATCGCCTTCTTGACTGACTCGGCAACCTGATTAACTCGTGACCAAACAACAGCGACTTCCATCGTGTCGATTACGAATCCTTTTTTGGATAAAACTTGTAACCCGCTTGTGTCGTTGCGATGACTCATCCAATGCTCGACAAGCGTTACGTCGGCAGGTTGCGCATCATTCGCACGACAAGCGTTGTCGACAACCTGCATCATCGCATCAATCAGAAGAGGTTCGCCTTCATCAAGAACAAGTAGCGCACATTGCGACCCGTCACCGCCATGGGCTCGTTTGCTTTCGCGCTCGTCGTATAAACGCAAAACTGCAGGTGTTGCACCAGAGCGAATCGATACTCGCATCGCTTCAACGGCCGCAGCAAATGATCCGAACATATATGCAGCACGACGCTGCGCTGGGGCAATTGGATGTGCACGCAACCAAACTTTTGTAATTATCCCGAGCGAACCTTCGCTGCCGATAAACAATGATGTGAGATTTGGGCCGGCTGCGCCTGCAGGTTCGGTGCCCGTGAGAATCACCGAGCTGTCGGCGAGTACAACTTCAAGACCAGCAACCATGTCGTCAATTTTTCCGTAGCGAGTTGAAAACTGTCCGGCACCACGAGAGCCGACCCAGCCACCAACAGTAGAAATGTCAAATGATTGCGGAAAGTGCCCAACAGAGAGGCGATATTTTTCGCGGAGTACATTTTCTAGATCAGGACCGAAAGTTCCGGGTAACACTTCGACAAGACCAGAAATTTCGTCGACATTAATGATGCCCGCAAGAGATGTCATATCGATCACGACGCCACCGAATAACGGGATAGCAGCCCCACAAACACCAGAGCGCCCACCCGAAACCGTCACGGGCACAGAATTTTTAGAGCACAGTGCAACTACTTCGCTGACGTGTTTGGTGGTGGTTGGTCGACAAATTACATCTGCTCGTCGAGCGGTTTGGGCATTCAATGACCAGTGCATTGCAAGCGGCCACCAATCTCGCGAGTGTTCGACACGGTCGGCGAGTTCGGTAGAACTTGGGCAGATTTTATTCAAACCTGCAACGAACTCGGACGAGATCTCCGTTGTATTTGTTTGAAAACGATCTGTGATCTCGTCGATATCAGTTGAAAACTCAATCGGAGGTGTTGGGCGTGTGTTCATAAGACCGTCCTTTGATTGATTACGAGATAGTTACTGAGGCTTCGTCTTCTAGGGCACACGAGTTCGTGAAGGCCAGAACTTCGTTATCGATATCTTGCTCTGACCATTTGAGTAATGGTGCAATCAGTTGGGCAATATTGCGAGCACTTGCGACCGTGGCTTGACGGTTGATTATTCGGCTTCTTGTACGTCGCGAAAGAATATCGTCGAGTGTGTTGGCCATTTCATGAGTAACGGCAAAGACGGCTTCGGCCCGCAAATAAGGCAGGCCCGGAATTAGTTGTTCGCCAAGATCAGAATCTTGCTTGATTAGATCTTTGATCATTTTGGCTTCGCTGCCAAATCTCGAAAAAAGATGCTGGTCTCGAGCATCGCTATTTTTCAAATTGCTAGAACTTGCGCCAATTAATGACAGTCCTTTTGTTTTGCATCGTGCTTTTTTGTCAAGAGTGATAAGTGCCGCATCAACTGCATCTTGCGCCATTCTGCGGTAGGTCGTGAGCTTTCCGCCGGTGACGGTGATCATTCCAGATTTTGATGCTGCTACTTTATGGCGTCGAGAAAGATCCGCAGTTCGAGAATTGATTTTTTCACCACTCACGCTCTTGACGAGCGGTCGAAGCCCGGACCACACTGCAGTTACGTCCTCGCGCGTGACGTCTGTTGTGACCGCAGCGTTGAGGGCCTTGAGTACGTAATCAATGTCGGTGCTTGTGCACTGCGGGTCGTCTATTGGTCCTTGATAGTCAGTGTCAGTTGTGCCGACGTACGTGTATTGATATGTGCCATCATAATTTGAAATCCATGGCACCAAAAACAAACTTCGTCTGTCGCCAGGAACTGGAATCACAACCGCGATGTCGTTGCGAACTTTCTTCCAGGGCACTGTCAGATGGACACCTTTGGCTGGACGAATACTGTCGGGGTTATATCCAAGATCGGTCGTGAGCACTTCATCTGACCAAACACCGGCGGCATTGATTACTACTCGTGACCGAATTTCAAATGATTCTGCACCGCGTGGAGTCACACGAACTCCGCAGGTGACACCATTTGAGTCGTGCAGAATTTCATTGACACACGTGTAGTTAGAAATCACGGCACCATGGGCTATCGCAGTTCGCGCAAGTGCGATACAAATTCTTGCATCATCTGCCATTGCGTCAAAATAAACGTATGCAGAATCCAAACGCCCACGCAACATCGTCGGCAGATGTTTGAAGGCTTTGTCGGCTTTGAGTCGACGATGAAACTTGCCGATACGCCAGCCACCCGTTAGGTCGTACATCCACATTGCCGAGCCAAGTGCTCGAGCTATTTTTTTTGATACGACACCATCACGCTTCAGGATTGGAATCATAAACGGCAGAGTTTGCACAAGGTGAGGGGCGTTGCGCTTGAGTCGCTGACGTTCATGTAGTGCTTCGTAGACAAGTCGAACTTCACCTTGTTGTAGGTATCGAAGTCCTCCGTGAATTAATTTGCTGCTCTTCGAAGAAGTCCCAGAAGCAAGGTCGTCGCGCTCGATGAGGGCCACACTTAGTCCACGAGATGCTGCGTCAAGTGCGACACCAAGTCCGGTTATGCCACCGCCAACCACAACGATGTCAAAATTTTGTGTCGCTAATTTAGCAAGTGTGTCAACCCTGTTTGGTGAGGGGTTGTTGTTGTCTGACATCTCGTCATTCTAAACGAACACCGAAAATCTAACAGTGGTTATGCACTACGTTGGGTGTGAATTTTCACCACAACAAGCGGATTGGCGAAGGGTCGTACTGAAGTCCTAGTGTCTCGGGTGCTACGAGAACAAGGGGGTTCAAGTGCTTGAGTACGACTTAACATGGCGTGCCAAAGGAGCCTGTCAAGGGCTTAACCCAGATATTTTTTATCCAGATAGCGAAGATAACTGCGACGAAGCAATTTCAATCTGCAAAACCTGCCAAGTGCGCATAGCGTGTCTTAACTATGCGCTCGAGAGTCGTGAGAAACAAGGTGTTTGGGGTGGGGCGTCGGCTCGCGAACGTCGAAAGTTGTTGCGCATCAGTCGACGCAGCGCCTAAGAAAGAAATTTCGTGAGTGAGATTGATCTCGCTGGCGGCTGGCCACAGATAGTTTCGCAATTACTCGCACGAAAAGATTTATCTGCAAGTCATGCGGGTGCGGCAATGCGGTCAGTACTTTCTGGCGAAGCCACACCATCGCAAATAACAGCTTTTATCATTTCGCTCAGGGCAAAAGGTGAAACAGAAATTGAACTCGAAGGAATGCTGTCCGAAGTGCGTCGAGCCGCAGAACGTGTTTTGCTGAGTGATGACGTGGCCGATCGAGCAATTGACATCGTCGGCACTGGTGGTGACCACAGTTATTCGGTGAACGTTTCAACGATGGCGGCAATGGTGGTTGCCGGTGCAGGAATACCCGTCTGCAAACACGGCAGTCGTGCATCGTCGTCAAAGAGTGGTGCCGCTGATGTGCTTGAAGCTCTTGGTGTGGCGATTGAACTTGATGGGCCGGGTGTTACGCGCTGTGTAGAAGAAACAGGTTTTGGTTTTTGCTTTGCACAACGATTTCATCCGGCGTTTCGTTTTACTGGCCCATCGCGCCGCGAGATCGGCGTGCCGACAGTTTTCAATTTGCTTGGACCGATGGCAAACCCTGCTCCGGTTTCGTTCATGGTGGTTGGCGTCGGTGACCCAAAAGCTGCAAGCGTGATGGCACATGCATTGGTTACTCGTGGCGTGAAGCGCGCGTGGGTAGTGCATGGTCATGGTGGACTTGATGAACTTTCTTTGAGCGGTCCATGTCCGGTTGTTGAAATGAATAACGGCAAGTTGCGAGAATTTGAAATTAATCCAAGCTCGCTCGGGCTTGCTTTTGCCGATGTTGCTGCGGTGCGCGGCGGTGAACCGCGAGACAATGCCAAAATGTTTCGCGAGATGTTGGACGGCGCAAAAGGACCGATTAGAGATATTGTTTTGCTCAACGCCGCGGCTGGAATCGTCGTCGCGGGCAAAGCCTCTGACATGCAACTTGGGCTTGAAATGGCCGCGACGTCAATAGATTCGGGTTCAGCACGCGATGTGCTCGATGAAGTCATTCGAATAAGTGTTGATGCCGCCAAGCACATGGCGTACTAAAATAATTCTTAATCATGAACTCATCTAGCAACTCGATCGCCGTGCGTGTGCCTGCAAGTTCGGCAAACATTGGGCCGGGCTTTGATGTTTTAGGGATGGCATTGTCATTGCACCTTGAGGCAGGTTTTGGATCTTCGCCCGCAGATTCGATTGAAGCGACCCAAAACCATCCTGTGCTTGTGGCGTTCAAACACTGTGGTGGACAAGGGCCGTTATGGGTGCGTTCACAAATGCCAATGGGTAAAGGGTTGGGGTTTAGCGGTGCTGCACGAGTAGCAGGTGTTTCACTGGCGCATGCGCAGAAAAATGGATCAGATGAAATTGTTTTTCGAAATGCGCAAACAGAACTTCTTGCGATCGCCACTGAACTTGAAGGTCATCCTGACAATGTTTCGGCGTCGCTACTTGGTGGGGTTGTGGCAAGTGTTGCCGGTTCAACTGTGCGAATACCGACACAACTAGATCCGGCGATAATTGTTTGGGTTCCGCAAGAGCAAACGTCGACGCGTGAATCACGCACCAAACTTCCAACGACTGTTTCATTTGCTGACGCCGTATTTAACGTCGGTCGCACGGCGCTATTGGTGGCAGCGCTTGCGGCAGGCGATATCTCGGCACTTCAAACAGCGACGCAAGATCGACTGCACCAAGATGTGCGATTTAAAAAAGTTCCAGCGTCGCAAGCCGCGATGCTTAGTTGTATTGATGCTGGTGCGTGGTGTGCATGGTTGTCTGGTTCTGGGCCAACTATTGCTGCGATGTGTGACCCCGCAGATGCGCAAAATATTGCCGACAAGTTTCCAGATCAAGGTTCGACAATGGTCTTGCGAATTGCCGCCCAAGGCGCACAACTTCTCGCAATCTAAAATTTTCTAACTCTGTAACACCCATTGGGCAGTATTTATATACGAAGTTGTATTTAAAAACGCCCAAAACAGAGGAGACAATTGGTGAAAGATTTCCCCCGAATCGCCGTTACAAATCAAGAACTGCACAATGATGGGTCACTTGAAATCAGTTGTGAGACCTGCATCATGCGGGCGAGTGCCGCCTGTGACGATTGCGTGGTCTCGTTCTTCTGCAATGAATCAAGCGAATCTGCAGTGGTTTTGAACCTAGAAGAACAAAGGACTCTGCGAATGCTGGCAAATGCCGGAATGGTGCCTACGCTTCGGCATCGTGCAGTTAGCTAAAAAACCAGAGACTAAATCCAGCGATTCATCGCCCGAACTTAAGCCCGCGAAAACCCCTGCCATCTCGTCGAGCCGATATGCAGAGCAATTAGTTTCAATCGGCATCACCGCTGGCTTGCACCGCGTGGGCATCACTGGTGCCGATGTTTTGCATCGCGCCCGCGAGGTGCTCACCGAACGAAAATCTCTCGGGTTACACAACGAGATGCAATTCACATATCGCAATCCAGCTAGAAGCACAGATCCAACCAGCACAATGCCGACTGCGCGATCAATAATTGTTGGTGCGCGATCGTATGCAACAGAGACGCCGATTAAACCAGATCAGATTTCTGCGCGAATCGCCCGATATGCATGGGCTGACTATTACGAACTTCTTCGTTTCGGCCTTGCACAAATCGCGGCACAATTAAAAGCCGATGGTTGGCGGGCAATTATTTTGGCCGACGATAATTCACTTGTTGATCGTGAAGTCGCATATCAAGCAGGACTCGGTTGGTATGGCAAAAATGCAAATCTTCTGATCGAAGGTGCAGGCAGTTATTTCGTGCTCGGCAGCGTTCTCACTGATGCACCACTAGCACCGTCAACAAAAACTGTCGAAGATGGTTGTGGCTCGTGTCGAAGATGCATAGATAACTGTCCGACACAGGCAATAGTCGCACCAGGTGTCGTTGATGCTCGAAAATGTTTGGCTTGGTTACTGCAAAAACCCGGTGTATTCGATTCTGCGTATCGCATTGCACTTGGCGACCGACTTTACGGATGCGATGACTGCCAAGAAGTCTGCCCGCCGACAGTTCGCCATGCGATCGTCGAAGAACAAAACGGCAAAACTCAGGCGTGGGCCAGCGTGATGTCTGTACTGAATTTGGACGATAAAACTTTGCTCGAAAATTTTAAGGCTTGGTACATTTCAGATCGTGACCCAAAGTGGCTTCGTCGCAATGCCCTGATAATTCTCGGCAATGTCGCAAATGCATCAGACCAAGACACACAAAATATACTCAAACGATATTTGGTTGATCGTGAACCAATTTTGCGAGCGCATGCAGTTTGGGCTGCAGCTCGATTGGGTCTAAAACAGTTTTTGCCGACCACAGATAGCGATCCGATCGTGCAGGCTGAACTCGACTCGTTGCCAAGCGTAAAGTAATAGCAAATGAAGCATCTGCTTGTAACGAATGATTTTCCGCCCAAGATCGGTGGCATTCAAAATGTACTTTACGAATGGTGGCGACGATTGCCACCAGACAACTTTGCAGTACTGACAAGTCCTTACCGCGGCGCAAAAGAGTTCGACACCGCACAAAAGTTTTTGATTAAAAGAATCGCCGAGCCAGTTTTGTTGCCGCATCCGTTGATGGTTCGTCGCATAAATGAAATGGCGCGTGAGTTCGGCGCAGAGTTAGTGGTACTCGACCCCGCTGTCCCGCTCGGCATCGTTGGTCCGTGGCTAGATCTGCCTTATGCGGTAATTCTGCACGGAGCAGAAGTAACTGTGCCAGGGCGACTGCCCGTGTCATCAAAACTGCTCGGCAATGTTTTACGCAAGGCGTCAATTGCGATCGCATCTGGAACCTACCCAGCACAAGAAGCGGTTCATGCCGCCGGAAAAGAATTGAATGTTGAGATTGTGACTCCCGGTGTCGATGTGAAACGATTTCACCCGCTGTCACAACAGCAACGATCAATTGTGCGCAAACAATTTGCAATATCACAAGATGCAGAACTAATAGTCGGTGTGAGTCGACTTGTGCCCAGAAAAGGTTTTGATGTTTTGATTCGCGCAGTCGCTCACATGGCGAATGATCATCCAAAGCTGCGCTTAATCATCGGCGGCGATGGACGCGACCGCAATCGACTAGAGCGGATGATCCGTGAATTGCGTGCCCCAGTTACGATGCTCGGACGAGTCAGTGAAGAAGACTTGCCAAATTTATACGGCTGCGCCGATGTTTGCGCCATGTTATGTAGGTCTCGTTGGGGCGGACTTGAGCAAGAAGGTTTCGGAATCGTTTTCGCCGAGGCTGCCGCATGTGGTGTGCCACAGATCGCCGGTTTCAGTGGGGGCGCTTCGGACGCGGTCATCCACGGCGAAACTGGTTTAATCATCGATAACCCGAATCGAGTTGACGACGTAGTTGCCGGACTAAAGCGTTTACTAGAAAATAACCATGAACGGCAAAAGATGGGCATTGCATCAAGATTGCGAGCCGAAAATGTGTTTGATTATGACAAACTCGCACTGAAACTAGGCCGAGCTTTGAACGCGCTCTAGTTTGTGTTTAACTAGTGGGGTGCCAGAATCAGCGACCGAGTCAGAAATCATCGCTGCAACACCTGAACATTGTTTTGCCGTTGCCACGGATGTTGAGCGATATCCAGAGTGGGCTCACGATGTCAAAGAAGCAACGATTCGCGAGCGGGACTCCCAAATGCGCCCTGTGTTGGTTGACTATCGCGTTGCCGCACTCGGCCGAAGCACGAGTTATTCACTTAAGTACGATTATTCCCAGGCCCCCAAAAGTATTTCGTGGCATTTAGTTCAAGGCGATATTGAACGCGCAATTGACGGTGAATATCGCTTCGAAATAGCAGGAGAAGCAACAAAAGTTACCTATCTTTTATCAATCGAGTTGATCGTTCCGATTCCAGGATTTATAAAGCGCCGTGCCGAAGGCCGCATACTTCATACCCTGAAGGAACTCAAGGTTCGCTGCGAGTCGTGACAGCTGTTGCTGGCATTGATGTCGGCGGAACAAAATGTCTCGGAGTTTTATTCGAGAGTGGAAACATAATCAAATCTGTTCGTCGTCCGACACCACACGCGGACGAACTTGTTTCGACACTGGCTGAGATCGCGCGCGAGTTAGGAACTTATAAAACTCTTGGAGTCGGAGTCCCTGGGTTGATCACGCCTGAAGGTGTTGTTCGAGAATCACCAAATTTGACGGGAGCGATCGAACTCGATCTGCGCACACGGTTACAAAACGAACTCGGTCACACGATTGATGTTGAGAACGATGCAACTTGCGCGGCGCATGCAGAATGGCAGTATGGCGCAGGCCGAGGTGCCACAGATATGTGGATGGTCACATTAGGAACAGGTATCGGCGGTGGATTTGTTTCTGGGTCAAAGTTGCAACGTGGTAGTCATGGTTTTGCCGGCGAAATTGGACACATGATCGTTGAAAGTCAAGGAATTTTATGTCCGTGCGGCCAACGCGGATGTTGGGAGCGTTATGCATCTGGTTCAGGGCTTGCAACAATTGCCGGAGGCGAACGAGGCGAAGAAGTGATCGCTCGCGCAGTTGCAGGCGACAAACAAGCGCTGGGCTATGTAGACACTTTTGGCAAATGGGTCGCGGTGGGTTTAGTTAATCTGACCAACATCACCGACCCTAATGTGATCGTGATTGGCGGTGGACTCGCTGAAGCAGCAGATCTGGTGATGCCTTATATAAAAAGTTGGTACAAAAAATTGCTTTACGCACCAGACAACCGTCAGCACCCAGAATTGCGCGTGGCGCAACTCGGTGAAAGCGCCGGCGCAATTGGTGCAGCGTTATTGTCGGCACAATAATATTTCTGCCAGATTATTTAGCCCAGTTCATTGATCGCTTGACGGCCGTTTGCCAAGTTTCGTAGCCGCTCGGTGTATTTGCTGGCGAAAAGGTTTTCTCAAGTTGCCATGCTTTCGAAATGTCTTGTGTCGATTGCCAAACTCCTTTCGATAAACCTGCAAGATAGGCCGCACCCATCGCTGTCGTCTCTAATTCTTTTGGTCTGAGCACGTCTACTCCCAGATGATCCGCTTGCAATTGCAACATGAAATCAATTACTGAAGCACCACCGTCAACCTTCAATTCGGATACTTCAACCCCTGATGATTTAGTCATTGCGTCAACAACGTCTCGAGTTTGAAAAACGATTGATTCGATTGTGGCTCGTGCGATGTGTGCCCGCGACGTGCCTCGGGTGATGCCAAAAATCGAACCCCTGGCATATGGGTCCCACCACGGGCTACCTAGACCAGTGAACGCCGGTACAACCACCACGCCACCAGAGTCGGTGACGCTTTGTGCGAGCGCAGTTATTTCACTTGCATCGTCAATGATATTTAATCCGTCGCGCAACCATTGAATTGCGGCGCCAGTAACAAATATTGCACCTTCGAGTGCGTAGACAGGTTTGTTGCTGCCGAGTTGCCAGGCGATTGTCGTCAGCATTCCATCCTTGGGCGCAGGGCAAGTTGTGCCGACATTCATTAATACGAAACTTCCCGTGCCGTAAGTATTTTTTGTGCTTCCGGTTTCGAAGCATGCTTGACCGAATAATGCGGCATGTTGATCGCCGGCCACGCCACTGATTGAAATGCCAGCCGGTAATGACCCGATTTGAACCGTGACGCCGAAGTCGCTGCTTGATGAGCGAACCTCTGGCAAGAACTTCGTGTCAATGCCGAGCAACCCCGTTAGTTCTTTGCTCCAACTCATTTTGGTGATATCAAACAACATTGTCCGACTGGCATTGGTGCAATCAGTGACGAAAGATTTGCCCCCTGTGAGATTCCAGATGAGCCAAGAGTCAATCGTTCCGATGCACAAATCATCGTCTTGGCGAATCTCTCGATTCGTCAACAGCCACTCGATTTTCGTTGCAGAAAAATATGGGTCAAGGACCAAACCAGTCTGCTGACGGACAAGCGACAAGTTTTCGCCAAGATCAACGCACCTATCGGCGGTGCGCCGGTCTTGCCAAACAATCGCGTTGCCATATGGTTTGCCGGTTTGCTTGTTCCATGCGACAACAGTTTCGCGTTGATTGGTAATCCCGATCGCAGTGATTGTTTGATTGATTTGACCAGTTACTTCTTGCAATGTTCTCAGCACCGCTTGCCAGATTTCGGTGGCGTCATGTTCGACCCAGCCAGGCTGCGGAAAAATTTGCGTAAATTCGCGATATGAAGTGATCGCGGCAGAACCGTCATCAAAAACAGCACGTGTTCGTACGCCGGTCGTACCCGAATCTATTGCAAGGACAACGTTCATATCGTTTACTTCATCCTGCCGTGTTGATCACTGTTGCAATCGATAGCCGAGTCCACGAACCGTGACCAAGTGTTTCGGATTTGATGGTTCATCTTCAATCTTCATTCGCAGACGCCTGACATGGACATCGACCAACCGCATATCGCCGAAATAGCCAAGTCCCCAAACATTATCTAACAAGACTTCACGGCTCAAGACTCCACCTCGGTCTTGTCCAAGTTCGCACAATAATTGAAACTCTGTTTTCGTAACCGGAACTTCTTTGTCGTTTAGCAGCACCTTTCCTTCGTCAGGAATGATTTCAAGGTTTCCGAAAATCATTTTCTGATGGCTCGGGGATGCTTGTCTGGCCCGGCGAAGTAAAGCCCGGACCCTTGCTGAAAGTTCTTGTGGTGCAAAAGGTTTTGTCAGATAGTCATCGGCACCAGATTCAAGACCAGTGACGACATCTTGTATGTCGGTGCGGGCGGTCACGATCATTATTGGGACGTCGCTGTTTTGACGAAGGGTACGACATAAGTCAAAGCCATTCATATCCGGTAGCGCAACGTCGATCAAAACAATGTCGGGTATTTTCTCGGAGAAAACTTTTACCGCTTGTTCGCCAGTGTCGGCTTGTTCGACGAGCCAACCTTCGACTTCAAGTATTGACTTGACGACGTTTCGAATTTGATGGTCGTCATCGACCGTCAAAATACGCGCCGCCACAATCTAATTATTGCTAGCTTTTGAGTCTCATTGCAATTCGCAGATCAAATTGCTGAGGCCATCAAAGATGCCAGGACATGCAACCATTATCTCGGCGGGGCTTGAAGAATTACCACTGAAGTCTCCGCTACGTGCGCCGGCTTCAATAGCGATCAACTCTGCGGCAGCAATGTCCCATGAGTGCAAGTTTTCTTCGAAGTAGGCATCAACCCTGCCGCAAGCCACGAAACAAATATCGACACTTGCGGCACCGAGGCGTCGAATGTCGCGAACTTTATGTATAAAAGTTGAGACTCGCTTCGATTGAATCGATCGTTGCTCTGGCGAGTAACTAAATCCGGTGCAGACAAGCGCTTTAGAAATATCTGTTACTTCGTTGCAGTGAATTTTCTCACCGTTTAAAAATGCTCCACCACCTCGCGTCGCCGAAAATATTTCATCAAGCGCCGGTATATATACGACACCCGCTAATGGGCCCTTGTGATCGCTGACCCCGATTGAGACACTCCAACTTGGCAAGGCATAAAGAAAATTAGTTGTGCCGTCAATTGGGTCGATGCACCAATTAAAACCGCTATTGCCCGAGTGTGAGGCACCTTCTTCTCCGATGATCGAATCGTCAGGTCGGCGAGTGCGAATCTGATGAACGATGTACTGCTCTGTTGCTCGATCAAATTCTGTGACCATATCGGTGCTAGTCGACTTTGTTGATACATCTTTGAGCCCGACACGCCGACCTTCGAATGCACGTTTACCACCAGTTACAGCAAGTTCTGTGCAGATGTCCAACAGAGTCGTCGTCACTGAATCATTCATTTGTGATCCTCGAGTTCACGCCATTCGCCGACCGCACGCAACACAAGCACAACAACGATGCTCATGCCGATTGCGCTGATTGTGGCACCAGATACGAGACCAATTGAATTCGGCAAATCACAAGAGCCTTCACATTGAAGCTCGATGAGTGAATATCCGATCAACGCTCCGGCAAATCCAGCGATGATTATCCCAATGAAGGCGATCGCTCTGGCTGCGACTGAAGGCAATGCCGAAAGAGCCCGGGCATCGCTGGTCGGATCGTTATTCATCTTTAAGAGCGTAGGTTCGCAAACATGAGTTACGTTGCATGGCTAGCGTCTCGTAAGTGGGTATTCACCAGCATCACAATTTTCGAACAATCTTGCACGTGGATATGGATATGTTTTATGTCGCGGTTGAATTGCGTCGAAATCCGCACCTAGTTGGCAAACCGGTAGTCGTGGGTGGCGATGGTTCTCGAGGTGTTGTCGCGGCTGCATCTTACGAAGCCCGACGATTCGGTGTCTTCTCGGCGATGTCGTCGTCTCAGGCAAAACGACTTTGTCCACAAGCGATTTTTCTGCCAGGAGATCACGGGCATTACTCAGACGTGAGTCGCGAAGTGTTTGAGGTATTCAATGAGTTCACACCGTTGGTCGAAGGTCTGTCGCTCGACGAAGCATTTTTGGACGTGTCTGGATCGTTGCGTTTATTTGGTGACGGAGTCACAATCGCACACGAAGTTCGGCGCCGTGTCGCACAATCAACTCAACTGACTTGCAGCGTCGGAGTTGCGCCGAATAAGTTTCTCGCAAAACTTGCATCAGTCGTGGCCAAACCACGGGCATCGCGTGAAGGCGTC
>BJGF01000026.1 GCA_014190295.1 Actinomycetes bacterium | reverse complement strand
GAATTGCTTGAAACCGTTGTTCGTCAAAAGTCTGTCGACTGGTCAAATTCATTATTTTTGTCATGTCGATTCTCGGCTTGGCGGCTCGGCGAATTCAACGAATATTTATACAACTTTTTCAAAAGTCTGTCCGTTGAGCGAATGCAAAGAACCGAACATGAAGCAGCATCTCGACTTGAAGTAAATAAAGATTTGAGTGACGAAATTACTCTTGGTGACTATGTGATGCAACGAAAATGCCCACACCGCAAGGCCGATCTGTCAGTATTCGGAGAAATCAATGGTGACGAACTCACATGCTCGTTACATGGCTGGCGATTTGATCTCAACGATGGGCATTGTCTCAATGCCGAGAATCGACCCTTGCAGGTACGACGCAGAACTAACTAGCTACTGATTGTTTATTAACGGCAGTTCGAACCAGACTGTTGCACTGTATTTTACGCCGCGAATAATCGGGGCGCTGCTATGGGGGTGCGTGACCAAACTTGGCCATGCCAACATGTGCCCAACTGGTATTTCGCGATTTGAAAACTTCTGGCGTGGAAATTCAAGTTCGGCGCCGTCATAGTCAGTGTTCAGTTTGATGCTCGCCGATACTTGTGCGATGTCATGATGCAAGCGCAACTCTTCTTGCTGGCCGACTTCATATTTGATGACAAATACATCCTGAATTCCGTTGTAATCGATTAGTGGCCAGTGCTGTTGCAATTGTGGCCAAAGCCGTGCACCAAAGTCTGCTTCTACAGCGCTAAAAAGTCTTGGGCTAATAACTGCGAGCGAAACTTCGTGCCCCGGTACAGGATCGTGCGGATTAGCAGTAAAGGCTCCAGTCAGTTCTGCTGCACGAATTATTGCACTACAAAAATCTGCCGTCCAACATGATAACGAAAGAAGTTCATCGCCGACTTTTGCGATACCAGTCGATGTATCAATCGCATCTCGATAACCAAGAACTCGTTCTAGATCTGTAGTCATAGATATCTTTTATCCTTTATCCGATGCTGTCATGTTGCTGACCAGCAAAACGATATCGCTAAAACTTTGTCACTGATAGCCTTAGTTGGCGTGACCAAGATAGACACAGCAAAAATTCTTTCCTTTGATTTAACTGCTACTCGCGATGTCGTTGCTCGCAACTGGTGGATTATCCCGCTCACAATGCTGATCGGTTCAGGATTGATGTTTTGGCAAGAATCTGATTTGAGAACGACACCAAGCTATTTCACATTGACTCGCACTTATGAACCGCTTGACGAAACATCTGCTCTCTCGATTGTGGGTATTGATACGGATTCAATCAGTCCATCTCCAAGCGAGTCGAACCAGCTGATAATTCTCCAAAGTGACGGGATTAAAAATCAAGTACTTGGCACAATCTCCAGCTCAGTCAATGTCAAGGTTGAACGTACAGATAAGTACTTTGCCATTGACACAAAAACTGATGACAATGGGGCAAATCAATTCTCTTTTCGTCCTTCACTTAGTGCTTCATATGTGTTTTCTTGTGTAGAAAAGTCTGAATCAAATTGTGATTTGGCACTTGACTCTTACTTAGGTGCACTAATCAAGATCCGTAGTGATTCAACCAAAGAGGGATTACGAAACTCAATTCAATTAGTAGACAGCTTGCTTCAGTCAAGTGACAAGCTCTCCGAACTAACAAAAGAAAAACTCCTGGTTCAAAAAATTGCACTTCAAAAATCTGTTGAACTTGCCAGTGGTTCACTGTCTCTAATTTTAGAGTCCAAATATTTAGGTGGCAATGAAATATCAAATGTTGATACTTCTACTTATATTTTTGGGCTTCTCATAGGTTTAATAATAGGAATCCTGATTCTTTTGCAACTTATTGTTAGCGATGAGAAAATTAGAAGTGCAAAAAAGTTAATCGATCTGGTTGGAGACGAAAATTTTCTTGGTGAAATCTCCAAACAAGCCAAACCTTCATCTGTTCAACATCTAGCATCAGCCATAAGAGGAGCAAACACAGGCGGATTTTCAAAACTTCGCCTTGTTCCGGTTGGTGACTACAACTCGAATATTGAACTCGAGTCACAACTAGGCGAAATTCTTTCCGTTAAAGTTTTGCTAACTGAATCAATTGAAAACTTTGATGCGAATGCCCTTTTCCCAGATTCCGGCATCTTGTATATTTTGGTAGTGCGCAAAAATTCAGCAAAAATAGCCGACCTCAGAAGTACATGGGCGATAATTGATAGATCTGGTAATCAAATTCTGGGTACTGTGCTGGTTAGCTAGCTTCAAATGAACGATCGATCTACAACCCTTAAACAATTTGTATTGAGTCTTGAGAGACTTGGGAACACAAAAAGTTTTAGTTCTGTTACTGGCTTAATTCAATTTGTTTTGGACATTGTGGCTTGGTCAGCCGCGGCGACCATGGCTCTTCTGATGAGATCTGTGTTGCAGGATGTACCAAACATTGGTTCACTAGCTCAAGATACTTTACTGCGCGCACTACCAGCTGTAGTAATTATTCAGGCTGTTACTGGTTATGTAGTCGGTATATACAGACACCGCTGGCGGTATGGAAGTTTCGATGAGGTAAAGGGATTGATCGTTTCAGCAACCATCACCACGATAATTCTTTTACTTCTACGATTTATGGATCGTTCACCAGATGCTTTTCCGAGAAGTGCAATCGTTGCCGGCGGAATCCTGGGATTATTCTTCACTGCAGCAAGCCGTTACACATGGCGACTCGCACGCGAGCAACTTAGGCGACCAACTGAGTTAACCGCTCAGAAATTGCTCGTGTATGGTGCCGGCGAAGGTGGAATTCAAATTGTCAACACAATGTTACGAAACCCAAATTCTCCTTTTCTTCCGGTTGCGTTTCTGGATGACAATATTGCAACACACAAATTGAGCATTTCTGGGGTTCCAGTTCTAGGTGGTCGTGAAACAATTGCAAAAGTGGCGCTACGAACTGGAGCAAAAACCCTATTGATCGCAATTCCTTCTGCTGATTCAAAACTAATCAATGAAATTTCTGAAGTTGCACGTGATGCACGATTAGAAGTCAAGATTTTGCCAGCAGTTCAGAGTTTGAATGAGTACACAGTTGATGCCTCCGAAATTCGTGATTTAACTGATGAGGATTTACTCGGTAGACATCGTGTCAAAATTAACCTTGACGAGATCTCACAGTATCTAGTGAATCGACGAGTGCTTGTCACTGGTGCTGGTGGAAGTATCGGTAGCGAACTGTGTCGCCAATTAATCCGATTTAATCCGGCCGAATTAATAATGCTTGATCGTGATGAAAGTGCACTGCATGAACTTCAATTGTCAATTTATGGTCGTGCGCTACTTGATACCCCACAGACGGTTCTGGCTGACTTACGCGATGAACGCGCAATTAATGAGCTCTTCAAAGCCCGAAAGCCACAAGTTGTGTTTCATGCTGCGGCACTCAAACATCTACCGTTGCTAGAGCGGTATCCGCACGAGGCATACCAAACAAATGTGTTGGGAACTGCGAAGATGCTAAAAGCTTCGCAACAAGCCGGCGTTGAAGTGTTTATAAATATTTCAACTGATAAAGCCGCCAATCCGATTAGCATTCTTGGCTTTTCAAAACGGATTGCCGAACGTCTGACGGCCGATTTTGCATTTCGTTCTGGTCCAGGAAAATACATTTCAGTACGTTTTGGCAATGTCTTGGGCTCGCGAGGAAGTGTGCTGATGTCTTTTCGCGATCAAATCTTAAAAGGTGGCCCCGTGACAGTCACTCATCGCGGAGTGACCCGCTACTTTATGACGATCTCCGAGGCTGTGCAGCTAGTGATTCAAGCTGGTGCGATCGGCTCAACTGGGGAAGTTTTGGTTCTTGACATGGGTAAGCCGGTAAACATCCATGATGTGGCCGAACAGCTCGTACGCAACAGTGGCAAGCCGATCAAAATTGAAGTTGTTGGTCTGCGGATTGGAGAAAAAGTTCATGAAGAATTATTTGGTGATGGAGAATTAGACGAACGTCCACGTCACCCATTGATTTCGCACGTATCAGTAAAACCGATTGACCAAACAAGCTTGATCGAAAATCCGGAAGACTCCCGACAACTTATGATTCAGTTGTTGCAGGAACAATAGTTTTTGTCTGAAAATTAATCTTAGTTTCATCTCGATATCCAGCTATTAGCACAACTAATAAAAGCCACATGAAATGATTGCCGGTAATAAAACTTTCTTGTGTTGACGCAGCAATAACAAACCAAGTTGCAGCAAAAACCCACTGGCCAACCATTTGCGTATCAACTCGACCTACCTGTCGAGCTCCACTCCAAACAATCGCAAGAGCTAATAAGCTGCCACCAACTATCCCGCCACCAACTAAAACGTCCATGATTGCACTGTGTGACCAATTACTTTCTGTTGACGGTATCCAACCCTGGTGTTGCACATACACGAAAAAATTTGGTGAGTGCCAAGCAGACATCCAGCCCCAACCGAGTAGTGGACGATCTTTAAAACCGATCCAGCTATACCGCCACAAAAGTTCCCGTCCATTGAAGCCGAGACTTGCACCGGTTATGCGCAGCAAAAAGTTCTGGTAATGAACGCCCATCCAAGTAAATAAAGTAACTCCGATCAGAAAACTTGGATAAACAATTTGTAACTTTTGGCCTGGCGTGAGTTTTTTTTGCCGTTCTAACAAGTGCACCATTGACCAAAATATCCAAACAATTCCAAACACAACAATCGCACCAAGCGAAGTTGACGACTCACTACGAAACAATAACGTTGCGTCCAAAACACTCACAGCCAACAAAAGCAACGCGAATAACCAATTTGTTCGGCGCCTTACAACAATCCGTAGCAACGCCACAGCAGCAAGCAACCCTAAAGCTGCTGGTGGAGCTAGAGAATTTCTGTTGAAATAGATTCCAATCCACGCACCATTTTCTGAGAGGACTGACAATGACCAGTTATTTCGAACAGCAAACCAAGAAACGACTAGCCCTGGTTGCATACCGACCAAAAATAAACTTAGTTGCTGAAAAAGAGTGAAGCTTCGGGCGATATACAAACCTACTAAACATGTCACAAAAAGTGATACAGATTCGATAAGCGTGTAGCTACTTAAAGTTGCCCACATGGTAGATAACAACATCCAGCCACAAAATGCGAGTAGTACCCCTACCGGACCTCTCAAAAGACTGCTGGGAATCCCTCGATGAGACAACAGCATTAGTGCAGGAATCTGAACAACCAAATAAGTTGCAAATTTCGTAACGTCAATAATATTTGAATCAACTTGTCCGCTTGCCTCCCAAAGCTTTAGAACTGGACCTTGTGTCAGCAGACTTAACAAGACCACGACGTAGAGATATTCGAGCCAAGTCAAAATTTGATGAGACTTTAAGTCAAGCATTCGCACTGCAGAACAATCTATCTGAGCCCATATCAACACAAGAGAACACGCAACAGGCGTAGTAAATAATTTGGGTATAATGATCCTGTGACAACAACTAATAGCGAAGATCACGACCTCTTGATTTCAGAGCTTTTTGCTGAGGCACATGGCCTGCGAATGAAATATGAAGAGTTCAGCCAGTACACCGAGGCAAAAATCGCAGAGTTTGTTCTTGAACGCAAACCAATGGCTATACAACTTGAGCAACTGTCGCGTGATCTCGCCATCACGAACGCCCAACGGGCGCAAATTCATGCTGATCTTGTCAAATTAACCTCGCAAATCGACAAGTTGAAAGCACAACGCGACAACGCAAGAGCCAGAGTTCAAGCACTTGAATCTGCTCGCTCTCATTTACTTGCTAGGCGACTTCGCCGATTGGTACCAAGTTTTTTACTAGGCAAATAAATTAATGGCCGTCCGGCAATATCCGGTGATTATCACCGTTCGCGATCGCCTTTCTTGCCTCAGGCAACTTCTCAATTGGCTTGAAGGTGCTGAACAACACGAAATATGGTTGTGTGATAACGCCAGCACATTTCCTCCGCTTGTTGAATTTTTGAAAACTACCAAACATAATGTGGTTTATAACAACTTCAACCTAGGCCACCGTGCGCCATGGCTGAGTGGTCTAGTCCCCCAACTAGGAAACGAAAAATATTTCATAATTTCAGACCCAGACGTTGTCCCAGACACGAACACCCCGAGCGATGTTTTTGAATTATTTGAGCACATGCTGCACTCAAACCCAAAGATCGACAAGGTGGGGTTTTCGCTTCGTATTGATGACCTCCCCGACCACTTCGTGCACAAATCTGACGTAATCACTTGGGAAACCCAGTTTTGGCAGGACGTTTATTGGCCCGGATATTACAAAGCACCGATTGATACGACTTTTGCGATGTATCGACCAGGAAGTGGTCATCAAAATGGCAACTCGTTACGCAGTGCCCCGCCATTTACGGCCAAACACCTGCCTTGGTATCAAGACTTTGCAAATCTCTCAGAAGAAGACGCTTACTACATCGAGCACAGCGACCACCTGATAACTAATTGGAACTCTGACAAATTACCAGCGACTGTACGTGCGCAACTTACAAAACTTCGTGCACAACAAAGTGCCGCCGAATAGATCTGCTCATGACTAATAGTGCGATCTCGGTAAATTCTCTATCTAAAAATTTCCGTCTCTACCATGAACGTAACCGCTACATAAAAGCAGCCTTGTTGCGTGGCCGCCGTGCTAAATACGAAGAGTTTTGGGCCTTGAAAGACGTTTCATTCGAAGTTGCTCACGGATCGACTCTCGGAATTATCGGCTCTAATGGATCTGGAAAGACAACAATGCTCAAGTGCTTGACCGGAATTTACACACCGGAAAAAGGATCAATCAAAATCGACGGAAAACTTGCCGCACTGCTTGAACTTGGTGCAGGTTTTCATCCTGAACTAACTGGATCAGAAAATATTTTTCTCAACGGCGCGATTCTCGGTATGTCAAAGCGAGATATACAGACGAAATTTGCGAGCATCGTTGATTTTGCTGGTCTAGAAAAATTTATTGACACGCCGGTCAAAAATTTTTCGTCGGGCATGGTGGTCAGGCTAGGTTTCTCGATTGCCGCGCATGTTGAACCGAAGATACTGCTCATCGACGAAATTCTGTCGGTCGGCGATCAAGATTTTCAACGTAAAAGCAGTGAAAAAATCGAGGAGTTTCGCCGCGAAGGTCGCACGATCGTCGTTGTGAGTCACAATCTCGGATTAGTACAGCAACTCTGCAAAGAAGTTATCTGGCTAGACAAGGGCCAGGTCAGACAAGTTGGGCCAGCCGCAGATGTAATCGCCGCCTATACGGGTGGCAGTTATGTAAACCAAACAGAAAAAGATGAGAATTCGCGCAATCGTTGGGGAACTGGTGACGCACGAATTAATTCAATTGAATTACTCAACCCAAATGGCACTCAGGCTCAAGTGCTTGAGTCAAGCGCTGCCTTGCAGGTGCGTCTGCAACTTTCGGCGCACACGAAACTTGAGTCGCCGATTTTGCGTGTAGCAATTACGCGCCTCAACGGAGACGTTATTTGGGCTACTTCAACTCAACGAGGCACAAACACCATGCGCGTGCTCGACGGAGCAGCAACGGCGACACTCTCTATTGATTCAATACATCTTCTTGAGGGAACCTATTATCTTTCGGCATCAATCACCGATTCGACGGGCACTAACGAATTTGACCATTGTCAAAACTGGATTCGTTTCAACGTGCATAAGTCAAATGTCTTTGACGAAGGAATCGTTGCGATTGACTCAAACTGGAATCTTGAACGGCATCACCGCTGAGCAGATTTAAAGCTCTTCGGCAAGTCGTCGTTTTAATCTGTTAAAAGTAGCAAAGCCAATCAGAACCGAGATTATTGCCGCCATAAATAATGCGCCAACGTCGACCAATTTTGGCGCTGTGCCATGATAAGTCGTGGCACGAAATGAGCGGATGAAAACTGCCGTTGGATTCCAGTGGAGAATACTTTGGATTGCGCTCGGAACTTTGCCGTCAATAATTTTTGGGTCGTAGATCACCGGGGTCGCAAAAAACCAAAGTTGATTAATGATTGTCCACAAATACGGTAAATCACGAAAAAAAACTGCACTAACACTCAATACAAGTGCAATTCCGCCTGCGAAACATGCCATAAGAATCATCAGCAGGACTGTGACTGGCAACCACGGCAAAATTGTGCTGCCAGCAATCAACAAGACAATGCAGACCAAACTCATCTCAATAGAAAACTGAACAAAACAAAATAAGACCTGAGAAAGTACGAGACTTTCGCGGGCAAATGCGACTTTGCGCACCAAGTTTGTGTTGCTAAGAATTGACTGTAAACCAACATTGCAAATGAGAGCAAAGAAACCCCAAGGAATAATCCCGGTGAGTAAGTACAAGCCATAGGTCGTGACCCCAGATGGATCACCCGTTGGCGCTTTTGCGCCGAACAGCAAACCAAAAACAAATGTGTAGATCGCCATCTGTGCGAGCGGATTGAGCAGCGACCACGACCAACCCAACACTGACCTTCGATATTTGCTGCGCAATTCGCGCAATGTCAAATTCCATAACAAGTTACGCGAGTTAGCGATCTCTTTTATCTGTTGCATCTACCTCCAAGTTACCATTGCGATGCTGCGATAGAGTTGAGGTATCGCGTTTATGGATAGCACCACACCTACATCTGCAGAAGAGATGTCGTCGAGCCTCGCTTCTGAACTAGAACAAGTTTGTCACGAACTTCAGCTTGCTGAAGGCAAAGTTATGCAACTTGAGTTGGCATTGTTGCAATCACGCGACTTCGCAATTGGTGCGGCGGCCGAAGCCAGTGAAATTCCTATTATTCGCGCAAAATTTCAGAATCAATTCGCCAAATCTGAACGCCAACTAGCTGATGCCAACGAACATATTAAAAGTCATGTCGCACACATTGCGCGGCTTGAACAACTGGTTGCAGACTTGTTGAAGCTTGAAAAAGTCAATAAAGATTTGCGCACACAAATGAATCACTTGAAAATTTCAGTGACTTGGCGGGTTGGGCGACTCATAATGTTGCCGATACGAATAGTCAAACGCATAGTTAAATAACGGCAATGCAGCCGCTTTTCAGTATTATCACACCGGTTTATAATCCACCTCACGACGCATTCGAGAAATGTATTGATTCGGTCTATGCCCAAGAATTCACTAATTGGCAGTGGTGTTTAGTAGATGATAAATCGTCTGATCCATATGTCGTTGCTCGGCTAAAAGAACTGCAAGTACTTGATAGTCGTGTTGTCGTATATTTTCGCTCTGAAAATGGCGGAATAGTTGAAGCAAGCAACGATGCCCTTTCACTTGCCACGGGCGAATTTGTCGTTCTGCTTGATAACGATGACGAACTACACCCTGATGCGCTTTCGGATGTCGCGGACCAAATCGAACTGAATCCGCTTGTTGACTACATTTACACCGACGAGGACAAGATCTCGGTGAGTGGCGAACATTATGACGAGTTCAAAAAACCTAAATGGTCGCCCGAAAGACTGCTCGCACATAACTATTGCTCGCATCTCTCGGTTCTTCGCCGGCAACTCGTAAATGCGGTTGGGCGTTTTCGGCAGGGCTTTGAGGGATCGCAAGATTATGACTTGATCTTGCGTGTGGTTGAAAAGACATCACGAATTATTCATATACCAAAGGTTTTATATCACTGGCGATCGGTGCCCGGGTCGGTTTCAATTGCTGCTGGTGAAAAACCCTATGCGTTTGTTAGTGCGGTCAAAGCGATTAGCGAATATCTTTCACGCAAAAATGTCGATGCAGTTGTTGAAGAAGTTGCGCCATACTCATTAATTCGAGTAAAAAGAACTTTGAAAGAGACACCAAAAATAAGCATCATTATTCCAACTTGTGGAACAAAAAAATCAATTTTCGGAATTGAAACATGCTTAGTTTTAAACGCGGTAGAAAGCATCGAGCGCAAAACAACCTACCCAAATTACGAGATTATTATTGTTGCTGATGCCAAAACCCCAACTGAAGTAATCGCCGACCTTAAACGAGCGAGCCCATCGCACTTAAAGGTAGTTAATTACGAAAAAAAGTTTAATTTTTCGGATAAATGCAATTTAGGCGTAGTTAACTCAGATGCTCCGTTTTTTGTATTGCTAAATGACGACACTGAAATAATTAGCAATGATTGGCTTGAAACCATGTTGAGTTACCTACAAGAGCCTGATGTAGCAATGGTCGGCCCAATGTTGTTGCTTGAAGACGGTCGCATTCAGAGTGCCGGACATTCGCATACTCCACACCCGCATAACTTCTACAATGGGCGCTCAAGCAATGAACTTGGAGAATTAGGGATATTAAAAGTGGCCCGCGAATGCACTGGCGTGACAGGAGCATGCGCAATGATTCGTCGAAATGCCTACTTCGAAGTTGGAGGTTTGAGCAACACTTTTCCATTGTCGTTCAACGACGTTGACCTATCGTTCAAATTTTTAGATCGTGGCTACCGCATAATTTGGACCCCATTTGCGCGCTTGTTTCATTTTGAGACCGCATCACGTGCAAATATCTCGACACCTGAAGAAATTGAGTTGATTACCAACCGTTGGGGAAACAAGATTTATAACGACGACTACTGCCGAATTCATTAAATAATTTTGTGGGCGGGGGGGGACTTGAACCCCCACGTTCTTGCGAACACTGGCACCTGAAGCCAGCGCGTCTGCCATTTCGCCACTCGCCCGAATGGACTAATGACGCTAACAGTTATGAGTAGCCATGGGGCGTAGAATTGGCGTATGTTTGCGCGTGCTTACGCCACTTCAATTAGGCCGATTTCTCTTGGCAGAGAACTGCTTGCTTTTATCGACGCAATAGACGAGCAAGAAACAACACCAAGTAGTTACACCATAACTATCAACACGATTGACCACGAAGCCTTTAACGATATTGAATCGCACCTACTGCGTGAACTTGCTGAGGCGGCGACTCAGCACTGCGAGCAACAGGACTATGAACATGACGACCCGATATCTGTTGTTTTCATAGCCAACAACGACATCAAAAAAGGTACTTTTCTCGTGTCTTCTGGCGCTATCGAAGCAATATCCAAAGAGTCTGCCGATCAAACACAACACTCAGCCCAAATTATTGCCGAGATCAAACCGATTGTTAGCGCAGCCTTGGTTTTATCGACCGGACAAAGAATCGTTCTAGAAAACGACGCAATAAAAGTCGGCCGACAAGATTCGTGTCGGGTCGTATTTAATGACAGCAATGTCAGTCGCGAACACGCTCAACTGCGTCGAGGACCAGATGGATGGATGGTTCTAGATCTTGGCAGCACTAATGGCACGACGATTAATGGCACAAAAATCTTGAACGAACAACTACTGATTAATAACGACGAACTTGCATTTGGAACTTCAACTGCTCGATTTGAAATATCGTGACGGTGCTTATTTTAATCAACCAAATGATTGTAAATAACTTCGAATGTTGATTCGCTGGGGAGCACTGAGCGACACCGGCGTTCTTCGTGTTCAAAATGAAGACTCGATGTTGGCCCAAGAAGGTATGTTCGTTGTCGCTGATGGTATGGGTGGACACAACGCTGGTGAAATAGCCAGCGCAATGGCCACCAGCATGCTTAAATCAGCGCATGCCAACGGAATTGCTGATGCAAAAAAATTAGGTGAATTGATCAAAGAAATTAACGTCCAAATATTTCAGTCGGCCGCTACCAAAACCGAACAAAGTGGAATGGGCACCACACTCACTGCCCTAGCGATTAATCCACCTGACCAAACACTCGGTGAAAATAGTGTCGCTACAGCGACTGTCGCCAATATCGGAGATTCACGCACTTATTTGTTGCGCGACGGAGAGTTTCGACAAGTCAGCGTTGACCATTCATATGTGCAAGAACTGGTGAGTGACGGATTAATCACACGTGAAGAAGCTAGAACTCATGCGAGACGAAATATTGTCACGCGTGCACTTGGTATTGAACCGATCGTTGGTGTCGACACATGGACACTTCCGCTAATTGCCGGTGATCGTTATGTTTTATGCAGTGATGGTCTGGTCGACGAAGTAACCGACGAAGATATCGCAAGATGCTTAAAACGAATCGCAGATCCACAAAAGACCGCAAATGAACTTGTAGCAATGGCAAATATAAACGGTGGTCGTGACAACATCACGGTAATTGTCGTGGATGTTCTTGCCGAAAGCGATACGCCCGAGACAAAACCAGAGACAAAACCTAGAGTTACGAAATCGTCATTTATTCGTAAATTGGTTGTCTCTACTGCCGTTTCAATAGCCGCTGTCGTTGCGATCGTGTTCATAACTTCTTATATTCGCTCTGGATATTTTGTGGCCTACGAAAGCAACAAGCCGGATGCCCGCGTGTTGATCTACCGTGGTAAAAATTTTATGTGGATAAACCCCACAATTGAAGCAGACAGCACGCTCATAAGAACCGACCTGAGCACGGCACTGGCTAAAGAAATTACTGATCGACCAGTTTTCAATTCGACCCCTGACGCACAGAATTATGTCAATCAAATTCGCGATCTCGTCGAGACCGTGACGTCTGTGGTAACGAGCACGACAAAGCCATGAGTAATACAAAGCGCACAATCATCAATGACCGATATGAAATTGGTCGACGCATCGGTCGCGGTGGTATGGCTGAAATATTTCAGGCCCGAGATATTTTATTGGATCGATCTGTTGCGATAAAAGTTTTATTTCCAGAGTTCGCTACTGACCCGGCGTTTGTCGAGCGTTTTCGTCGTGAAGCACAGGCAGCCGGTGGATTGAATCACCCGAATATTGTTGGTGTTTACGACTGGGGACGAGTTAACAATACTTATTACATCGCAATGGAATATGTCGACGGTCGCACCCTTGCCGATATTCTCAAGCAAAGCGGAACGCTCACTCCCCTGCAGGTTTGCGATGTAATCAGCGAAGTAGCCGCCGCCCTTGGTTCAGCACATCAAAACGGGGTGATACACCGTGATGTTAAACCAGGAAATATTCTTGTCAGCGCGACGGGCCAAGTAAAAGTCGCTGATTTTGGTATCGCTCGTGCTCTGGGTGCTGGAGTCGAGCAAGGCCTGACGCAAACCGGTGCCGTAATGGGCACGGCGACTTATTTTTCTCCAGAGCAAGCACAGGGGGCCCCAACTGATCAACGCAGTGATATTTATTCGCTCGGGATCGTGATGTACGAAATGCTCGCAGGCTCTGCACCGTTCTTGGGAGAAAATGCCGTAGCGATTGCTTATAAACAAGTCCACGAGAACGCACCATCACTTCATGACCGCATCGAGTCGATCCCGGAACAAATTTCGGCGATCGTTGCTAAATGCATGACTAAATCTCCTGATGACCGTTATTCAACTGCTGGAGAAGTTCGCGATGAACTTCGTCGGTTCGTTGAAGGTACGCCAGTTTTGGCGATGACGAAACATCCAATAAAAACGAATAGCGACTCAAAGACCCAACAAATACCCGCTACAAAGTCGGATCCAAATGCGACAACAGTTGTCGCAAAACAAGATGTTGCAACCATGCAACTACCACGCACCGATGAAAAAAAATCAACAGGGCAGCCCCAGAAAAGAACAGCCGATAATCTGCCATACGACGATGTGACCCCGCAACGTACAGCGTTGTTTGTTTTCGGCTCTCTAATTGCAGCAATCGTGTTGCTTGCGGGCGGAATATTTCTTTATCAAACACTGACGAATAGTTCGTCAAATGTTTCTATAACCGTGCCAGATGTACGCAATCTCACAGTTAGAGAAGCCAGTGAAACTCTGCTGGCTTTGGGTTTCACCCCAGTGCCTTATGCCGATGCTAAAGATGGCATCGGAAACGATGTTGTGTACGCACAAGATCCACCACCAAGTGTTCTTGCGCGCACCGGTGACACGATCACGATTACTTATAACCCGGCCAGTACCCCCGTAGTTGTGCCACTCGTGCGTGGCCTGACAGTAAAAGAAGCCACGGCGTTATTGGCGCCGCTTGGTTTGCAACTTGCTATTGCTGAAGTACGCAATGATCCAAAGATTCCAGAAAATCAAATCATTAATCAAGATCCAAAAGTCGATACCCAAGTGCGATCTGGCTCAACTATTAGCGTCGTTGTCTCGGGAGGAATCGGCCAGGCGTTGGTTCCAAATGTACAAGGACAAGTTTCAACAGCAGCACAACAACTTTTGCAATCTGCTCCTTACAACTTTATTGTCTCGCTCGCCGACGAACAGAGCACGACAATTGAAAAAGGACGCGTGATTCGCACTGAACCAGCCATCGGCACTCAGTCTCCAGCCGGTTCATCAATTGTTGTTTTCGTATCAAGCGGTGGAAATAAAATTTCAATGCCAAAAGTAGAAGATCTGACCGAAGCCGACGCCCGCGCGCAACTTGCTGCAGTTGGGTTGACCCCAGAAGTGAAGTATCAAGACGTGCCGGCTGGCGATATAAATGTCGGCAAAGTCATAACACAAGGTACCGATTCTGGAATTTTGGTAGATCCAGGTTCGACTATTCGATTAACTGTTGGACGCGGAGTTGTTGCTACAACTACTCCGTAATTATCTCGCACTATTTTTGCAACGCGTTAAAAATATTTCAATAATCTTGTGTCCGTGATCTGTCAAGATACTTTCTGGGTGAAACTGCACGCCTTCAATATCAAGTTCACGGTGGCGCACCCCCATAATTAAACCGTCGTGGGTGGTTGCAGTAACCAATAACTCTTGTGGAAGAGACCCTGGATCAATTGTCAGCGAGTGATAACGCGTAGCGGTGATCGGCGAATCGAGTCCGTTGAACACTCCAAGATTCTTGTGGTGAATTTGTGAGGTTTTTCCGTGTTGAAGTTCTGGTGCATTAATAATTACCCCGCCAAATACCTGACCGATCGCCTGATGACCCAAACAAACTCCAAACACCGGGGCAACACCGGCAAAAGCTTTTACCGCCGCACACAAAATCCCAGCGTCTTGTGGTTGACCTGGTCCAGGAGACAAAAGAACTCCATCTGGATTAAGTGCAAGTGCTTCATCAATTGTGATTTCATCATTGCGCACGACAATTGGATCTGCTCCCAACTCACCGAGATACTGCACGAGGTTGTAGACGAAACTGTCATAGTTATCGATCACCAATATCTTTGGCGCAGATTTATTCATATCCTTAAGCCTGCCTTGTAATTAGACAGTTACAAAGCCGTTTATCGCCTCTACACTTAAACGAGATATGGCGCCATCAAAACGACGTAGTGGCGGGCGAACGACCCCAAAAGGCACGAAGCCAGGGCGGGTTCACGAAACACACCGCCTCGATTCATCAGACACTCATTCGTTGCACGGGCAAAGTATCGCTGAAGCATCTTCGCGATACACGCCGCCAACATTGCGAGAGCAAAAAGTCAGTCCAGCATGGGTTCCAATTTTGATGTTCGCACTGCTTGGTTTGGGTTCGCTGATAATTCTGCTTTATTACGTCGGTTTTGTTCCTGGTGGACGCAACAACTGGTATCTATTTTCTGGATTGATAACTGTTCTCGGCGGTCTATTCACTGCAACTAAATATCACTAAATAAATAAGTTGATCTTCAGCCAGTTATTCGACTGGCGCAACTAAATCCATATCTTCTAAGCAGTGTCGCGGTGGTGGCGGATCTTGATCTGGGGCCATCGTCATTCGTAGCTCTGTTCCGCAACTTGAGCATCGATAGCGAACATTAATTCGGCGCATTTCGCCAGATGGCGGCGGTGGCGGCAAAGTTGACGTCATGCTGCGCAACATACCAATGCCGATCTTCCAAATAAAATAAAACAATGCAAGGCCAAAAAGCCCCCAAATAACTTTTCCCAGCATCGGTGCGGGCTTACTTGTTATTTAACCGAGGCGTTCAATGATTGTGGCGTTGGCTAAACCGCCACCCTCGCACATTGTTTGCAAACCATAACGACCGCCGGTGCGCTCAAGTTCGTTCAATAACGTTGTCATTAATCGTGTGCCAGAAGCGCCAAGTGGATGACCGAGTGCAATCGCGCCGCCATTGACGTTGACTCTCTCCATATCTGGATGCATTTCTTTCTCCCATGCCAACACGACGGAAGCGAAAGCTTCGTTGATTTCAACAAGATCAATGTCATCTAGTTTTAGACCAGCACGTTCAAGAACTTTTTTGGTTGCCGGGATTGGAGCAGTCAACATATACCGAGGATTCTCGGCGGCGACTGCGAAGTTTACAAATCGTGCGCGAGGCTTGAGCCCAAGTTGTTTGGCTCGCTCTTCTGACATGATCAAAATTGCCGTAGCACCATCAGTAATTTGCGACGAGTTACCCGCTGTAACTTTGCCTCCGTCTTCAATTGGGCGATAAGCAGGTTTCAGAGTTGCAAGTTTCTCAAGAGTTGACTCGCGAATTCCTTCGTCGGTTGTCATAACTTTGCCTTCAGCATCGAGAGTTGGAATAATCTCGTTTTGAAAGCGACCTTCTTTTGTTGCGCGAGCGGCATAAGTTTGTGAACGCACTCCAAAACGGTCCATGTCTTCGCGACTGATATTCCATTTTTCTGCAATTAGTTCTGCAGAGATACCTTGGTTGACGAGACCACCGTCTGCGGCGTAACGCGCCTGCACGGTCTGACCAAATGGAAACCCATGTTTGCCTTCAGCAATCGACGCACCCATTGGAACGCGCGACATAACTTCGACACCAGCAGCGACAACAATGTCGTAAGCGCCGGCCATGACTCCTTGTGCGGCGAAGTGCGCTGCTTGCTGGCTTGAACCACATTGGCGATCGACTGTTGTGCCTGGCACGCTCTCGGGCCAACCAGCAGCAAGGATCGCATTGCGTGCAATATTTAAACTTTGTTCGCCGACCTGCATTACACAACCCATCACGACGTCATCAACTAATGCCGGGTCAATTCCTGTGCGATCTACTAGTGCTTTCAACACATGCGCCGACAAGTCAACTGGATGCCACTCTTTCAACCGACCGTTTCGTTTGCCACATGGTGTGCGAACCGCGTCAACAATCACTGCTGTTTTCATAATCATCTCCTTGTTTGAAAAATCTCTATGCCGTCGCTCTAGTCTGCCCTAGTTTGGGAGTTTTTAGACAATCGGAAATGTAATCCAAAAGTGACTACAAACAAAGCACGAAATACTAGAAACAACGAAAGTAACGAGGTTGAAGAGGACTTGCCGAATTGTCGCTCTCTAAACGGGGCCGGAATTTCAATTACTTTGTAGTTCTTTTTGCCACTAACTGTTAACGCTTCAAATGTGTCCCCGAGATAATGAGATGGGAAGGATTTGGCGAATTCTGCAAGCAGAGGATTTCTTATTAACCTGAAACCCGACGACGAGTCTGTGATTTTCGTTCTGCATGACCTTGATGCGTAGATCCGCAAAATAGCCATCCCTATACGACGAACTATCGGAAGTTTCATCGACGAAGCACCGTCAAGAAAACGGCTGCCAACGACCATGTCGGCATTTGTACTGTTAGCCGCTGCTATAAGTTTTTCTATTGACTCTGCCGAATGCTGATCATCACCATCTACTTGCACCACCGCATCAAAGCCATTGGCGACGGCATAAGCAAAACCAGATTGCAATGCACCACCTACTCCAAGATTCATGGAAAGTTCCATTACCTGTGCACCACTTCGTTTCGCGATCGAATACGTCTCGTCACTTGATCCGTCATCGACGACGAGAACTTGAAAGCCAACTGATTTGACCGCAGCGATAACTGCAGAGATTGATTCTTGTTCGTTTAGTGCCGGAACGACGACTAATAAATTTTGCCTATTCAATAGAGTCAGATTTGTAATCCTTCAGAGTGATGTCTAATTTTTCTTTTAGTAGTGCATTTTCACGCACCAACTTATCCATTTTTCTTTGATTGCCAGAAATACTCACAGACAGTTGTATCAAAATAATCACAACTGCAATTGTCGAGATCGCGGCAAGCAACGCAC
>BJGF01000025.1 GCA_014190295.1 Actinomycetes bacterium | reverse complement strand
CAGCATCAAATGTGGTCGAGTCAGTATTTGCATTTCAACGAACCGTACACATGGGTTAACTCAGGTGGTCTCGTCACGATGGGTTTCTCGGTGCCTGCGGCGATCGGCGCAAAAGTTGGAGCACCAGATACAACTGTTTGGGCAATTGATGGTGATGGTTGCTTTCAGATGACTGCTCAAGAATTAATCACTGCATCCGTTGAGCAGATTCCGATCAAAGTCGGAATCTTGAACAACTCGAATCTTGGCATGGTTCGTCAGTGGCAAGAGATGTTCTACGACAATCGTTACAGCCAAGTTCATTTCTCAGAGACGGTTCCTGATTATGTTAAGTGGGCCGAAGCAATGGGTTGCGTCGGCATTCGTGTCGAGTCGCCAGAAGAAGTTGAATCAGCAATCGACAAAGCCAACAGCATTAATGACCGTCCGGTTGTTGTTGAGTTTCGTGTCGAGCCAACTGAACAAGTTTTTCCGATGGTTGCCGCCGGCAAGGGCAACGACGAAATTATGTTGCAGCCATCTCAAGAAAATCGAAGGGAGTTTTTGCGATGACCGGAAACAATCCGTTCGGCTCGGCCGCAAATCATCATGTGCTCTCGGTATTGGTGCAAAACCGACCAGGTGTCTTGGCGCGAGTTGCGTCACTATTTGCTCGTCGTGGATACAACATTTTCTCGCTCGCAGTTGCCCCAACTGAGCAAGAAGATTACAGTCGCATCACAATTGTCGTAGACCTCGAAAGTGCGACACTCGAACAGATGGTCAAGCAATTGTTCAAACTCGTAGATGTTGTGCGCATCTCAGAATTAGATCCGCGCAACTCAGTTGAGCGCGAATTAATGGTGGCAACGATTCGCGCCACGCCAGAACAACGCGGTCAAGTTGTTGAACTGACCAATATCTTCGAGGGCAAAATTCTTGGCGTTGGCCCAGAGTCGCTAAGTGTCAGCCTGGATGGAAGTCCAGAAAAATTGAACGATTTCTCAGAATTGCTGCGACAATATGGGATCATCGAATCACAGCGCACCGGTCGGGTTGCGCTGCCAAAACTAGATCGCGTTGCGCGAACTCGTGCAACGAAAGAACCAAAAGGAAAGGCAATCTAATGGCTGCAAATGTTTACTACGAGAAGGATTCTGATCCGTCGATTATTCGCTCAAAAAAAGTGGCGATTGTTGGTTACGGCTCGCAAGGTCACGCTCACGCGCTAAATCTTAAAGAGTCTGGTGTCGATGTCGTTGTTGGTCTGCGAGACGGTTCTTCATCTACTGCCAAAGCAACTGCTGCCGGGCTTAAAGTGATGTCGATTGCCGACGCTACAAAGTGGGCTGATGTGATCATGATTCTCGCGCCAGACACCGAGCAGAAGAAAATCTACGACGAGCAAATCAAAGCCAATCTTTCAGATGGCAAAGCGATTGCGTTCGCGCACGGTTTTAATATCCGCTTTGAGCGCATCGCACCGCCAAAAGGTGTGGACGTGATCATGATCGCACCAAAAGGCCCAGGTCACTTGGTGCGACGCACATTCACCGAAGGTGGCGGAGTGCCGGCACTAATCGCCGTGCACCAAGACGCAACAGGCAAGGCGAAAGCATTGGCGTTGTCATATGCCGAAGCAATCGGTGGAGCGCGTGCAGGCGTAATCGAAACCACTTTTCCTGAAGAAACAGAAACTGATTTGTTCGGTGAGCAAGTCGTGTTATGTGGCGGCGTGACCTCGCTCGTGATGGCAGGTTTTGAAACTCTTGTTGAGGCAGGCTACGCACCAGAGATGGCATATTTCGAATGCTTGCACGAAGTCAAGTTGATCGTCGACTTAATGTACGAAGAAGGCATCGCCGGAATGCGTTACTCAATTTCAGATACGGCCGAGTACGGCGACGTGACGCGCGGGCCAAGAATCATCGACGCCGACACAAAAAAGCGGATGAAAGTTATTCTCGAAGAAATTCAGTCGGGTAAGTTCGCCGAAGAATGGATCGCCGAGAGCGACTCGGGTCGCAAGCGATTCTCTGAACTGCGCAACGCCGGCAAGAATCATCCAATTGAAAAAGTTGGGTCTCACTTACGCTCGATGATGCCGTTTATATCCAAAGGCAAGCAGAAGGTTTCTGAGATCTCAGGCGGCTAAAACGTTGTTTAGCCAATAAAACAAGGCATTTTAAATCCCGAGTTGTTTAGTCGGGATTAGCCTGCTATGTTGCCTGCATGACAAATCCAAATTGGGGCTTTGATACTCGTCAAATTCATGCTGGTCAAGAACCAGACTCAGCAACAGGTGCTCGCGCAGTGCCGGTTTACCGCACCACAAGTTACGTGTTTCGCGATGCACAACACGCGCAAAACTTGTTTGCACTCGCCGAGATCGGAAATATTTACACACGCATTATGAACCCGACGCAGGGTGTGCTTGAGGCTCGGCTGTCTTCACTTGAAGGCGGAACGACAACAGCAGTTGGTTTGCCTGGTGCGCTTGCCGTCAGTTCAGGTCAGTCGGCAGAGTTGTTGGCGATTTTGACTCTGGCAGAGGCTGGTTCGCAAATCGTTGCATCGCCAACTCTCTATGGCGGTACATACAATCTTTTTCACTACACACTGCCAAAACTTGGCATTGAAGTTACTTTTGTTGATGATCCAGACAATCTCGATCAGTGGCGCGCGGCAGTAAAACCAAATACGAAAGCTTTCTACGGCGAAGTTCTTGCCAACCCACGCAACAGCGTGTTAGATATCGAAGGTATTTCAAAGGTCGCCCATGAAGTTGGCGTGCCGTTGATCGTTGACAACACTGTGCCTACTCCATATTTGATTCGTCCGATTGAGTGGGGCGCCGACATCGTTGTGCACTCGCTGACAAAATTTATTGGTGGTCACGGCACAAGCATCGGTGGCGCGATTATTGACGGCGGAACTTTTGACTTTGGCAAGGGCGACAAGTTTCCAAACTTTACACAGCCCGACCCGAGTTACCACGGCTTGGCATATTGGCCGGCACTCGGTGCTGGTTCGTTTATTATTAAGGCACGTGTGCAAATGTTGCGTGACTTAGGCATGGCGACAACACCCGACAACGCGTTCAATTTCTTGCAAGGTCTTGAAACTTTGTCAATCCGCATGGATCGTCACTGGGCCAATGCTCAGACTGTCGGCGAATATTTAGCCAAGCACGCGCAAGTTGAAGAAGTTTTCTATGCGGGTTTAACAACCAGCAAGTGGCACGATCGCGCCAAGAAATATGGTCGTGGTCTCGGCTACGGTTCGGTGCTGGCGTTCAATATCAAGGGCGGTCTTGAAGCTGGGCAAAAATTTGTGCAGGGGCTTAAGTTGCACAGTCATGTCGCCAACATCGGTGATGTGCGAAGCCTCGTAATTCACCCCGCTTCGACAACCCACAGTCAATTGACGCCGGCAGAGCAGGCTTCAACTGGTGTGTTTCCAGGGCTTATTCGTCTCTCGGTGGGTCTTGAGTCAATTGAAGACATTTTGGCTGACCTAGACGAAGGCTTTCTCGCAGCCAAATAGCTGTTCACTTGAAGTTCATTTGAAATTATCTTAGAGTTTCAGCCCACTCAATGCTGCGTTTGTAATCGTGCCTTAGTTTTTTGGTGTCGGGAAAAACCCGCCAATTCACCAAGGAGAAAAATTCAATTATGATCAGTCAAAGTGTTAAGCGCAAATTTGCGCGTATTTTGGTCGCTTCACTAACCGTCGGTTTAGTGGCAGTGGCGAGTGCAAGCCCAGTGAGTGCAGCAAAACTCGACGACTCTTGTAAGTCGTCTGATTTGTACAAAATCCAAAAAATTGATACAAAATATATTCGTTGCGAAATCGTAAAAGGAACTTCAATCCATGCAACTGACAAGGCGAAGCAAGCAAAGTTCAAGTGGACTGCTGCAAAAGAGTCGCAATATATTTTGGCGAACGCCGAAAAAGAAACAATTCGTGTTGATGGTTCAAGCACTGTCTATCCACTGACCGCTGTAGCGGCCAAGTACTTTGAGAACTCGACAAAGAGTGTCAAAAAAAAGGATGGCGCAAAAGTAACAGTTGGCTTCTCAGGCACCGGTGGTGGTTTTGAAAAGTTTTGCCGTAACGAGACCGACATTAACGATGCATCGCGAGGAATCTCTGCAAAAGAAGTTGCGGCTTGCAAAGCAACCGGAATAACTTATACAGAAATACTTATTGCCAATGACGGTCTTACAGTCGTCGTAAATCCAGCCAACACCTGGGCGACTTCATTAACAATGGCAGAAATGAAAGCAATTTGGAAAGATGGCAGCACGATTACAAACTGGAAAGATGTTCGACCTGGTTTTCCAGATCAGGCTTTGACACTTTTTGGTGCAGGAACTGACTCGGGAACGTTCGATAGTTTCACCGAGTTCGTGAACGGCAAAGCAAAGAGCGTGCGTAAAACTGGTGTACAGACTTCTGAAGACGACAACGTGACAGTAAAAGGTGTGTCGTCAGATAAGGGCGCAATGGGGTACTTCGGTTTGTCTTATGCCGAAGAGAATTCAAGCAAGGTGAAACTGGTGGCGCTTGACAAGGGTGCTGGTGCAGTATCACCAAACGTAGCGACAGTGCAAAACGGTACATATCCGATGGCTCGTCCACTCTACATCTATGTGAAGAATGCTTCGATTGCCACTAAGCCAGCAGTTGGTGCCTTTGTACAGTTCTACGTTGACAACCTTGCGCAAATAAGTACAGATGCGATTTTTGTTCCTTTGACTGCCCAGCAAATGAAGGATCTTCAAGGTGGGGTCAAAGCAATTGCGTTGATTCCAAGGGTGAAAAAGTAAATAAATATTGATTGAAAACCGGTGGTTCTCAGATCCCCTCGTCTGAGAACCACCGGTTTTATTCTGTTTGTTAGTTCGTAATAGTCTGAAAGAAGTTCATGAGTACAGCCTCTGTGTCAGTCGGCGAATTACAGCCATCAGGTCGAAAACTTCGTCAACAAAGATCTGAGCGAATAATTCAGTTTTTGTTGATGATCGTTGCGACAAGCGGAGTTTTAATTACCTTTGGTGTTGTCTTTGCTCTAGTACGCCCGAGTGTTGATTTTTTTCGTGCGATTAGCATCGGAGAATTTTTTGGTTCAACAGCTTGGTTTCCGCTTTATGAGCCACCAGATTTTGGTGTATGGCCGTTGATCGTTGGCACATTTTCTGTGATGCTCTTGGCGGTAATAATTGCGGTGCCAGGTGGTTTAGCGATCGCTTTTTACCTGAGCCAGTATGCGAGTGACAGGGTACGAAGAAAATTGAAGCCGCTACTCGAGATTCTCGCCGGCGTGCCGACCGTGGTCTTCGGTTTCTTTGCCATTAATTTCGTCGGCCCAAATGTTGCGGCGAAAATTTGGGTTTTTAGCGATGTCGGTTTTTATAGTGCGCTATCTGCAGGCATCACAGTGGGCTTGATGATTATGCCGATGATGACAACGCTCGCAGAGGATGCAATGGCAGCGGTGCCGAGATCTTTGATCGAAGGTTCGTATGCATTGGGTGCCACGAAGCGTGAGACATGTACCGGAGTAATTTTTCCGGCGGCACTCTCAGGAATCATCGCCGCTGGTGTGATCGCCATGTCACGAGCAATTGGTGAAACGACGATTGTTCTCTTGGCCGCAGGCAGCACGGCGAACTTCTCATTTGACATCGGTCAACCGATGCAAACAATGTCGTCATTCATCGGGTTCGCTGGTCTTGGTGACCAACCGACAGGTTCAACCGGTTATCAGACAATTTTCGCCGTGGGCTTGCTGTTGTTCGTGATTACTTTCTTCCTCAACATGCTGAGCCGTCGCATAGTTTCTAAGTTTCGCGAGGTTTACGAATGAGTTCAGTAGTTTCTGCCCAGCCAGTAGTTGCAGACTTGCACGACACAACGAGTCGAGCGCGAAAAGGTTTGGACAAATTATTTCTCGGTGGTTTATGGATGTTCACTCTGGTGGCGATCATCACGCTTGTCACTCTTGTTGGCACCACGCTGCTCAAAGGGTATTCGAGACTCAACTGGTCGTTGGTAGCTAATTTTCCGTCGCCGTTTCCCGGAGATGCGGGCATTCAAGCCGCTATTTTTGGTTCAGTTTGGGTGGTTGTAACTTCAGGTTTGATTTCTCTGTTTATTGCCATGAGCACTGCGATCTATCTCGAAGAGTTTGCAGACCAGCGAAGTCGATTAAATAAGTTGATCACGATCAACATTCAGACCTTGGCGGGTGTGCCAAGCATCGTGTTCGGCATTCTTGGTTTGGCATTTATTGCCCGCGGTTGGTTGGGATGGGGATTTACCGTTGGTACAGCGTCGGCGGTTTTAACGATGATGGTCTTGCCGGTGATGATCGTTTCTGCGCGCGAAGCATTGAAAGCCGTGCCATCGAGTCTTCGTGAAGGTGCATTTGCGCTCGGCGCAACGCGCTGGCAGACGATCGTCAAACAGGTTCTTCCTTCAGCGATACCAGGTATTGCAACTGGAAGTATTTTGGGCGTTTCGCGCGCGCTGGGCGAGTCGGCGCCGTTAATTCTTCTTGGAGCTCTCGCTTATGTGAGTTCGAATCCAACAGGTTTTGCTTCTGACTACACGGTGCTACCACTTGTGATTTTGAAATATACGCAAGAGGCGCAAGAAGAGTTTCAGGCAGTAGGGGCGGCGGCAATCATCGTGCTCTTGATGCTTTTGGTTGCATTGAACATGATCGCAATAATCATTCGAGACAAGAGCAGAAAGTCATGGTAGAAGATATGAGTAATGCAACAATTTCAGAAACAACGGCTCGCTTGCGACAGAGCGGTAGCGTGGTGAGCGTGAGTTTGTCGTCTGATTCGCATAGCGCTGCTGACAACTCACAAAACGACTTGATCATGCAATCGGTCGATCTGCAAGTTCACTACGGCGATTTTCTCGCCGTTCGAGATGTTAACTTGGCAATTCATAAAGGCGAGATCACTGCATTAATCGGCCCATCTGGATGTGGGAAGTCGACGATCATCCGTTGCTTCAATCGCATGAACGACTTGATTCCAACGGCAAAAGTAGGCGGAAAAGTTTTTTATAAGGGCATTGATCTCTACGGGCCCGAGGCGAACGCTGGAGAAGTGCGACGACGCATCGGAATGGTGTTTCAGAAACCAAACCCTTTTCCAAAATCGATTTATGACAATGTTGCCTTTGGTCCTCGTGTGAATGGCAAGCCAACCAAGGCCGAGACCGACGAACTTGTCGAGCGCTCGCTCAAGCGGGCTGCACTTTGGGAAGAAGTCAAAGATCGTTTGAAGCAGTCAGCGTTTTCGTTGTCTGGTGGTCAACAGCAGAGACTCTGTATTGCCCGAGCACTCGCTGTGAATCCGGATGTGTTGTTGATGGACGAACCGTGCTCGGCGCTTGACCCGATTGCGACTGCTCGCATCGAAGACTTGATGGCAGAGATCAAATCTGATTACCCGATCGTTATTGTGACGCACAATATGCAACAGGCTGCTCGCGTGAGCGACCGCACGGCATTTTTCAACACAGAAATTGGCGCAAATGCAACACGACCAACTGGTGTGCTTGTTGAATACGATACGACCCGAAATATTTTTGCGAATCCGACTGACACGCGCACTGAGCAGTACATCAGTGGTCGAATGGGCTAAACGCCAAATAATTACTCGTCGTCGGGTTGTTCGCGAAGAAATTGTTCTAGTTCGGCGCCTAGATCATCGGCTGTCGGAATTTCTATTTGACTTTGGCGGTCAAAATCACTCTCTAGCATTTGCACATATTGGGCTACCTGCTCGTCTCCTTCAACTGCGGCATCGTGAAGTTCTGACCAACGTCTGATCTCTTCATATAGTTCGGCGTGCCGAGTCGGTACACCCAGAATAAGTTCTAAATGTCGCAGCAGTGCAGCCGAAGATTTTGGATGTTGGGCGTTCAATAAATATCTCGGCACACCAACGCGCAAAGACACTGACGGTAGTTGCTCTCGCTCGAACCTTTCGTGTAGAACGCCGAGCAAGCCAGTGGGGCCTTGGTATTTCGGCAGGCTGAGTTTTAGCCGGCGGGCGAGCGCAACATTGGATGTGCTTCCAAAAACATTTGGTGTCCGAGTGTGCGGTATCGATTCGTCATTTGCACCAACGGTTACAGCAATGTTGCAATTCAAGCGTTTTACACATTGCAGAATGCATTCCGAAAAAATATTCCAATTGGTGTGGGGTTCAACACCCGACAGCACCACCAAGTCACGGGCTCCATCAGGAAACCGAGCAACAATAATCTCATTTTCGGGCCAGATGATTTTTCGTTCGTTGTCTTCATCTAGGTAGACCTCGGGCCGCTGGGTGGTGAAATCAAAAAATGGATCAGGATCAATACTCGCAACCACGGTGACTGCTCGGTTCTCAAGGCACCACTCAAGGGCACCAGTGGCTGCGCCAGCAATATCGAAGTAACCCCTTAAAGCAATGACCAACACGGGATCACGTAATTGCCCAACTGACTCCCAGTCGGCTTCAAGCACATCCTCGACGTTCATAAAGACTTAAGAAAATAACCGTGACTATTTACTTCCACTGTGTAAGCATGGCAGCCGTGGTTGCATCTTCACACCCTAAATCTCGAGTTTCACGGCGCTTGGCGGCGATCAATGAATCTGCGACTCTGGCAGTTGATTCAAAAGCCAAAGCGTTGCAGGCAAAAGGCGAACATGTAATCGGTTTTGGTGCGGGCGAACCAGATTTTCCGACACCCGAATATATTGTCGAGGCGGCCGAGCGCGCAGCGCGAGATCCGAAGGCGCATCGTTATACGCCGGCTGCAGGTCTGCCGCAATTGCGTGAGGCGATTGCAGTCAAGACAAAACGCGATTCTGGTTTTGAATGCGCAGCGTCGCAAGTATTAGTAACAGTTGGTGGAAAGTATGCGGTGTTTGTTGCTTTTGCCGCATTGTGCGACCCAGGCGATGAAGTTATTTGTCCGGCACCTTATTGGACGACCTATCCAGAGGCGATCACGCTTGCGGGCGGCGTGCCAGTCGTGATTGACACGACACAAGAGACAGAATTCAAGGTCACGGTCGAACAACTGGAGCGTGCCAAAACCGCAAAGACGAAAGTTTTATTATTTGTTTCACCAGATAACCCAAGCGGTGCTGTTTATTCGCGTGACGAAACAATTGCAATCGGCAAGTGGGCGGCGGCAAACGATATTTGGGTCGTGACTGACGAAATTTACGAGCACTTAACTTATGGCAAACATGTTTTCACTTCGATGCCCACTGTCGTGCCTGAGATCGCTGATCGTTGCGTCATCGTCAACGGTGTTGCCAAGACTTATGCAATGACTGGCTGGCGAGTTGGTTGGATGATCGGGCCGCCAGATGTGATGAAAGCAGCGATCAACTTTCAGAGTCACACGACATCGAACGTTTCAAATGTCGCGCAATACGCGGCGTTGGCCGCCGTATCGGGTGATTTGTCGGCAGTGGCGATGATGCGTGAAAGTTTTGCGCGTCGCGGGGCGTTGATGCATTCGATGCTCAATCAGATCGCGGGCGTCAACTGTATGCAACCGCAGGGTGCGTTTTATTGTTTTCCAGATTTTTCGGGGTTGCTGAATCGCAACTTGAGCGGGGTTACCGCGGCGACGACGCTTGAATTGGCTGATGTGGTTTTGGATCGCGCCAAAGTTGCCTTCGTGCCTGGCGAAGCATTTGGCTTGCCAAGATATGCGCGCTTCTCATTTGCACTCGGCGACGACGACTTGCGCGAAGGCATCAACCGCTTCGCCAGTTTCGTCAACGGCTAAATTCTTTCGGCGTTTCGGAAACGCGTTGATGAGCGAGTTGTGATATGGTCTGAGTCGTCGCGGCAATAGTCGTGATGTGTAATACTCAGCGAAGTCCGGTGAGATTCCGGCACTGTCCCGCAACGGTAATTCACAGTTAATGCGCTTTGGCGCAAAAATTGTGATGAGTCCGGTCGCCTCTGTATTGCACATACCTAAAAGTCCCCGCGTGAGGGATAGGAGGAAATTGAAAATGAAACTACTAACTCGGGTCGGCATAGCCGGCCTTTTTTTATTGACAGTGCTTAGCGCTTGTGGTGGAAGTGATTCAGCAGCAGATACCTCGGTTGTCGAAACAACTATTGCAGTTGCAACTTATCCAGTTACTGCTGGCGGAGTAACTCTCGAAACGCAACCAATGCGCATCGTTTCGCTTTCGCCAACACACACTGAAATGCTTTACGCGATCGGTGCAGGCGATCAAGTGGTGGCAGTTGATGAATACTCAAACTTTCCGGCTGAGGCAGTTGCACTTGGTACGAAATTGTCTGGGTTCGAACCAAACGTCGAAGCGATTGCCGAGTTTAAACCCGATCTTGTAATTATTTCGTACGATCCAGGAAGTCTCGTAGATCAACTCACCTCTTTAAACATTCCTGTTTATGTCGGTAGTGGCGCAACAACTTTGGACGACTGTTACGAACAGATCGAGCAACTTGGCGCATTAACTGGGCATCTTGATGCTGCAGTTCAACAGACCAGTCATATGCAGGCAGACATTGCAGAGGCTGTCGCTGCGTCCGGAACTTTGACTCAGCCAATTTCGTATTACTACGAACTAGACAACACTTATTACAGCGTGACATCGAATACTTTCATTGGTCAAATTTTTTCGATGTTTGGACTTACGAATATTGCAGATACTGCTGAAGCAGGAAACGACTATCCGCAATTATCGAGTGAAGTTATCGTCGCAAGTGATCCGACGATGATTTTTCTTGCAGATACAAATTGTTGTGCTCAAACACCAGAGACAGTTTCGGTGCGCGATGGTTGGCAAAAAATGAGCGCTGTTACGAATAAAAATATTGTGCAACTCAATGATGACATTGCGTCGCGTTGGGGTCCACGAGTTGTTGATCTTGTAACTAGTATCCGTGACGCCGTTGCGCTGGTTATGACGACTAAGTAGCAATACATATGTCGCTTACTGCAGACGATGTCACGCAACGCGCAGGGACGCGTGTCGCGACATGGTTCACAGCGAGCTTCGCTCTACTCATCATTGCGGTTTTGGTTGGAACAATGATTGGTCCGGCCGGACCGCAATGGTGGCGAGTGCCTTTTGAATTGGCAGATCGATTGCCGTTGATATCAATCAACAGTGGGGTGAGTGCTGAGCAATGGAATATTGTTTGGCAAATTCGAATGCCTCGCGTTGTTTTGGCGGCATTAGTTGGCGCAATGTTGTCCGTGGCTGGTGCAAGTTATCAAGGTGTATTTCGCAATCCATTAGTCGATCCATATTTATTAGGTGTTGCTGCAGGCGCTGGTCTTGGTGCCACAGTTGTATTTTCGTTAAAGCGTCAGACGACTCAAAATTGGTTGATTGATCCACTGCCACTTGCCGCATTCGCCGGTGCTTTGGTTGCAGTCCTCGCAACATATTTAGTAGGCACTGCATTTGGCAAAACAAGATCTAGCACGACACTTGTGTTGGCAGGAATCGCAGTCACTTCGCTTGCTACTGCCGTGCAAACTTTTGTATTGCAACGCAATAACGATGTGGTGCGCCAGGTTTATAGTTGGATTCTTGGTCGATTGTCGAGTGCAACTTGGGCAGACGTTCGACTTATATTGCCATACGTAGTTTTTAGCTCAACCGTGTTAATGATGCACCGTCGATTGCTTGATGTGATGCGAGTTGGTGACGACGAAGCAACTGCGCTCGGTACGAACATTCGTCGCGTCCGACTTGTCGTTGTTCTGGCTGCCACGCTTGGCACGGCTGCTGCTGTTGCCGTGAGTGGTCTGATCGGATTTGTTGGAATCATCGTGCCACACACGGTTCGGTTGCTTGCCGGAGCAAGTTATCGGCGCGTTCTGCCGTTAAGCATTTTGCTTGGCGCAGTGTTTTTGGTCTTGGCTGACATTCCGAGTCGTGTGTTGGCCAACCCGGCTGAAACGCCAATTGGTGTAGTCACGGCATTTTTCGGCGCACCATTCTTTTTGATTTTGCTTCGCACCAGAAAGAATTAGTGATGAGTACTCTCGGATTCTGTGATCTCACAATTTCTTATGACGGCGATTGCGCCGTTAAAAGTTTCAACAATCTCGTGAACTCGGGCGAGTGGCTTTGTTTAATTGGCCCAAACGGTGCCGGTAAATCTTCAGTACTGCGCGCTGCCGCTGGCCTTGTTAATTATTCAGGATCTGTTGCGATTGATCAAAAAGAAATTCCGACGACTTCGGCGAAATGGCGTGCGCAAAATATTGCCTATGTGCCCCAGACGCCGGTGATGCCAGACGATATGACGGTGCATGAATATGTTTTGCTCGGACGGAACCCATATATCAAACACTTTGCTTCAGAGTCAACGCACGATAAGCAAGTGATCAACAATGTATTGACGCGACTTGACTTGACACGTTTTGCAAAGCGAATGGTCGGCACGCTCTCGGGTGGTGAGCGACAGCGAATAGTGATTGCTCGCGCGCTGGCGCAAGAAGCCCCAGTGCTGTTGCTCGACGAACCAACGGCTGCACTTGATATTGGTCACCAACAGCAAGCACTTGAATTGGTCGACAACTTGCGACGCGAACAGGGTTTGACGGTCGTTTCGGCAATGCACGACTTGACGCTGGCAGGTTTGTATGCCGATCGACTGGTGTTGATGCATCAAGGTGTGTGTGTTGCTTCGGGTAATGCACAAAGTGTGTTGCGTTCAGAGACGCTCGCCGAGTTTTATGGCGTATCAGCGAGGGTGCATCATGAAACAGATGGCACCGTTGTGGTAATTCCACAGAGGTCAACAAGCAACTAGTTTGTAACTGATGTCTGAATCTGAACAACGAAAAATCGCAAATTCATTAAACGAGCATGTTGCTGGTTGTGCGGCGGCTCATCAAAAGTTGTTGTCGTCGCTCGAGAATTTAACTAATGAACAGTGTCGACAAGATTCACGGCTACCAAATTGGTCGCGCGGACATGTGCTAACTCACTTGGCTCGTAACGCCGACAGCCATGCGCACCTGTTGCAGTGCGCGGGTCTTGGTGAAATCGGCACTCAGTATCCAAGTGTTGAAAAACGCAACGGCGATATTGAGTCGGGCTCGAGTCGCACTGCCAGCGAATTGGTAAAGGATTTGCGATCAAGTATTTATGCACTTGAAGCAGTGTGGGCGAGCGCAAATGAAAAAGCTTGGTCGGGTGAGGGACGTAATTTAGGTGGACGAGTAATCGAGATGTCGTCAATTGTCTTTTTGCGATGGCGAGAAGTTGAAATACATCATGCTGACTTGAATCTTGGCTTTAGTTACGACGATCTGACACCTTTATATGTGCGACTCGAACTTGATCAGCAGATAATGCTTTGGCGCAGTCGCAAGCCAATGGGCATGACCGAGTTGCCAGAAATCGCCAAGAAATTATCGCCGTCGCAGCGGTTGGCTTGGCTGATGGGTCGTGTCGAAGTTGCGGGTCTGGCCAAGCCCGAACCGCTTTGAGAAAGTTTTTACGATTTGGCTTAGATTTTAAGCTCGCGCACGACTAAGTGATGTGGCATCTGGGTGATGCCTTCAGTGAAACCGTCGCCAACAGCAGCAAAATCATGTCGTAAATAAAAGTTAAGCGCAGAATCGCGGGCCTTTGCCCAAATATATTTGGCCTTGAGTTTCTCGGCATGAATAATTCCAGCGCTTAACAACAGCGCACCGAGACCCATACTCTGCCAATTTTTGGCAACTGCCATACCACGAAGTTGAATTGCTTGAGCGTTGATGTCATTCTGCCAGGGGTTCAGCACCCAAGTAGATGTGCCAATTAGATTTTTGTCAGCATCATATATACCAAGATGAATTGTGCCAGGCTTCGAATCTTCAGCGTATTTAGGGTCACTAGTTGGAGTGTTATTACGTAGAACCGCAATTCGTAGGGGGTATGTTTCTGAAGTTTGTAATTCAATAACTTTGAGTTTTAGTTCACTCATGATCTAAGAGAGTAGTTGGCGAATATCTAAAACACGGTCAGCCATTTTTGCAGCTTCATCTTGGTCATGAGTTACATGCAATGTTGTCGTGCCGCGTAAACGCAGTAGTTTGCCTAAATCTTCTAGAAGTCTGGCGTGTAGTTCTTTGTCGAGTCCATTGAGTGGCTCGTCAAGCAACAAAACTTCGGGTTGTGCGACGAGGGCACGTGCTACGGCGATGCGTTTTGCTTCACCACCAGAAAGTTTGATTACTTCGCGCTGAGACAGATGGGCGAGACCCACGAGTTCAAGAACTTCAGCAACTTTTTCATCCACTAGTTTCTGTTGAGTTCGTTGAATCTTCAGCGAGTACGCAATATTCTCGGCGACATTTAAATGTGGAAACAGCTGATTGTCTTGAAAGACCAAACCGATACGCCGCAAATGTGCAGGTCGCGTTGTGATCTCTTGGGCGTTTAACCAGATCGAACCAGCGTTGATAATTTCGAGACCGGCAATGCATCGAAGCAGTGTTGTCTTGCCCGCACCACTTGGGCCAGTCAGCGCGACAATTTCGCCACTGTCTATATATATAGACAAATTTTGTAGTACTGGAGTCGACTCGTAATTGACCACTAGATTGCGACATTCCAACATCTATATTCCTCGTTCGTTTGAGTCGCGATAGTCGACTATTGCGATGATGCCGATGCAAACAACGATCAACAAAGTCGAAATCGCATAGGCCTGCGCTTGAATACTGTCGCCTGGTCGAGAGAGTAGTCGAGAGATTATAAGGGGCAAGGTTTCATTGTTGCGTCGGACGAGAAAGCTGCTTGCGCCGAACTCTCCGAGAGAAATTGCACAAGCAATTGCCGCTGCTGTTATTAAAGCCGGCGTGATAATTCGTAAATCAATTGTTCGCCACATTTGCCAAGTTGTTGCACCCAAAGTTCGAGATGCATCGCGCAAGTCATTCGGCAGATCTCGCAAAACCGGGGAAATTATTCGGATCACAATTGGAACCGCCACGAGACAGTGGGCAATTGGCATCATCAACCACGATCCACGCCAATCAATTGGGTTTACATCAAATGTGATGATTAATCCGAGCCCAAGGGTGACAGCAGAAAGAACAATTGGTATGGACGTTATTAAATTGACGAATTGGTAGCGCGATGAGCCGTAGACGATGGCGGATGCACCTAATAGACCAACAATAGATGAGACAACAATCGAAAAAATTGCGTACCGCAGTGAAGTCAGCAATGAAGAAAATATTTCCGTGTCCACGAGAACACTGCGCCATGCAGAAGTATCAAATCTTTGGCCAATATAAATCGAGCGGTGCAAAACACTCATGAGCGGTGTAACCACGGCAACTGCAGTAATTATTGCCACAGTCGCTACGAGCAATTTTTGTCTAGAACTTCGCGGATGATGCATTCGCGAATAGACAGTTTGTCCAAATTTTGATGAAGCCCTTGCCTTGCCGATATTTGTAATCAAGAAAATCAAAATACCAACCACGACGAGTTGCAAAATAGATAGAACTAATGCTCCAGAGACGTCCCCGAGTTGCATCGCTCGAAAATAAATCTCTGTTTCAATAGTTGATCGAGCAGGGCCACCCAAGATGCGCACAACCCCATACGAGGTGAAGCACATCAAGAACACCAGCAAACCTGCTGAGATAAATGATTTTTTTAGCAGCGGCAATGTAATAGTCAGAAATGTTCGAACGGTTGAGGCGCCAAGAGTACGTGCGGCATCATCGAGTTGAGGATGAATCTGCTGCCATCGCGATGAAATAATGCGTACTGCCAAACCGACATTGAAATAAACATGGGCAATAATTATCGCTAAAGCACTGCGGTGGATACTTCTTGGAAGTAACTCTAAGAATGCGGCGCCAACCACGACAGTCGGCAAAATAAATGGCACGCTCACCAATGAAATCAATGCACGCCGACCAATAAATTTGAAGTTTGCAATCACTGCGGCAATCGGTGATGCGATAACCAGTACTATCGCGGTACTGATAAATGCTTGCCAGGTAGTGAACCACACAATGTTTCGAGTCGTCTTAGCCGAAAGTATCGCGAACGAATCAATTCGTAGCGACGTTGAAAAAATATTCAATACTGGTACCAATACGAACGTCAGCATGACGGCAATCGGTGCTATTGCTAACCATTTAGTTGTATGACGATAAGCGCTGGTCATAGTTGATAATCGCGGATATTTGTGGATAATTAGCGCAATACCGTATTTGTGAATATGTCCAACCAGACAGTTCGCTGAGCGGCAATCAACTTTGGATCAAGTTGCAATGGCAACTCAGGACGCAGCGAATATTTGAGAAACTCAGCGGGCAACTTCGCTTTCGTGTTTGCGGGGTAGACGAACAGTGTGAGTGGCAGATCTTCTTGAAATGTGACGCTGGTTAAGTAATCAATCAGCAATTGTGCCTCGCGCTCATGTTTTGTGCCGCGTAAAACTCCGGCGAATTCAACCTGTCGATAACAGGTGAGTGCAGCAACTGCGGTCGGGGCAGTGGCGGGCACTGGGCTTGCATAAATCATTTCTGCTGGAGGACTAGACCCGTAACTGACAACAATCGGTCTTTCACCTTTGCCGGATGAACCTGAGAACTCGGTGTAGTAAGCCTCGTTCCAGCCATCGACAACGAGCACTCCGTTTTGTCTCAGTTGTTTCCAGTATTCGTTAAATCCGTCTTCACCAAATTCGGCGATTGTGGCAAGCATGAATGCCAGCCCCGGTGACGAAGAAATTGGGCTAGGCACGACTAGTAGATTCGCATAACTCGCCGAAGTCAGAGCACGCAATGTAAGTGGCGGAGCAATTTTTCGATCAGCAAACCATTTGATGTCGTAATTGATGCAAACATCACCCGTATCAACTGGTGCTGCATCGTAATTCGAAATTAATTTAAGTGCTGATTCATCTAGATCGTCTATGTTTTTTGTTTTGTAAGCCGAAAATATTTCAGATTCAATTGCACGCGACAATAATGTGTTATCGACTCCCCACAACACATCACCTTGTGGATTGCCGGCCGTGAGCGCTGCTTTGGTTACTAGTTCTCCAGCGTCGCCGCCGAGGGCAATTTCAACCTTGATGCCGGTTTCAAGAGTGAACGCATCAAATATATTTTCAGATGGCGTGAACGAGTCATATGCCAGAAGTGTCAAAGTGATTTGGTCAGAACTTTTGCTTTGCGATGACGTGTCAGTCTGGTCAGTTGAAGGTTCGCTACCAGTTGAGTCTTTAGCGCACGCGCTTGCGATCGTTGCAAGCAGAACTGCGCACAAGATGGTCTTTTTCAAGAGGTTTCGGTTCATTTATTTTTCTCTGTTTTTATGTTGATGAATTACTAAAAGTTGACCTGAGGAAACCGAGATGATTACGTGATTCTCGATTGCTTCGTTGCTGACACCACGAGTTTCGTGACTTAAAAGAGATTCATTGGCGAGTTTCCAGCGCAGTCCTGTTGTGCTGATGCCCGTAGCGGTGGCACTAAAAGCCTGCAAACCAACGATGTCGTCGACTTTTGCAGCGAATTCACAAGTCGCCGAACCTTGAAGCGCAAATATTTCTGAATTATCCCAGAGTGCTTTGATTTGTAGTTGTTTAAGTAGAGGGTCAAACATTGCGGCGATCACTCCGAGTTGATGATCAAGGCGTCCGCCGCCTGCGGTGACTACGACAATGCTTTGGGCACCATGTTCGGCGGCGTATAACAACGCTGCGTGCGTATCGGTAAAGTTTTTATCCGCGTTGTGACGAATAATTTTCGCTCCGTGCGATTCGGCTTCGGCGAGCGCATTTGCATCCACCGAATCCATGTCACCGATCACGACGTCAGTCATCAGCCCAAGTTTTTGTGCCGTATGCAATCCAGAGTCGGCAGCAATAACTAAATCAACTTGACCAATTTTGCGAACTGCAAGCAGAGTCGCATCGCTAGGTGCGAGACCGCCGGCAAAAATAAGAGATGTGTTGGACATGATCGCTTTCCTAGCTGGCATTACCCAGATCAGGTGTGCGGGTCGGTGACGGCGGCCACCCTCTCAGCCCACCGAACCAGTGGACTCCCCGTGCGTATTGATCTTCACTATAACAAGTTGGAATCGGCACTCACAGATAGCCTTTACTGCAATGAGTCAAGTAAGCCCCCTGGCTGGCATTGCGCCGGCAGCAAAAGACACGCTGATCACGATCACTCCGATTGCACATGCGCGTTTAATCGAACTACGCGATGCAGAAACCGAACGAGAGCGACTTGGTTTGCGCCTTGAGATTCTTTCAGGACCTGGTGAAGATTTTCGTTACGACCTAGTGTTCTACGAATTTGTGAAAGCCGCATTCACCGACGAGGTTCGCACGATTGA
>BJGF01000024.1 GCA_014190295.1 Actinomycetes bacterium | reverse complement strand
CCTCCACTGCTCAAGACAGTCAGCCTCCTCTTTCCCCCGTTGGTCAACGCGTCGTTCACGCCCTGCGCTGAAGCGCGCTGACAGTTTCAATATGCGGAGATGTATTGCGCTACTCTTGCTTGAATAATAGTTACTAAAAGCGAGGAATTGCTCAAAGTGCCATTAAAACAAAATACTAAAAGTTCGACTGAAACTCTCGCCAAAGATTTCAAAGCACGAGATTTCTTTGTCAACTACCGTGCGTCTGCAGTATTTCCAGTTTTTATCAGAAAGTCCACAGATGTCCACATAGTTTTCCTTAATTACTGGACGCTCAAGAACCAGATTGAAGCCGCAGACCTGACAATAATTTTCTCCGTATACAAATCTGATGGTTCATTGGCACAACAATTTGTGCACCCAACTATCAGCTTCCACAATCAAGTTTCAATCAGGAATATCCTCAATATTGCACCATTTGACACAGATGCCGAATTTGACGGAATTGTTAATGTCGAAATTCTTTCCACCAAAAACCTGCGCTTTGCGTTTCCTGGCATAATCGCGGTATATCAATCGGGAAGCCTGTTCAGCTCGGTTCACAGTGCTGGAAGAATCAAAAATCCAAACGAAAAGCAGCTGATCAACTACTCAAACGAAACAAATTGGAATTGTAAATTTGAGTCAGGAATAGAACCTTTTTTTCACTATTTTGTCGGACCATCAGTTCCTCAAACAAGAGAACTAACAGTGATACTTCGATCCCAAACTGGCGTTGCGAAAGAAACCGCCACAGTTGACACAGGTGATGTGTCGCCATTCGGTTCAAAGTTCGTCTGGATAAGAGAAATATTTCCCGACCACAACTTCGAGGCAGGTGATTTTGTATCAGTATTAATTGAACATAACTCTGTTTTCCCAAGACTGGTAGTAGGAAATTTACATACTGAAAATAACTTCCTTGAAGTTACCCATTCATTTCCAATTATTGAGGCGGATGATTACTGCTCCAACAAATCTGGGGTTGATTTTCAATCAATGCTTTGTGCTTTTACTTCGGAAGATCTTGAGCTCTCGTCAAGAGTTTTTCCAACGAATTGTTCTGACAACTTTTCAGGATCAATGTACACCCAAAAATTTGATCAAAAAATGTTGCAAAATTCTCAGGAAACGTTATACGAACAGACAAGCTCGAATCTGATACTTGATGGTGAAACCAAGTTTATTTGTATTCGATTTAAAGGTGACAAAATTCCATCCAGAATTAATGCTTCATTTATTTATAAAGTTCGTAATCAGTCATCTCATTATTCAACAGATATTGCCAGCGGTGCCGAGTCGGGTGACGTTCCCCTCAAATCGCACCACTGGGGGCATGGATATCTGGGCAATGGATATAAAAGCCTTATTCTTTTGCGTAACAATAAACTTAATTTACCTGTGGCAACTCAAATTCATGGAGTAATAACTGTCTTTGGACATGACCTACACCTCCGAAAAGATATTTTGATTGAGCCAGAATCTGCACTCGTGTTATCAATTAATGAACTGATTGAAGAATCTGGCAATTCGAGTCGTGGCCCAAATGACAACACGTTTGTTAGTTGGTATTTAGAAGTGGATGAACCGATCGGTGATACATTTTGGCTCGCCTACCGAACCGCAGACGGTGCAATCTTTGGGGATCACGGGTTCTGAGACTAAACCAAATTTTTGTTATCTAGAAAGCACGCTGACAGTTTCAATATGCGGAGTATGCGGAAACAAATCGAGCACCGTCGTACGTTCGAGGTCGTATCCGGCGTCAATCAACAACCGCAGATCGCGTGCGCCAGCAACTGCATCGCAACTTACTAAGACAATTCGTTTCGCGTTCGTTGCCACAAGACGCGACACGGCTAAAGGCCCAAGACCAGTGCGCGCCGGGTCGGCGATAACTAAACCTGCAGCCACCGGAGTCCATTGTTCAATGTTGCTCTGCACAACTTCACTTGGCTCTGAGCTATCAAGACGATCGGATAAATGTTTTGCAAGATTCGAGACTGCATCACGACACGAAGATTCATTTGCTTCAACCAAGGTCACCGGCACATCAGGACTAAGCAAAGTGGCCGCAAACAAACCAACGCCACCATAAGCATCAATCACTCGACCGTCGACACCAGACAACGCACGCTCACCTGCTGCACTGCGCACGGCTGCAACCAACAACTCGGCTGCTTCAAGCGAAGACTGAAAAAACGAAGTCATCATCACGCGCAACTTCACGCCGCTCACGATCTCGTGGACCAACGATTCGATGCCGACGCCAACATCGCTGGCCAAACCTGAGATCTGACCGCGGCCATGTTCGTCATGCAGCCACACGCCACGCTCACCAGTTGATGCACCGCACCGCAATGTCACTTCTGTTGCATTTTTTACTTTTGCTGAGGCAATCATCTGGTTTAGAGAATCATGAGCGATTAAACACGGGCTGGTCTGGATCAATTCATTGCTCGACCCGCGACGAAACCCGAGTTTGCCGTTCTGTAATACAGCCATCCGTAAAGTTGTGCGCGATGCCTGCGAACTCACAGCGCCACCAGTTTTCACAAGCGCCAAAACATCGGCCTCACTGATTTTTGCAGTGCGACGCAAAGATTCATGCACAATGGCGACTTTGGTTGACATATGTTCGGATACTGCAATGTGTTGCCAACTACAACCACCGCACCCAGCACTAACGAACTTACAAGGTGCCTCAACTCGATGTGGAGAAGCATCTAAAATTTCAAGTGCATTGCCACGGGCAAAATCTTTTTTATTTGTTGTGATCTCAACGCGAACTCGCTCACCGGTGATTGTGCCGCCCACAAAAATAATTCGCCCATCGGCCAGCCGCGCCATGCCGTCGCCACCCGCCACGATGCGTTCAATGGTTACATCTTCGTTACCCATGCACTCGCACCCTAGGCTGTAAACCAAGATGAAACCGATTCAAATTGCACCGTCGGTTTTGCCTGTTGATTTTTCGCGACTTGGCGAGGCGATCTGCGAACTTGATGAGGCCGGTGTTGACCTCATCCAATGGGATGTCATGGATGGCCAGTTCGTGCCCAACTTGACGTTTGGCCCCGACATCATCGCCTCGACTCGCTCGCTCACCAAACTGCAATTCGAAGCACACCTGATGGTTCTGACGCCAGAAAAAATGGCGAGTCGCTACGTGCAAGCAGGTTGTAGTCGGTTGATCGTGCATGCTGAAGCGTGCGCAAACTTACGGCACACACTTGAAGCGATAAACAATCTCGGTGCAGCATCAGCCGTTGCACTTAACCCAGAGACACCAGCAAGCGCTGTTCGTGATGTACTTGATCTTGTTGATTTGATTTTAGTGATGACCGTTCGACCTGGCTTTGGTGGTCAAAAATATATGCAAGACATGGAGCCAAAAATCGCAGAGGTGCGCCAAATGATTTCGTCGGCAAGTCTTGACGACAAAGTCAACCTCGAAGTCGACGGCGGCATCAGTAGCGACACGGTTTCGGGTGCCGCAAAATCTGGCGCAAACATCTTGATCGCCGGCAGTGCCTTATTTCGTGACCCGAAAGGGCTGACACACGCCGTGCAACAAATTCGCGAAAATGCAACTAGCGCGTTCAACTCGCGCTGAAATTATTTTCGCGATCGTTTTGAGTCGCTATTTCGCGAAAGTTTTGATTTAAACACTCCACGAGCCGCACCCACAAATAATAGTTTCGTAACTACGAGACCGATCAGAAAAATCAAAACAACCACTAACGCCAATGCAATCGCTCCAAATAATAAATTTCGTTCGTTGAGCAATAGCGAGAACACGCCGGTGTCGATTAATTGACCGTTTGGCCTGAGAGTTATCACCGGATCTTCGATCGTCGGGCAAGGCGTATCTGATTCATCAGCCCCGACTACGGCATCGCCACCAAACAGTTCTTTTTTATAGCTGACTTTTGATTCAAGTGTCGAAAACAATTCGCTGGCACCCGCGCCCACCAAATATGTTTCTCCAGCCCGTAAAAATTTGGTTTCGCGTGCTGAATAGCGCACAGTTATCAATCCAGAATTGACATAGGCGCCAAGCGACCCACCCCGCACTTGCACAACCCGAAATGTCGCAACCAAATCATCTGATGAAACAAGTTCGCCGAGAAAAGTCGCCATCGCCAAGCGAGGTGCCGTGCACCCGGCCGGAAGAGTCGTCTGGGTCGCAGGGTCAATTAATGGAATAGTTTCATCTAACGAACCACCGTCTGTTCCTTGTTCGTCAGGGGTTGTGTCGTCAACTGGCGGGCCAGACGCAGCATTGGCAAATGTGCTCGAACAAACTGACAACGTCGCAATTAATGCGAGCGCGAAAATTATCTTCCGGTAAATTTCGGTTCTCGCTTTTCGATAAATGCGCGCATCGCTTCTGCCGTGTCACTCGTTGAAAAATTGATCGTCTGTGCTGCCGCTTCATCATCTAGGGCTTCTTCGAGCGTGACATTAAAAGAGTTGTTGAGCAACCGTTTTGTTTGTGCCAACGCGATGGGTGGTCCGGCTGCAAGTTTGCGCGCCCAGTCGTCAACAAACTGATCTATTTCGCCGTCAGCCAGAACACGATTTACCAAACCCATCTCATAAGCATCGCTCGCGCCAATAATCTCTGCGAAAAATGCAAGCTCCTTGGCGCGATGCAAACCGACTCGGCGTGGCAAAACCCATGAGCCACCAAAATCTAGTGAGAGTCCACGTCGCGCAAAAATTTCCGAAAAGCGTGCAGTCTGCGAAGCCGCTACCAAGTCGCAACCCAAAGCCAAATTACATCCTGCGCCGACTGCGACACCACGCACTTTGGCGATCGTCGGTTGCGGGAGTCTTTGCAACGCGATGCACGCGTCATTCACTCGTCGCATTGCGGCAAGATGATGAATCTCGCTTCGGGCATTTGAATCACCACGACCACTCAAGTCGGCACCCGAACAAAACTCGCCACCAGCACCAGTGATCACCACAACGCGGTCAGAAGAATTGCCGGCAATCTCACGAAATATTTCGGTCAGCCCACTCCACATTGAACTATCTATGGCATTTTTCTTGTTCGGCTGATTTATCGTGACTGTAACGACAGAATCTTTGCGTGCAACCCCAAGAGTTTCCATTTCATAGACGATACTTGCCTTATGGGATTCAACCCGACTCGCAAACGCAACACTCGCCCAATCGACTATTTGATTGTGGCTAGCGCAATGCTCGCAATCATCGCACTCGTGATCTGGGCATTTGCCGGCTAAATGTCAAAATCAATTTGGGATGGTTTGTACGGCGATGTTGAAGTCCGTCGTGTGCAACCTTACGAAGCACTCAAGATGTATATCTGCCCCGGCTGCAACCAAGACATTTACGAAGGTATGGGTCACTATGTTTGCGTGCCAACCGAAGCGCCAGATTTACGCCGACATTGGCACTACGCCTGCTGGGATCGCCGGCAATAGATCGTTAGAAGGCATTTTCAAGAACTTCAAGTTGAGTACCTAAGACGGCGACTACATCGAATCGAATTTCACCATGCACCTCGGGGTTTACCACCAGAAATTTTCTTGTCGCAATCCGTAACTTTTTTTGCTTCGCCAAAGTCACTGCTTCGAACGGCGAGCCAAAATTAGTTGTCGCTCGAGCCTTGACTTCAATTACGACGATTGTCAACGCTGCGTCGCTTGAAAAAGTTGCCACGATGTCAAGTTCGCCCTCTCGGCAGTGCCAATTGCGAGCAACAATCTCGTAACCGCTTTGTTCGTAAAATTTCGCGACCAGGTCTTCTGCCCAGCGTGCTCGTGCCATTCGCGCTGCTGCGCGCTGTTTGGTAGTTAAGCGTCGAGCGGGGGAAGTTCTTCGATGTTCAGGTCTTTGAAACTCATCACTCGCACTCGGGGCACGAAGCGGCTCTTGCGGTAGAGATCCCATACCCATGCGTCAGACAGCGTCACCTCAAGTAGCGGTCGCACGCCTTCGGCGATGACCTTGACATCAACTTTGTTGGCCAGATAAAACCGGCGATCTGTTTCTACTGCGAATTTAAACAAGCCGACGACGTCTTGATACTCTTGGGCTAGCTGAAGCTCTCGTTCGGCTTCGAACTGTTCGAGGTCGTCAGTATTCAATGTGTACGCGACAAGAATTGGTCGGCACGAAACTAACTTGCAGAAGACTAATTATTGATCTTCGCGAAGTTCACGAACTTTTGCAGACTTACCAGTTCGCTCACGCAAGTAATTGAGTTTTGCACGACGAACATCTCCACGCTTGACGACTTCAAGTTTGGCAACTGATGGGCTGTGCATCGGGAATGTGCGCTCAACGCCCACGCCATAACTCAATTTGCGAACCGTGTACGTCTCGGCGATACCTGATCCAAAGATCGAAATGATATTGCCCTGGAAAATTTGCACACGCTCTTTGCCGCTTTCGACGACACGAACATGGACTTTGACTTCATCGCCAGGACCAATTTTTGGAATATCAGTGCGAAGCGATTGCTTGTCGACGATGTCTGTTGATTTCATAAGGGACCTTCAGGATACGGCACGCAAGGGATATCTTCCAACAGTCTTTTTTCTACATTACTCAGACCACCACGGCGCTCAATTAGATCTGGACGAGCCCGAACGGTGCGGTGGAGGGCCTGAGCGCGTCGCCAGCGCTCAATTTTGGCATGATCACCGCTGCGCAAAACCTCTGGCACCTCCCAGCCACGAAATTCGGCTGGTCGCGTGAAATGAGGCTCTTCGAGCATTCGAGCGATACCAAAACTTTCAGAAACTGACGAAACTTCGTTGCCCATGACACCAGGCAACAGACGAGTCGTTGCTTCAATCACGAGACATGCAGCAACTTCACCACCAGCAATCACAACATCGCCGATTGAAATTTCTCCGTCAATCAGATGTTCGACAACTCGGTGATCGACACCTTCATAACGACCACACAACAAACTAAAACCGCTTGTCTTGCTCAATTTGTCGGCAAATTCTTGGTCAAATTTTTTGCCACCAGGCGAAAGCAACAACAGTGGCCTTGGTGGCTCTACTGCTTCGACAGCGGCGAAAATTGGTTCAGGACGAAACAACATTCCTGCCCCACCGCCATAAAGTGCATCATCGATGCGACGTGATTCATCGCCGTAATCACGCAAGTCATGGCAGCGCAAATCAATCAGTGATTCTTCGCGAGCGCGACCAAGCAAACTTTCGCTGCAAAAAGTATCAACGAGTTTAGGAAAAATCGTGAAGACATCAATGCGAAACTGTTTTGCGTTCACTTCTCGTCCTCATTTTCATCTATATTCAACTCGAATAATCCTTCGGGTGGATTAATCGTGATCATGTCTTTTGTCCGTTCGGTGATGAACACAACTGGCACAAGTGCCCCAGACTCAAGTTCAAGCAACGAATGTGCAGGGTTGTCGACAACGCTGACACACTTGCCGTAACGAGCGCCAGAGACGTCAATGACTTCGGCACCAATCAATTCGTGCACCCACATCACAGCAGGGTCGTCAATTGGTTCACCGTAGATATCCGACTTTGAAATTCGCTCTGCAGCATTGCGATCATCGATGCCGGCGAAATGCATTAACCAACTGCTTGGCTGCAGCCGTGCGCTAGTTACGGTTATCCAGCTATTTTTTAGCCAAAAGCGTGCGCCGATTTTGGTGCGTTCTGGACGATCTGTAAAAAATGAGACGTAGACATCGCCACGAATACCATGCGGACGCGTTACGCGACCAACATGCAACAACCCTTGCGGTGTTTGTGCGTCAGTCGTCGAGAAAGTCGACATCGACTTCGGCATTATCGCGCGAAGCGGCAGCACGCACTACGGCGCGAATGCTCTGCGCTGTCCGACCACGACGACCAATAACTCGGCCGAGGTCGCCATCTGCGACGCGAACTTCGAGGATTATCTTTCCTTCGTCGTTCAAAGATTCAACTTTTACGGCATCAGGCGTATCAACGATTGAACGAACGATGTGAGTGAGAACCGAAGTTGCTACTGGAGCCAAAACTGTGTTGGCGTTTACTGAATCAGACATGATTTGAAACTTTCTAGTTAGTACGTGGAAATATTGCGAAGATTATTTGGCTGGCTTTTTTGTCGCCTGAAACTCTGCCCATGTTCCGGCAATTTCTAGCAACTTGCGAACGCGTTCTGTTGGCAATGCACCCTTTTGTAACCACGAGATGACTCGAGCGTTGTCAACTTTCAGCGCCGATGGTTCTTGCTGTGGCTGATAGGTGCCAAGAATTTCAAGAAAGTTTGTGTCGCGAGCCGAGCGAGTATCTGCGGCAACGATTCGATAGTGAGGCCTCTTGGTTTTACCAACACGAGAGAGACGCAATTTTACTGACATTAGTTTCCGATCTTTTAGCGAAATGGTTCAAACGAACCGACCGCTAAGGCTACCTTGGCCCCAGGCGTGAACTCAACGCCGCAGCCAATTCGTCGGGCATCTCCGAGCCCTTTATGCCTTTGCTCGCCTTGCCGCCACGACCGGCTTTTCCACCCATTTGCTTCATCATCTTCTTCATCTCGGTGAACTGTTTAACCAAGCGATTGACATCTGCAACTGTGGTGCCAGAACCCTTCGAAATTCGTGTTCGCCGAGAGCCATTAATCAGTTCTGGATTTGCACGCTCTTGTGCGGTCATCGAATAAATGATCGCCTCGGTGCGACTTACTTGGTCGTCGCTGATTTCGGCATTTTTGAGTTCTTTCGGCATGCCTGGCATCATCCCCATGATCCCCTGCAATGAACCCATTTTTTTAAGTTGCTGTAATTGTTCGAGAAAATCGGCAAGGGTGAACTCGCCCTCGAGCATTTTTGCCGCGGTCTCTTCGGCTTTATCTTTTTCAAAAACTTTTTCTGCTTGCTCAATCAAAGTGAGCATGTCGCCCATTCCTAAAATGCGGCTTGCCATTCGATCTGGATGAAATTGTTCGAACGCATCAAGTTTCTCGCCAGTCGCGGCAAACGCGATTGGTTTGCCGAGAACATGTTTGACAGAAAGTGCCGCACCACCTCGTGCGTCGCCGTCAAGTTTCGAGAGAATTACAGCGTCTATCGACAGAGTCGCGTCAAAAGCCTGAGCGACGGTGACGGCGTCTTGACCCGTCATCGCGTCGACAACCAAAAACGTGTAGTTCGGCTTGACTGCTTTCGAAATATCTTTGACTTGCCGCATCATTTCTTCATCAATCGCCAAACGTCCTGCTGTGTCAACGATTAAAACATCCCGACCAAGACTCTTTGCTTCGGCAAGACCGAGCGCAGCCGTGTTTACAGGATCACCAGGCGCAGAGAACACGGGGATATTTAATTGCGCGCCTAACACCCGCAATTGTTCGACGGCCGCTGGGCGTTGCAGGTCGGCGCCAACAAGCATCGGTTGTCGGCCTTGCGATTTGAACCAACTTGCGAGTTTGGCGGCACTCGTGGTTTTGCCGGAGCCTTGCAAACCTGCCAACAACACGACGGTGGGTGGCGCGCTGGCATACATAATTTTTAAGGTCTCGCCGCCAAGCATTGAAATAAGTTCGTCATTAACAATTTTTATGATTTGCTGACCCGGATTCAGCGCGGTGGACGATGTTGCGCCGACAGCCTGCGTTCGAATTCGCTCAACTACATCTCGCACGACGGTCACATTGACATCGGCTTCAAGTAGCGCCGTTCGAACTTCTGCCAGAACTTGCGTGACGTCTTGTTCGGTTAGTCGACCGCGATTACGCAGGCCTTTTAATACACCACCAAGGCGACTCGAAAGTGTCTCAAACATTATGAGTCAGGTTATCTGTGATTTTTATTCGTGTTAATTGCTAGTTAATCGCGTCTAGTCGCGTCTAGTTAAATAGCGCCGACACGAATTCGGCGGCGTCAAAGGCGACTAGATCATCAATCGTTTCGCCGAGTCCGACAAGTTTGATCGGTATTCCAAGTTCGGTTTCAATTGCGAAAACAATGCCACCTTTGGCTGAGCCATCGAGTTTTGTCAACACAACACCAGTTACTTGAGTCGCTAACGAAAATTGTTTGGCTTGAGTCAGACCGTTTTGACCGGTAGTTGCATCGATTACGAGCAGGACTTCAGTGACTTTGCCGCTTCCCTTGTCGGCGACACGCCGCACTTTTGCGAGTTCTTCCATCAAGTTTGTGTTGTTCTGCAATCTGCCGGCTGTGTCGGCGAGCACGAGATCTATATTTCGTGATGTTGCCCGAGCGATACCGTCAAAAATTACGGAACTTGGATCGCCGCCTTCTGCGCCACGAACAATTTCTGCACCAGACCGCGTTGCCCAAGTTTCAAGTTGCTCGCCTGCCGCCGCACGAAATGTGTCGCCTGCTGCCAGCAACACGCTGCGTCCAAGTGCGCGTTGTTGTGCCGAAAGTTTGCCGATCGTAGTCGTCTTGCCGGCACCGTTGACACCAACTACGAGCCAGATGTTCGGCGCCTTGAGAGACGCATCAAAATTTAATTCACGAATATTTTGTGAGAGTTGTGCTGTCATCTCTTTGCGTAAGGCTGAAATTAAATCACGTGGCTCAGTGATTTGTTTTATTTTTACGAGTTCACGCAGTGGCCCAAGAACGCGAGCAGTCGTGGCAACACCGACATCGGCACGCAGTAATGCTTCTTCGAGTTCGTCCCAAGTTTGTTGGGTAATTGACGAGTGAGTTAAGGCAATCGAAATCGCGCCAGTAAATGCATCACGAGCCTTGCTTAATCTGTCACGCACAGACTCGGCTGATTTAACGGCTGTCTGCGTTGCTATCTGGCTAGGTATCTCGCTGACTGGCTCGCGAGTCCGTCGACCAACGACAATTGTTCCAAATCCGAATAATGAAACCAGCAGTGCCAGCACCAAAAAAACTTTCGGCGCCGTATCTGCAGCGACTTGTTGCGCAAAAATGTTTAGCGCGAGCATAAATTAGTTTATGCGGACTGTGCGATTACGCGCTCCACGACAACTCGCGAAGATCCACCTGGCTGCATCGTCACACCAAGCAGAGAATCGCCGGCTTCCATCGTGCGCTTTTGGTGACTGACTATTAATAGTTGGGCTTCTTGACGAAACTCGTGAACCAGCGCCAAGAACCGATGCAAGTTGACATCGTCAAGTGCGGCTTCAACTTCGTCCATCACATAAAAAGGCGACGGACGACTACGGAAAACAGCGAACAAATATGCCAGCGCCGTCAATGATCGCTCGCCACCCGACAACAGCGAGAGTTTTTTCACGTTCTTACCACTTGGTTTGGCTTCAACTTCGATGCCGGTATTCAGCAAATCGTCTGGGTTGGTCAGTGTCAAGCGTCCGGTACCGCCAGGAAACAGCATCGCGAACAGTTTCGTGAAATTGTCGCGCACATCGGCATAAGCAGCGGCAAAATTGCTTTGAATTTCTTGATCAACTTGCTTGATCACTTTCATTAGTTCACGGCGTGAGTTTTTGACATCTTCAAGTTGTTCTTCAAGAAAAGTATTGCGCAATTGCAATTCGGTGAACTCTTCCAACGCAAGCGGATTAATCGGTCCCATTAAACGAAGTTCGCGATCAAGTTCGCGTTGGCGCGCAAGCGGATTCGTACCTTCTGGTAGTTCTGGCAACGGTGTATCGATTGCACGCTGAGGTTCGACTTCGAGGTCACGACGAAGCGTGTCGATCGCCCCTTCGAGACGAACTTTTACTTCTGATTCTTCAAGTTCGACGCGACGATTGCGCTCACGCTGCTCTTCGAGTTGCTTCTCGGTGGCTGTTCGTTCTCGGCGAGACCCGTCAAGACGATGCGAGATATCTCGCACTTGCGTACTTTGGCGACGACGCAACTCTTGCAATTCGGTTTGACGAGTTTCAAGCGAACGCACATGACCTTCAACGATGCTTGATAGCCGCACAACTGCGCCCAATATTGATTCGACTCGGCTGCGATGATCAGAGGCTGCACTTCGCGCACCTTCGTCTGCTTGCAGACGAGACTCAAGTTCGGCCAATCGCGAATCCAAAAAACCTTTTCGCTCGCGTAATCCCACAACTTTTGCGTCAAACTCTCTTCGGCGCACGACAACCGACGAAGAGCGATCGTCAATGTCGGCTTGAGACGAGCGCACACCCGACAATCGTTCGCGCACACTTGAAACTTCGACGCGGCGCAAATTGAAAGCAGTCTGAGCAAGATCTAATTCATTTTTGCTGGCAACTGCACGAACTTCGGCTCGCTCAAGAGCCGCCACAGTGACGGCATTTGGACCAACACGCAGTGAAGTCGTTGCCAATCGGTCACCTTTGCTAGTTACGACAACGACATCTGGTCGCTCAAGCACAATATCCACGCCGCGGTCGAACAAATCTACGAATACGACTCGTGCCAGCAGCGCATCAAGCAGCGAATTAACTGCGACTTGGTTTTCGCCTGCACGGGCTTGAACAAATGATCGCAATGATGAAGCGCCTTGCACTGCGACTGGTGCAACTTTTGCTGTCCAATCACCCAGTGCAATGACTGCTCCCATCACATCAGATGATCGCAATCGTGCAAGAGTTTCGCGAGCGCTCTGCGAATTGGTCATGACTATTGCATTCAATGCATCGGCAAGACCAGCATGAACAGCTGATTGCCAGTCACTTTCGATTTCAATTAATTCGCTGAGCACACCAAGTGCACCAGATGTTTTTGAAAGTGAGCCGACACTTGAAGCATTTGCCGATACAGAAGCACGAAGTGTTTCGACTCGCGCGTCATCACCAGCAGATGCGCTTGCTGCTGCCACAAGCGTCGTAGTTGCCGCGTCGAGAGCATCTTGCGCCGCCCGAACTGCTTGCGATGCAGACGCTGCATCTTGTGCACGATCAGCCACAAGTGCCGATTCATCACGGGCAAGTTCTAGTTCTTGAGAAGTTGATTCGCCCAAGGCAGATGTAACTTTTGCGAGTTCTTCACGAGCAGTTGCCGCGTCGGCTTCGAGAGACGCAATAACGCCAGCATCCATCAACTGGCCACGGTCTCGCTCAACTGACCTGCGACGCTCGGCAAGAACTGCGACTTGTCCACGTGCACGCCCAAGAAGTTGTTCGACACGAACGAGATCGTCGCTCGTGCCTGACTCTCCTCGTGCCGTTAGCTCGGCTTCATCGGCCATCACTGCAGTATCCAAACTTGAAAGTTTCTGACGAAGAACTTTCTCGCTTGCTTCACCGTCAATTTTGCTGGTGGCCGAATTTTCTAGCCGAGTTCGTAATGCATATATTTCACGCCCAGAAATATATAGCTGCAACGTTCGCAACTCGGATGCAATCGCCCCGTGTCGACGAGCCGAATCTGCTTGACGCTCAAGCGGACGAAGTTGTCGACGAACTTCGCGCAACAAATCTTGGGCGCGCAACAAATTGGCCTCGGTACCTTCTAATCGTCGCTCGGCTTTTTCTTTTCGCTTGCGATGCTTCAACACACCCGATGCTTCTTCGATGATTGCTCGACGATCTTCGGGTCTCGCGTTCAAGACAGCATCAATTTGACCTTGGCTGACGATTACGTGTTGCTGTCGACCTACGCCAGCGTCAGAAAGAAGATCTTGAACGTCGAGCAAACGACACTGAATACCGTTAATCGCATATTCGCTTTCGCCGCTGCGAAACAAAGTTCGACTAACGGTGACTTCTGTGAACTCAATTGGCAACAAACCTGCCGAGTTGTCGATCGTCAACATAACTTCGGCGCGACCTAGTGCTGGCCGCTTGGATGTGCCGGCGAAAATCACATCATCCATTTTTTGGCTGCGTACCGAAGACGGTGCTTGCGCACCGAGCACCCAAGCAATCGCATCAACAACATTGGATTTACCCGAGCCGTTTGGGCCGACCACTACGGTCACGCCGGGCTCGAGTTCTAACACTGTGGTATCAGCGAAAGATTTGAAGCCTTTAAGGGTTAAAGATTTGAGAAACACTCAGTCAGCGAGATTAGTTCATTTCGGGGCTTTATGCCCGAAACCTAAGTCTGACAAGCCGAGCAATAACAAGTTGTTCGACCCGCGACGACGGTCATCAAAATGCGACCCTTTCGGCAAGTCAAACAAGGCAAACCAGCACGCCCATAAACGCGGTGTTCTTCTTGATAATTGCCGGTCTGGCCGTCTAAATCTACATATTGAGTGTCTTTAAGTGTGCTGCCACCAGCATTTACGGCCTTATTTAAAACTTCGATAATTGCTGCGTGCAGTCTCGCGAGAGTCACCGAATTCAACCGACCCGGCAGACGATCGGGTCGAAGTTTGGCTAAATGCAGAATCTCGTCTGCATAAATATTGCCAATACCGGCGACAAAATGCTGATTGAGCAGCAGCGCTTTCAAATTTCCGCGCCGATCTTTGAATAATCCTTGCAATATCTCTGGGGTGAAATTATCCACAAGTGGATCAACCCCGAGACTCGCCAAGTCGGGCATTTGCGTCGCCAAAAGATCCGGATCAAAAACAACCACTTCGCCGAAGGTTCGCGGGTCAACGAACCATAATTCACTGTCGACAGTTTTGTGTTTCGCTAGATGCATCACCACATGGGTGTGTGGCGGTCGTTTGGCTTGGGGTTTGGCGATGATCAACCTGCCGCTCATGCGCAAATGAATCATTAATTTTTGCCCAGAATCCAAATCACAGATCAAATATTTGCCACGACGGGTTGCCGTCAAAATCTGCACTCCGGTGAGGCCATCAATTAAGGCCTCACGGCTCGTGCGACGAACAGTTCGCTCACGTCCGACTTCTACTTTTATTATTGATCGACCGACAACGTTGTCTTGCAGACCTCGCCGAACGGTTTCAACTTCTGGAAGCTCGGGCATTTTTGAGTTTCAATCAATTAATTAGTTAATTGATTCTGGTCAACTATCTTGAAGAGTTGCAAAAGCCTGCTGTGCGGCTTGTTCTTCGGCAACTTTTTTAGATCGACCACTGCCAGCCCCCATCCAGTCGTTGCCGATATATACGGCTGCATAAAACGTTTTGGCGTGATCCGGACCTTCGTCGGTGACACGATATTCAGGCATCGGATTATCTAGCCGAGAACAAAGTTCTTGTAGTTGAGATTTAGCGTCAAGTTGTTTAAGGGCCGCCAAGGCTTCATCAATTGATTCAGTCAGCAATGATCTAACCAGCGCATACGCGACCAGAGCATCTGAATCTAAGTACACGGCTGCGAATACTGCTTCAAGTGCATTCGCAAGAATTGAAGTTTTTTCTCGCCCACCACCTGCTTCTTCGCCGCGACCCAACAAAATAAACTCGCCAAGCCCAAGTTGTATTGCAACTCGCGATAGCGCATTCATGTTGACAACAATTTTGCGCAGGTCAGTGAGTTTGCCTTCATCAAAATCTGGATATCGGTGATACATAATGTCGGCAACCACGAAACCGATCACCGAGTCTCCCAAAAACTCGAGTCGCTCATTGGATTCAAAGCCGATATTTTCGGCGGTCCATGAACTATGACGCATCGCCGTTTCTAACAATGACTTGTCTGCGAACTTATGGCCGATTTTTTCGGCAAGTTTTTCAAGCGAAGTCGTCATTGCAGTTGTAACGCTTGGCGAATTCTGCCGACCATATCTACTTCGACCATTTCTTTGGCAACTTTTATGCCGTTGAGCATCGCTCGCGCACCAGAAGAACCGTGCGAAATAATGCACACGCCGTCAACACCGAGCAAAATTGCTCCGCCGTAAGTATCCGGGTCAAACTGTGCATACAAACCGAGCAGTGCCGGCATCAGTGCATCGGCGTGAACTTTATATTCGGGTTCACCGATTGCCGTGAACAACGCTTTGACCACCCCGCGCATTGTCCCTTCTAATGTTTTCAAAGCGACGTTTCCTGTGAAACCATCGGTTACGACAACATCAACTTTGTCAGTCATAATGTCGCGACCTTCAACATTGCCAATGAAGTTAATATTTTTTGCGGTTGAAAAAAGTTCGTAGGCTTTTTTGCGCAATGTGTCACCCTTGCCTGGTTCTTCACCAATCGAAAGCAATCCGACACGTGGGTTTTCGATCGCAAATCGAGCGTTGGCATAAACACTGCCCATCAAACCAAACTGCACCAACCACTCAGGTTCAACCTCGGCATTTGCCCCTGCATCAAGCAATACAGTTGGCGTCGTGCCTGGCGCCGGAATCGGCGTTGCAATTGCCGGACGCTTGACGCCTTCGATACGCCCCATCCGCAATAACGCTGAAGCCATCGTTGCACCAGTGTTGCCCGCAGAGATCATCGCGCTGGCCTTGCCGTCACGCACCGCTTCGGCGGCACGTACAAGTGTCGAATCTTTTTTGTTGCGCACCGAACTTGCTGCATCTTCATGCATCTCAATAACTTCGCTGGCGATGATTAAATCGAAACCTTCTCGTCCTTGAAGATCGTCTGGGCCGACGAGTAAAACCGGAATACCAGCAGCAACCGCTTCGCGCGCGCCAGCGATTATTTCACTAGGAGACTTATCGCCCCCGAGGGCGTCAACAGCAATTGGCAGCATCGTTCAAACAAACGACGCGAAAACTCGAACTTAACTTGCGTCGACGTTGACCGCGACGCGACCCTTGTACCAACCACACGAGCCACAAACGGTGTGTGGACGTTTTGCAATACCGCAACGTGGGCATGAACTTGCACTCGGCGCCTTCAACTTCCAGTTCGCAGCCTGACGCATGCGACCCTTGGATTTAGACTTCTTTTTCTTTGGTACTGCCATGGCGAGCTTGTCTTTCGGTAATTTTTATCTGAAATAAAACATCAAGAACGAAGTGCAAGGCTAGCGGATATTTGGTCCGTTTGACTCAGGCCTTACGGGCTTTGATCTTAACTTTCGTCGGTTCGAAGCGCGTCAAGTGCCGACCACCGATCATCGCGTTCAGCCCGCGAACATGCGCACTTAGCCGTCTGCAAATCTGCACCACACTGCGAGCACAAACCAGGACAATCGATACGACAAAGAGGTGCCAAAGGTACGGCAAGCAGAACATTTTGGCGAGCCATTTCGAGCAAATCTAATTGCTCTCCGGTTATTGGATAAGCATCCGGGTCGCTGATTACCGCTTGATATAACTCTTGAACTTCAACTTCTGCACGGCCCGTCAATGGTCGCAAACAGCGACGACATTCAAAGTTCCATTCGGCACCAAGCGTGCCATGCACAACGATGCCATCGCTCAACGCTTCAAGAGTCAGCGCAACATCAACTTGCGAACCGGCGACTATTCGCAAGTCGGCAAACTCAAAGACGTCGGCTTCGATTTGACGATCAACTTCGCGGATACTTCCGGCGCGTCGCAGAAGTTCGGCGACATTTATCAGTAGCGGCGATGCCATTAGTCACCCACTTTAACTAGTTGATTTTATTTCGCTGTTTAATTTGCTGTGAAACTGTTTTAGAACTCGTCGTCTTGATTGAACAAGTTGCCGGAGTCATCTTCAAGAGAAACTTCGTGCGCCGGTTGTTGTGCCACAATCGTTAAACGTGCACGACCTTCGGCGACAGTTTTGACCAGACGATCCAACAAAATTTCAAAACTTCCTAAGCGACGATCTAAAAAATCTTCGGTTTCACTTTTTTGTCGACGTGAGTCGGCATTGGCGGCTTCAATCACTTGACGTGCCCGAGCCTCGGATGCTCGAACGACTTCGGTGCGTTGCACCATTCGCTCGGCTTGCACTCTTGCGGCTTCCAACATTTCATCGGCTTCGCGTTGTGTTTTTGCGAGAAATTCTGCGCGTTCTTTGATCATCCAACGGGCTTCACGAATTTCAACGGGAAGACTGTCGAGTGCATCTTGCAAAATGCCAAGAACTTGTTCACGATTAATTTTTGGCGCGCTGGACAATGGCGCGTTCGGCGCACTCGAGATAACTCCGATTACTTCGGTTAGAAACGACTCTGTGTCGCCCAATTCGACAGGAACTGTGTCGCCGTCGAACGAATCTACGATTTTGTCGTAATTTTCAAAATCATCGCCATTTTCAAAATCATCGTCAGCCATTTTTGCCCCTTACTTTTGTACTTTTGCTATTGCTATTTTGACAACTGATGGTACAAGTGCCGAGACGTCTCCACCATATGTTGCGATGTCTCGAACATAACGACTGCTGATGAATGCATTCGCTGGTTTTGGAATCAACAAAATTGTTTGAATCGCCCCTACTGCGGCATTGGTGTGGGCCATCTGCACTTCGACATCAAGATCGGCGGCATTGCGCACGCTCTTGACGAAGCAATCTACTTTAGATTTTTTGGCGGCGTCAACGGCGAGACCAGCTGCGGCGATTATCGAAACATTTTTAAACTCTGTAGTTGCGGCTTTAAGCATCTCAACTCGCTGGGTGATGCCGAACATGCCAGATGGTTTTTCAGGATTATGCATCACCGCGACGATGACTTCATCGAACAGTGAAGATGCCTGCGAAATAATGTCAAGATGCCCGATATGCGCGGGGTCGAAACTTCCAGGAAACATCACCTTCATCGCGCTAGTTATGGTACTCGCCGTAAATACGTGACGTGAGTTCGCCCATATCGCTTAGAACGCACCGACTCCCAGCCTTTTATACCTGTTATTTCACGGTTGCTTTCAGCGACCAATAGCGGCGCTGAAATCTTGGCAAGCAAGCCCGCCCAATCAACAAATTCGTATGGCGGATCAGCCATCACCAAATCA
>BJGF01000023.1 GCA_014190295.1 Actinomycetes bacterium | reverse complement strand
CGAAATGGGTCAAGGGATCAACACTGTGGCGGCTCAAGTTGCTGTTCACGAACTTGGAGTTGATGCTGCTCTGATCGATGTGATCGTTGATACAACTCGCGAACTCGGTTTCGGTCAGACAACTGGCTCGCGCGGCACGCTGATGGGAGCAGGTGCGGTCAAAGATGCATGCGATGTCGCTCGTGCTGCGAACTTTGCAAAGGGCGTTGACCACGTCGGTGAATATCGCGTCGACTGGACAAACAAACTTGGCGAACCTGGAGTCACTAATCCACTAATTCATTCGACTTTTAGCTATGCCGCACAAATGGTTGTGATCGATCGCCAAACCCAAAAGATTGAGCGTGTGCTCGCAGTACACGATGTGGGTCGCATCGTTAACCCAACTCTTTGTGAGGGTCAAGTTGAAGGCAGTGTGCACATGGGACTGGGCTATGCACTGACCGAAGATTTTCCGTCTGATCCGGTTACGGCGTTTCCGACGAACATGACATTACGCAGTCTTGGAATCTTGCGAGCCAAAGATGTACCAAAAATCGACGTCAAACTTATTGAGTCTGCCCAACCCAACTCGCCATATGGCATCAAAGGCGTCGGCGAAATCGGATTAGTGCCAACTGCGGGTGCGGTAGCCACTGCGATGCACAGCCTTGATGGACAGTGGCGCAATACTTTGCCGATGCGTCGAGACAAACAAGAAGAGTAAAAATGTCGAATCAGACCTCGGGGCATGTCTGCGCGCACCATCATCTTTATTCGTCGCTCGCCCGAGGCATGCCCGCCAGCAAGACAACACCAAATAATTTCTTGGAAATTTTGCAACAAGTTTGGTGGCGGTTAGATAGCGCGCTCGACGAACAAATGATTTATTGGTCAGCAATGCTTGGTGCAACCGAAGCATTGCTGAGTGGCACGACTTGCATTATCGACCACCATGAATCACCGAATTTTATTGAGGGTTCGCTTTCATTAATTGCGAAAGCCTGTGAACAAGTCGGTGTGCGTGTCAACGCTTGCTATGGAGTCACTGATCGGTGGGATGATCTTGGTCGATTGCACTCGAAGGTATCTCCCCTTTCGAAAATGACCGATGCTGCCAAACGTGGTTTAGAAGAATGCGATCGATATCTAAGCCAAGGAGGGCGTGGCATGGTTGGAGTGCACGCGGCATTTACTTGTAGCGATGAAACCCTAAATGCAGCCAGCGAACTAGCAGCAAAACACAAAGTTGGTGTTCATATTCATGTCGCCGAAGGGTTAGATGACATGCACGCCGGAGCCAGACTCGAGTCACTGACTAAAGACAATTGGCTTTTAATCCACGCTGTGCACTTAGACCGAAAACTTTCTGGATATGTTGTTCATAATCCAAGATCAAATATGAACAACTCTGTGGGCTACGCCAAGCCAAGTGCGCTAAAAAATAAAGTGCTACTTGGCACTGACGGCATTGGTGCAGACATGCTTGAAGAGGCCCGCCTGGCATTTGTACGGTTGCGAGAATACGACGTCAAACAAAACCCGTCCACGGTTTGGTCGTGGTTAGAAAATAGCTACGAAATATTTCCCGAGGCCAAATTCGACAAGGTTACCTATAACTTCGATCATCTAGATAGCCCGTGGCACGTTGCATTTACCCCAGGTATTCGCCCCACAGATGTCGAAGTTAACGGCAAAAAATTAGTCGTCGCTGGTATGCCGACTCGAGTTGATTTACAAGAAGTTAGAGCCAAAGCCGCAGAACAATCAATACGATTACATCAAAGGTTGGCCATCTGATGAGCACTGTTACAAACAAAAAATCTGCCCGCGTTGCGCTTTATCTTCAGGATGCTCACCGCATCTCAGAAGGAATGGAGTTCGCGAAATATGCAGAAGCCAAGGGCTTTGAAGCAGTTTGGCAGGCCGAGAGTCGACTTGTTCGTGAAGCAACCGTGCCAATGGCGGCATTTGCGTCAGTAACGACGACTCTCAAGGTCGGTTCTGGTGTTGTTGATTGTTGGAGTCGAAACCCTGCTCGACTCGCGGCCACATTCTCTACTCTCGATGACCTCGCACCAGGTCGCATTATTCTCGGCATCGGAGCATGGTGGGATCCATTGGCTCAAAAAGTTGGAATTTCTCGCGCCAAGCCGTTGCGAGCGATGCGCGAAATCGTCACCTCAGTACGTGCACTACTAAATAACGAGACGGTCACATTTAATGGCGAGTTTGTTCATCTTGATGGTGTTGAACTCGACTATGTGTACCAAGAACGCCGCGCCAAAGATGTACCCATATATATAGGTGCGACAGGCATGCAAATGATGGAATTAACCGGCGAAATTGCTGATGGTGTCGTGCTCAACTACCTAGTGTCTCCTGAATATAACCAACAAGCAATGGAAGCATTATCCATCGGCGCCGACCGAGCGGGCAGATCAGTTGACTCAATCGATCGTCCTCAACTAGTTGTTTGCAGTGTGCACGAAGATCGCAAAACTGCTCTCGATATGGCGCGTCAAATGGTCACGCAATATCTCGGACAACAACCTCACATCATGAAGGCTTCCGGAGTTCCACAATCAATTCTTGACAAAGTTGGTTCTGTGTTGACTTGGCCTGCCACACACGAACAAGTTGTCGCCGCATCCAAGCACGTGCCAGATGAGATCGTGCAGATGCTTACTGCTAGTGGCACACCCGCTGAAGCACGACAGCAAGTAACCCACTATCTCAAGAACGGCGCGACTTGTCCGATTCTTTATCCACTTGGAGATGTCAAAGCAATGATTGACGCGTTTTCGAATTGGGATGGCGTTTCGTGACGGTTCTGATTCCACAAAGTTTGCATGATGCGCTCGCAGCAGCAACGGCTAACCCTGATGCTCAAATTATTCAAGGCGGCACCGACCTGATGGTTGAGATTAATTTCAATCATCGCAAACCAACTGATGTCATTGCTCTGCGTCGTGTAGATGAGATCCGTAACTATGTAGTCACGGCAGATAAAAAGAATGTCGTAATTGGATCAGGATTGCCCTACCGAGAAATGGAGCATGGCGAACTCGCAAAATTGCTGCCCGCACTTGCGCAAGCCGCTCGCACTGTTGGGTCACCGCAAATTCGAGCTGCCGGCTCAATCGGCGGAAATCTTGGCACCTGCTCGCCTGCTGGCGACGCGCTGCCGGTGCTCAGCGCACTTGATGCAGTGATCAACCTGCGAACTGCGTCGCAATCTCGCGATATCTCTGTGCACGACTTTATGGTTGGAGTAAAGCGCAATGCTCGCCAACCTGGTGAATTAATTATCTCTGCAACTCTGCCTATCAACAACGGTTGGCAAGGTTATGCAAAAGTCGGTGTGAGAAATGCCATGGTTATTTCTATTGCATCGTGTTGTCTTGTTATCGACCGTATTAAAGGTTCAGTCGGTATTGCACTTGGTTCTGTTGGACCGACAGTTATTCGTTGTCGTGAAACTGAACAGTGGCTCTCGATGCAGATTGACCTAAAAAATAATTCGATCGTTGCGCCTAATTTGCTCAAAGAATTCGGTGACAGGGTCGCCAAAGAGTCAAAACCAATCGATGACCACAGAAGTACCGCTGCATATCGCCGACATGCAGTCGCAACGTTGTCGCGCAGACTTTTAACGAGAGCCAACACACAATGAGCGCAAACTCTGAGGTTTACGATCTCAACGTGAATGGCCAAAAGCGCCAAGTTCGCGACGCATGGGTGGGTGAAAGTTTGCTGTATGTACTTCGTGAGCGTCTAGGTCTTCCAGGTTCTAAGGGTGCCTGCGAGCAAGGTGAATGCGGAAGTTGCACCGTGATCATGGACGGTCAGGCAGTCTGCTCTTGTCTCGTGATGGCGGCAACTGCGGTAGATTCTCAAATCACGACTGTTGAAGGTTTGACATCCGATAACTCTTTAACTGCTGTGCAAGATGCATTCATTACCGAGGGCGGTGTGCAATGCGGCTTTTGTACTCCAGGTCTCGTAGTCGCAATTGAACACTTGCTCGACACCAACCCTGACCCTTCTCAACTCGAAATAAAAGAAGCAATCTCGGGCAATATTTGCCGATGCACCGGCTACGGCCGAATCTTTGAAGCAGTCAATACGGCTGTCTCTACCCGCAGAGCAAATAAATTATGAGCAACGCGACCAAAACATCCATTCGTCGCGATGTACTTGGTGCTTCTGCATTGCGTCCTGACGGAGCCGCAAAAGTCTTGGGTAAATTCGAGTTTTCTTCAGATCTGCACGCTGAACACATGCTGTGGGGTGCGACATTACGAAGTCCTCACCCATACGCACGAATCATCAGTATCGACCTCTCGGAGGCATACAAGATCGACGGCGTTGAAGCGATTATTACTTCAGAAGATGTACCTGGCAAAAAAACATACGGCTTGATCTCTAGCGATCAACCAGTTTTTGCCAGCAAGATAGTTCGATATGTAGGTGAGCCTGTCGCTGCTGTTGCCGCCGATCACCCTGAAACATGTCGTCGTGCTCTTGCGGCGATCAAAGTAAATTATGAAGTCTTAATACCAATAACTGATGCAGAGTTGGCGATGTTGCCGTCTACAACTCAAATACACCCCGACGGAAACCTGATTCGTCACCAACGAATCATCACTGGTGATCAAAATCTTCAAGGTGAAATCATTGTCGAAGCCATTTACGAAATGGGAATGCAAGACCAGGCTTTTCTGGGGCTCGAAGCAGCGCTCGCGATTCCTGACAGCGGTGGTGCCGGAGTTGAAATGTTCGTCGCTACTCAGTGGCTTCACGAAGATCAAAAACAAATTGCTGCCTGTCTCGATTTGCCAATCGAGAAGATTCGTATAACCCTTGGTGGCGTCGGTGGCGCATTCGGAGCCCGCGAAGATATTAGTTTGCAAGTGCATTGCGCATTGCTTGCATTGCGAACGTCACGACCAATCAAGATGCAATACGGGCGTGAAGAATCGTTTTATGGCCACGTGCATCGTCACCCAGCAAAAATTTGGATACGTCACCATGCCACTCGCGCAGGAGTAATTCAGCGAATCGAATCAAGAATGGTGTTTGACGGTGGCGCATATGCGTCCACATCTGCTGCGGTTCTAATTAATGGCGTCACGCACATACAGGGCCCATATAAATGTCTCAACGCAACAGTCGACGGCTACGCAGTACGCACGAATAATCCACCTTGTGGTGCGATGCGAGGCTTTGGTGTCGTTCAGGCCTGTTATGCACACGAAAGCCAAATGGACAAACTGGCGGTCGCTTGCGGGCTTTCACCAGTTGAGATTCGACTGATCAATGCAATGGTTACCGGTGACAAATTGATCACGGGTCAAGTTGTTGAGAGTGTTGCACCAGTTGAGCGATGCATCCGAGAGACAGACGCAATTGAAATGCCTGCTCCCCTTGCGCGAAACGCAAATGCTCTCGAAATAGTTGGTGGCTCTGGCCTGACATCGCTGCCGCACAACATTGTTCGCGGGGTCGGCTGGGGTGTTTCGATCAAAAACCTTATGTATAGCGAATCTTTTGACGACTTCGCGACTGCACGATGTCAATTACAAAATGGTGTCGTGAACTTAAAGTTCGCCACAGTTGAAGTTGGTCAGGGTTTCGTAGTTCTCGCCCCGCAGATTGCACGGTCGGTGCTGGGCGTGGACGAAGTAATTATTGACCAAGTTGACACACGAATTGGATCAGCCGGCAGCACATCGGCATCACGTCAAACTTGGATGAGTGGTGGAGCCGTAGACGGTGCTTGCAGACTCGTGCGCCAAAGACTTTTTGAACACGTCGGCAAAATACACAACATTGACCCATTGCGGCTTGTTATTGAAGACACAGATGTCGTCGACATGCTCGGTGATTTTCGTATCAGCGTCATCGAAGCTTCAACCGGAATCTTGATCGACGAGACCTTCGAGCATCATCATCGACCAACCGAAGAACTCGACAAAAACGGCCAAGGCAACTGCCACGTTGCGTTCGCATTTGTTGCTCATCGCGCAGTTGTAGATGTCGATGTTGAACTTGGCTTGGTCAAAGTCATTCAAGTCGCCACAGCCCAAGACGTCGGACGAGTATTAAATCCGATTGCGGCACTCGGACAAATCGAAGGTGGAATCGCCCAAGGTTTGGGTCTGGCAGTGATGGAAGAAATTGTGTTGGATAACGGCAAGATGCGAAATCCAAGTTTTACAGATTATTTATTGCCCACGGCGCTTGATGCTCCACAAGTAATAGCAGTGATGATCGAAGAACCAGAACCTCAAGCACCACTCGGCGCAAAAGGAATCGGCGAACCACCATGTATCTCTGTTACTCCGGCAATAGCCGCGGCGATTCGTAATGCCACTGGTCGTGATTTGCCCCGAGTGCCGATTCGCCCACAAGATATTTGTCTCTGATTATTTAACGGCGAGTAGAACTCCGCCGAGCGCGCCTGGACGTGCTTCGATTTGATCTGGATCTGCTGGCTCAAAATCGGGCTCTACGAAGTCGGCCTCGACTCCTGCGTCGCGGGCGAGTTTATTGACCGTGCGCTTCTGCGACGACTCTACTAGCGAGATAACAACGCCTTTAGAGCCGGCACGACCCGTTCGACCAGAACGATGAATGTAGTCCTTATGGTCAGCAGGAGGATCAAAGTGCACGACACAAGGCACATCATCGATGTGAATACCTCGTGCGGCGACATCGGTGGCGACTAGTGCGTTAGATCGACCACGTCGAAATTCTTCAAGTGATCGCTCTCTTTGTGCCTGACTCTTGTTGCCGTGAATGATCGACGAGCGAACCCCAGCATTATCAAGTTGCTTTGCAAGTCGATCACAACCGTGCTTGGTGCGACAGAACAAAATAATTCGTTCATAATGATTCACCAACTGAGCAATCGTCTCGACACGGTCGTTGCGACTCACCATCCAGAACTTATGGTCGATATCTGGCTCATCTGCGTCTGAATGCGACTCATGCCGTTTTGGCTCGTGCTGAAACTCTTTTACCACCTGCGAAATGTCGCCGTCTAGTGTCGCCGAAAATAGCATCACTTGGCGCTGCTTTGGTAAGGCGCGAAGCAAACGACGCACCGCCGGCAAGAACCCCATGTCAGACATACGGTCTGCTTCGTCGAGCACGGCAATCGTCACTGCCGACAATGACATGTCACGGCGCTCTAACAAGTCTTCAAGACGTCCAGGGGTGGCAACAATTATGCTTGCGCCACGAACTGCTTTTACTTGTGGTCCATAACCAGCACCACCATAAACCGAAGCCACACGAAGATCTGTGCCTTCACAGAGCAGACCAATCTCTTTGGCAACCTGAATCGCTAATTCGCGAGTCGGAACTAAAACCAATCCGCCTGGTTGACCAGGTTTAGATTTTTGCAATCGAACTGCCAACACAAGACCAAAGGCAATCGTCTTACCCGAACCCGTGGGTGCCTTACCGCACACATCATGACCTGCCAGACCATCAGGCAACGCTGCCGCTTGAATTTCAAATGGCGTTGAAATTCCACGTGCCGATAATTTGTCGGCGAACTTTGCCGGTACGCCCAACTCTGCAAAACTTTTCATGACTATTTACCCAACACTGTCTCTAAATAAGCATTCGAAAAAATACGCTTGGGGTCAACTTGATTACGAACTGATTGAAATAGATCCCACTTTGGATATCGCGGGGCAAGAGTCGCTGCATTTTGAAAATGCAACTTACCCCAATGCGGGCGACCTTGATATGAGTTCATGATTGATTCAACTTCTTTAAAATACGGAACATAGTCCATCCCTTTATATATATGAACTGCGATATACGCAGATTCTCGATTACTCGCTGTGCTTAGCGGAATCTCATCTGGGGCTGTAAAGCGAACCTCAACAGGAAAATTCAGGAAGAACCCACTATCTCCTATCATTCTACGGACACGATTGAGCGCTTCGGCACATGCATCGCGCGGTATCGCATACTCCATTTCATAAAATTTGACGATTCGCTTGCTGGCAAAAACTTTGAAACTCGAATCCGAATATTCGTTTCGACCAGATGCTGGCAATGCCTTAGCCAGTTTGGGGATCAGCGAAGGCTTCGCCCGACCAAGCATGCAAACAGCACCGAATGCATAGTTCTCCATCAGTGTTTTGGCGTACCAGTGTGACATCTTCCCCATCGGTTTTGCCGCATCAGTCGTGCGATTATTGCGCTTAGTTAGTGCCCAGCCCGTGTGTGGCACCCAAAAAAATTCGAAATGATCGTTGGTCGCAATATGACGATCAAGATTCGCCAAAACATCGTCTACGCGCATCGGTTCTTCAATAACTGACAAGTTGAACGCCGGCACGACTCTCAACGTGACTGTGCTTAAAATACCGATTGCGCCCAACCCGACACGAGCGCAATCAAACAGTTCGCGATTAGCAGTTGTCGAACAATCAACTATTGATCCGTCTGCCAAAATAATTCGCAAACTTTCAACTTGTCCTGCTAGCCCCGTAAGTTGAGCACCGGTGCCGTGAGTTGAAGTAGAAATTGCACCAGCAATCGTCTGGTACGAGATATCTCCCAAGTTGGGCATCGCAAGACCATGCTGATGCAACAAAATATTCAATACCGATAACTGCATTCCTGCTTGCACAGTCACCAAATGTCTTTGCGAATCGATCTCGACAATCTCTGAATAATTTGTTAAATCAATCAGTTGTTGTTCGGCTAACGCGATGCCCGTGAAACTGTGCCCAGCGCCGACGGCTTTGACACGCTCACCATTCTTGGAAGCATGATGAACAATTTGTTGTAGTTCAATTTCGGTTCGTGGCAGATTTATGCCAACTGTTTCAGTCTTTTGATTGCCAGCCCAATTTGACCATCGGGTTGTACGGCTACCTGTTGCAGTCACCTATCTAGATTAGCGTTGCTCGCTTTAAGGAATAGAGATGTCTGATTGCATCAACCACCAGAATCAGCGCAAGCACCGTGCAAAGATTACGCAGCATATGAAAACCAAAAGCTTTACGAATGAAACCGCTCGAGAAACCTGCAAGCCCGCCGCAAAAACTCATCGTCAAATCTGCAGCACCCTGAACCGTGACTCGTGTTTTTTCTGGCACAGACTCGACCAACAGACTTGAACCACCGATTAAGCCGAAACTCCAGCCGAGTCCTAGCAACCACAGCGATGGCCACAACAAAGTCGCCGCTTCACCTGCAAGAGCGGCCATCACGGTCGCAGCCAACAGCAGCACACCTCCCACACTGATCGATAGCAACTTGCCGCGACGGTCTGCGAATTTGCCAACTAAAGGACTAAAGGCGTACATGCCCGCAATGTGCAGTGAAATCACATACGGACTCACATCTTCATGACCATGCAATTTTAAATGCACTGGAGTCATCGTCATCACCGCGACCATCGTGACTTGCGAAATCACCATCGCTGTCAGAGCGACTCGAGCATTTTTAATACCGAAAATTGTTCGAAAAGCTACTCCTAAGTTTGGTGTCACGACACCAACACCCTGTTGCGAGATGAGCCCACCGCTAACCTCTAAAGGGTCTGGGCGCAGGCGAATCGCAACATTTAGAAGTGCGAACGCAAAAAAACATGCTGATGCGATCCACGGGCCCGTATACGTCGACCAACCAAAGATGTCTTCACCGACTTTTTCGGCGGGCTGAATTAAAACCGGTCCAAACACGGCACCAAATGTTGAACCAAACAAAATATAACTCATTGCTTGACTGCGTTGCTCAGGCGCAGCGAGATCCATTGCTGCATAGCGTGAAAGCAAATTTGATGCTTGCCCAGAGCCATAAAGAAATAATCCCAGGATAAAAAACATCAGCGAGTTTCGATTTACACCAAAACCGGCAATGATTCCTCCAATGATCGCCAGTGAATAACCGTATTGCAGACCAACACGACGACCTTTGCGACTCATTTTGCGTGCCAGCACCTGCGACATAAAAGCAGAACCCATGGTGAATGTCGCACTCGACATTCCACCCCACGGTGTGTCTTGCCCGAGAATATCTTGAATTACAAACGCACCGACTGTGACTGCCGCCGACAATGCCGCCGCTGCAACTACTTGCCCCGCGACCAAAATTCGCAACGTACGTTTTTGCAGTTCAACGCGATCTAACTCAGAACTGATCACCTATGAACTTCCACTTACAAGACTCTAATTGTGTCGAAGAGGGGACTTGAACCCCTACGCCCTTACGAGCGCCAGCCCCTTAAGCTGGTGCGTCTGCCAATTTCGCCACTCCGACGTGGATTAAAACTTATGTTATGACCGTATTAATTATAAGCAAATAATTCAGTTAATTTGAAAGCAACAAACCTAGAGCAATAACAGTAACCACCCAGGTCAGTGCGAAAACTGTGGTAATTCGATTGAGATTGCGCTCAGCGGCTGCCGAACCCAGGGCTGCTGCCCCACCGCCACCGAACATGTCTGACAATCCTCCACCACGGCCGCTATGAAGCAAAACTCCGACAATCATTGACAACATTGCAATTACATTGATGACAAGAGTTGCATAGGTGATCAAATTTCGCACGTCAGAATTCTACCTTCAGGACTCAGGAAAGTGGCAGGCAGACATCTGCCCAGTAGCACGTGATTCAAGCACCGGCTCTTCTTGTGCGCAAACATCTTGGGCCTTCCAACATCGCGTTCGAAAACGACAACCTGATGGCGGATTGATTGGTGAAGGCACATCACCCTCGAGCATGATCCGATTTCGTGAACGCTCGGTCTTTGGATTAGGCAATGGCACAGCGGATAGCAGCGCCTTTGTATAAGGATGAGTGGGATGCGCATAAATCGATTCTTGATCGCCAATTTCTACTACCTTCCCCAAATACATAACAGCAACTCGATCTGCGATATGGCGCACCACAGATAAGTCGTGAGCAATGAACAAATAAGACATTCCAAGTTTCTTCTGCAAATCTTCAAACAGATTCACGATTCCTGCCTGAATGCTGACATCAAGAGCAGAGACCGGTTCGTCAAGCACAATTAAATCCGGATTCAGGGCGAGGGCTCGGGCGACACCAACTCGCTGTCGTTGCCCGCCTGAAAATTCGTGCGGAAATCGTTGGGCATGATCAGGTGCTAATCCAACAAGTTCAAGAAGTTCAATCACCTTGTCGCTATGGTCGCCTGGCACATTCTGAACTTTTAGCGGTTCTGCTATCGATGCACCAACTGTCATTTTTGGGTCGAGTGATGCAAACGGGTCTTGAAATACGATCTGCATCCTGCGTCGAATCGCACGCATCTCTTCGAACTTGAGAGTTCCGAGATCACGACCGTCAAATTCAACTTTGCCAGAAGTCGGTTCTACCAGACGCAAGACGCATCTGCCGACCGTGGTTTTGCCAGACCCAGATTCACCAACTAATCCGAGAGTTTGACCCTTATCTAACGTAAACGAGACATTTGATACCGCCTGCACTATTCGTTTTTTTCCACCCGACTTCTTGTTTCTCAAATCAAAGTGCTTTACGAGATTGGCGACTCTGAGAAGTTCGGTGCTCATACTCTGCTCTCGGCTTTTGGTAACTCTTTTGCTCGCACGCACGCAGTCTGCAAATCTCCAAATGTCTGCAACTCTGGTAGGTCGAGTTTGCAGACTTCAGCCGCGTATTCACAACGCGTGTGAAATGCACAGCCCTTTGGTGGGTTCAACATATTTGGCGGAAACCCAGTGATCGGCTTTAACCGTTGCTTGCCTGGTTCCGGCAAAGATGCGAGTAAGCCTCGTGTATACGGGTGGCTCGGGTGATCAAACAAACTATCGATCGTCCCCTGTTCAACGTTTCGCCCCGCGTACATAACATTTACTCGGTCAGCAACGCGTGCAATCACACCCAGATCGTGGGTGATCAGCACCACGGCGGTACCGAAGCGTTCTTGCACTCGCTCGATCACTTCGAGAATTTGGGCCTGAACTGTCACATCAAGCGCCGTCGTTGGTTCATCAGCGATCAGCACCTTCGGGTTATTTGCGATCGCGATTGCAATCACAACTCGCTGGCGCATGCCACCAGAAAATTCATGAGGAAATTGTGTCGCTCGCTCACTCGGTTGCGGTATACCGACAATGTCTAAAAGTTCGATAGCCCGCTTTTCGGCGTCGCGCTTGCTCAAGTCTTGATGCGACTGCAACATCTCTGCTATCTGATTGCCGATTCGATGTACCGGGTTTAGAGCCGACAATGGATCTTGAAAAATCATCGACAGTAATCGTCCGCGCACAGAGCGCATATATTTGTTTGAAGCACCAATCAACTGCTCACCCGCCAACAACACCGAACCGGTAACCCGTGCTCGGGCCGGCAAGAGTCCCATCGTCGCCAAAAAAGTAACTGACTTTCCCGAGCCAGATTCGCCTACGACACCGAGTAGTTCGCCCGCAGAAACGTCAAGGTCGACACCGCGTACTGCTTCAAGCGGCCCAGACGGCGTTTCAAATGTGACACGTAAATCCCTAATCTCTAAAACTTTTTCAGTCATCATGCACCTCGATCAAGACGAGGGTCGGTTGCGTCACGCAAAGCATCGCCGATGAAATTGATGCTTAACGCAACGATGATCAACATCAGACATGGAAACACGGCCAACCACCAAAAGCCAGTTTGTACCGCCCCTTTGGCTGCACCAACCAAAATTCCCAGCGATGTAGCGCCGTCTCCTGCTTGAGGTCCATAACCAAAAAATGCCAATGTCGATTCACCAATAATTGATCCCACCACCGAAAAGGTCAGAGCCACCATGATCGGACCAACAGAATTGGGCAACAAATGCCGAGTAATGATATAGCGTCGCGAAGCCCCCACTGCACGCGCTGCTTCGACGAACTCTCGCTCTTTAAGTGACAGAACTTGGCCCCGCACAATTCGCGCGACTCCCATCCAGCCGAAGATACTGAACAAAACAATTATGAAACGAACAGAGTTCATTTCACCAGTTAAAGGTTTGAGCCAAGGCAACCCACCAAGAACATTTCGTACGACCAACAAAGTCACCAGAAATGGGAAAGCCAAAAACAGGTCTGTAACACGCATCAGGATGTCGTCAAATTTGCCACCACGAAAACCTGCGACTGCCCCGACAAGGGCACCCAGGGTTACAGAAATTACTGCGCTCGCCAACCCAATCAAAAGTGAGACTCGAACACCGTAAATCAAACGACTGTAAAGATCACGACCAATGTCGTCTGTGCCGAGCCAAGCGTTACTGCGGGGCGAAAGAAACGAGTTCGGTGGTGCCTGCACAGATTGGTTAACGCCATATCGCGCTGTAAATGGTGCCAAAATTACAAACAGTGCCAGAACTCCGATGATGATGCAACTAACCACGGCGGCTTTGTGCGAGACGAACCGCCGAAGCGCCATCTGTCGCGGCGACAAGACTTTTTCATTTTGCTCACTCAAGGCGGATCCTTGGGTCAAGCCAGGCATATGAAATGTCTGCAATCAAATTGAACAACAGGATCGACGCAACAATTACAACCATCCAGGGCATCAAAAGTGGAAAGTCACCTTCGCCAAAAGATTTCAAGAAATACAAACCCATGCCTGGATACGAAAAAATATTTTCTGTAATTATTAATCCGCCGACGATAGAGCCAACATCTAGCGCAGCAATCGTCACAACTGGTATTAGCGCGTTGCGCATGCCGTGCTTAATTAATATACGGCGTTCACTAATGCCCTTTGAGCGTGCGGTGCGCATGTAGTCAGAATTCAAGACGTCGAGAAGCGATGAACGCATGTAACGGCTATACGTCGCAATAATCTGAATCGCCACAATAATTGTCGGAAGAGCCATGAACTTAAGCATCAGGAACAAATCAAAACCGGTGTGCCCTGCTGGGTAGACACCTGAAGTCGGAAACAAACTAAATCCGAACCAACGTTGCCAGTAAACCGCAAATAGCAACTGCAATAAAATCGCACTAATAAATGGCGGGATCGATATGCCGACGAAAGCACTTGTATTTATAAATACATCACGCCTACCGCCTGGGCGCAATGCAGCCAGAACGCCGAAGATCAATCCAAAGAAAATACCGACGACCGTAGCGGCAATGCCAAGACGCAAAGTATTAGCCATCGCATCTTTGAGTGCAGGCCAAACTTCGCGACGCCCCTTGATGCTGGGTGCCCAATCGCCAGTTATGAAATTCTTCAACCACTTAAAATAACCCTGTATAAAATTTGGATCCAATCCGTTTACGTCGATGTATTGCTGAATTTTGGCGCGACTTGCGCGCGGGTTGACTCGTTTATAACTTTCAACAGGGTTGGTGCCGATTCGCAGGGCAATATAGACCAAAAAAGTAACCAGCAGAAGCGTGGGCACCGACCACGCAAGGCGTCGAAGAATGTAGCGGAGCATCGCCTACAGCCTCTCAAACCCATTAAAGAAAATCAAAAATTCCACCTTAAAAGATGTCCTAAAACAAAGGTGCGCCGACCCAGAATCAACTGAGCCGACGCACCTTCTTTGAATTAACTCTAGTTACGAGCAATTAGCCCTTAACTTCAACCTTTGCCTCACCTGCAAGCAGGTTCGTCACTGCGTACTTACCATCATTGGTAGTTGCGTAAGCACCTGGCATTACTTGGAACGCAGTTGTCCAAACCATCCACGAAGAGTTTGCACACTCAGTGATTGGGTTGAGACACTCTGGCCATTGTTCGGCACCGAGCACAATTTGTCCGTCGCCGTCAACATCTGTCCAAAGATGGATGTTGTTGAATGCTGCGTAGTTATTGAGTTCGCTGTTCCATGGACCGCCAACCTTGTCTGTGCGAGCAAAACCCGACTTAGGGAACTGCATCAAAGGCAACATCACATGATCTTTTGCCATCAACGCAAGAACTGCCTTCACCTTGTCGGCACGCGTCATTGCATCGGAATCAACATCTGCTGCGTAGAGCAAATCTGACGCCTCAGTGTTGCACCAACCCTGACTGTTTTGACCAATGTTGCCATTGGCTTCAGTCGGGATGAGGTCGCAAGCGAAACCACCAGTGAGGTAGGCCGGATCTGGTGGTGCTGTACTGATGTACATCGCCATGTCATAGTCCATACCTGGCAAACGTTGCTGGAAGTAACAAGCGGCATCGCAGTTGTCTGCGCGCACTTTGAAACCTGATGCGTTAAGCAACGGAATCAAATAAGCCTGTGTGCTCTCTCGACGAGTGTTGCCCGTGTTGATGATCCAACGAATGTCTGGAACTTTGCCACTTGGGTCAACCCAGTAGCCGTCAGTTCCCTTTGTCCAACCATTCTCGGTCAACAAAGCCTCTGCTGCTGCTGGGTCGTAGCTATTAGCGAACTCGTCGCCATTGCAATACGGTCCAGGCACCATCGGGCCACACTGAAGCAATTCTTTTCCACCGAGTGGAATGTAGATCTGCTGAAATAATGCATCGCGATCAATTGACATTGAGAACGCTGCACGGAAGTTCGGATCTGCGAAAGGTCCACACTTCTGTTGGAAGTAGAAACCTTCGTAGTCGCCACCGTAGTCAAGATTGGTTTGAATGTTGTCTTGCTTCACCGCTTCTTCAATTCCTGCGAAGAACTGTGGGTAAATGAAGTCAACTTCGCCAGCCTTAATCGCTGCGATTTCTGTGTCGCTGTCTGCCTTTGGCACCATTACGAACTTCTTGGTGACAGCCTTGTCAGTGCCCCAATACTTGTCGTTTGGCACGTACACAACTTGATCTGGGCTCCAAGACTTAATCTTGTATGGACGTCCCGAGAACGGAATGTTGTCTGCGTAATCTGCAGAAACATCTTTCGTGTTCTTGACTGAAGCAGCCTTGATGAGCGCACCGAACAACCCACGCCACGGCGCGTAAACGGCTTTCATAGTAACAACAACTTGCTTGTCACTTGTTCCGGCATCTACGGCTGTCACTTGGTCATAACCAGATGTCGAAATCGAACCTGGTGTGTTCAATGACGCTTCCCATGTTGCGGCGAAGTCGGCTGCCGTAATTGGCGACCCATCTTCCCAAACTGCAGCAGGGTTGATGTCATATGTAATTGTCATGCCACCAACAGTTGCTGGTTTTACATAGTCGTATGTAACATTCGCGCAATCTTCCAAACTCGTTGGATAACTGACTGGTGTTGCTTCTGCAGTTGTATCAACAACTGTGTCTGTTGTAGCTGTATCGCTGCCACCACATGCCGCAACTATTAATGCAATAGTTGCTAGTGCTGCAGCAAGACGAGCCACTTTTGTGGTTTTTCTCACTCTCCGACCTCCCCGTCGAATTAGGTAGAAGTCGGACTGACTTCTAGTAATGGTTAAACACTAACACCCTCAGCTGTTGAACGAAATTAGGTAGTTCTGAGCCGATACTGGCAAATACGAGCGAATTCTGCCGAATCCAGGCTGGCGCCACCCACCAAAACCCCATCAATATCGGGTTGCGACATAATCTCACCAATATTGCTTGCCTTCACACTGCCGCCGTATTGCAAGCGAATCGCTTCGGCAGCCATCTTGGACGAGATCTTGGCAACTTCTTCACGAATCGCACTAATCACCCGTTGTGCGTCATCGGCCGTGGCGGTCTTGCCAGTTCCGATCGCCCAAATCGGTTCATACGCAATCACCATCGACCGAACTTGTTCGACTGATTGTTTTGCCAACGCAGTTCGAACTTGCCCAAGAATCTTGTCATGAGTCAACCCGGCTTCACGATCGCTAAGAGTTTCACCGACACACAGAATTGGTGTCATTTTGTGTTTTTGAACCGACAATAATTTTTGTTGCACAACTTCATCGGTTTCGCCAAATAATTCGCGTCGCTCACTGTGACCAACTATTACATAGCGCACATTTAGTTTCGCCAAAAATTGTGCAGAAATTTCGCCCGTGAACGCGCCTGAATCAGCTTCATGGCAGTGTTGAGCGCCAAGAATAAATCGCAACTCGTCTGCGTCGATTAAAGTTTGCGCACTTCGCAAATCAGTAAACGGCGGATGAATGGTTACATCAACAGCAGCGAAATCGTCTTTCGTTAATAAGTAAGCAAGTTTTTGAATACACTGAATGGCCTCGAAGTGATTGTGATTCATCTTCCAGTTGCCACTGATCAGTGGCTTTCTAGTTTCATTTGACATTCGGTGCTCCTCGCAATGCTATTAATCCAGGCAAGTCGCCGAGTTCAAGAAACTCTAATGATGCCCCACCCCCGGTAGAAACGTGATCAACATCTTTTTCGTATCCGAATTGTGCGAGAGCCGCCGCAGAATCTCCCCCTCCAACAACTGTGAAGGCTTTTGTTTCTGCCATCGCTTGGGCAATAGTTCGTGTTCCGGCGGCAAATCGATCATCTTCGAACATTCCCATCGGACCATTCCAAAATACGCTACGTGCTGACATAACGATGTCGGCAAAAGCTGCTGCGCTTCCCGGACCGATGTCTAAACCCTTTGCATGTTCAGGAAGCCGAACCCCAAAAGTGGCGAAATTTCCATCTGCATCTAAACCAACTATGTCTTCAGGAAGATGTATCGGCACTTTACCTGCCAGAAGTTTTTTGCATGCATCGATTTGATTTGTCTCACACAACGAGTCGCCGATTGGCAGACCTTTTGCCGCAAGAAACGTGAAGCACATGCCGCCACCAATCACAAATGCGTCGACAATGTTGGCTAGGGCTTCGATCACCCCAAGTTTGTCGCTGATTTTTGCACCACCCAATACTGCAATTAACGGACGCTTCGGATTTTCACGCATCTCACCGAGCACTTCAACCTCACGCTGTAATAAACGTCCAGCAGCAGACGGCAATGTCTTTGGTGGACCAACTATTGAACCGTGAGACCGATGGGCCGCCCCAAACGCATCATTGATATATAGATCCATTTTGCTAATTAGTTGCGCGACAAATGCCGGGTCGTTTGATTCTTCGCCAGCGTCAAAGCGCAAATTTTCAAGCAGTTCAACACCCGGTGCGAGTTCGGCAAGTCGCTCACGAATTGGCGCCATTGAGTATTTGGTGTTTACAACGCCTTTAGGCCGACCTAAATGACTCGCACAAATAACTTTTGCACCACGGTCAGTCAACCAATTAATTGTCGCAAGTGCAGCCCTGATTCTAAAATCGTCAGTGATCACTCGTGCCGAATCTGGCCCAGACATCGGCACATTGAAATCAGTTCGCACGAGTGCGGTTTTTCCGCGCACGTCACCAAGATCTTCAAGCTGTGGAATCATTTAGCGCTTGAGTGCAGCCCCGATAAACGCGGTTATGTCTACGAGCCGATTCGAGTAGCCCCATTCGTTGTCATACCAACCCAGAACCTTGACTAGCGAACCCATACTCATTGTCAAGTCACTGTCAAACACACAACTATGCGGATTAGTCACCACATCACTAGAAACAATTGGGTCGGTGCAATATTCGAGAATATTTTTAAGTGGACCAGTTGCCGCCGCCTTAAACGCCGAATTAATTTCAGTGACTGACGCTGGTTTTTTTAAGTTTGCAACAAGATCGGTGATCGATCCCGTCGGCACGGGAACACGCAGCGATGTTCCGTCAAGTTTGCCCTTCATTGATTGCATCACCAGACTTGTTGCTCGTGCCGCGCCAGTACTAGTCGGAATAATATTTATCGCCGCAGCCCTCGCTCGACGCAAATCACTGTGTGGCCCGTCTACCAAAGATTGATCACCTGTGTATGCATGGATCGTTGTCATCAGACCGTTTTCGACGCCGAACGCATCATCCAAAACTTTGATCATCGGCACGAAACAATTCGTCGTACAACTGGCATTCGAAACTACTTTGTGATTTTTCGGGTCGAAATCTTGGTGATTGACGCCGTACACAAAAGTTGCATCAGCATTGGTGGCGGGCGCAGAGATAATCACACACGGTGCCCCTGCTTCTAAGTGAGCCGAGGCCTTGTCGCGATCTGTAAAGAACCCTGTGGATTCGATCACAAGATCTACACCCAAATCGCCCCAACCCAAATCCTTTGGGTCACGCTTTGACAGAACTTTAAGGATTTTGCCGTCAATGCTGATTCCATCGTCGGTAGCAAAAATCGTATTTGGCAATACACCCAATACCGAGTCGTATTTAAGAAGATGCGCCATTGTCTTGAGCGAACCCAAATCATTGACCGCAACAATTTCTATGTCTTGACCAGTTTGCTTTATTGCTCGATAAAAATTTCTACCGATTCGGCCAAAGCCATTGATTCCTACACGAATTGTCATGCCCAAACCTTAGTGCCCAGAGTCGACCCGCAGAATGTCGCGATGAGTAACCCTAGGGTGTTGTCCGTTCTCG
>BJGF01000022.1 GCA_014190295.1 Actinomycetes bacterium | reverse complement strand
TTGGCATGTCATAGTAAGTTTCGCTCGGAATATTTGCCAGCCCTTTTTGACTTATGACGTAGATTCCAGCATTCACTAAATGCCTTTGTGTTGGCTTTTCGTCAACACTAATAATTTGAGTTCCATCGACTTCGACTACACCGTAAGGAATTTGATAGTGATCTTCGCGTACGACCATTGTTGCCACTGCACCTTCATGTTCATGAAAATCAAGCAAGGCGTCTATTGAAATTCTTGTCAGTAAGTCGCCATTCATCACAATTATGGGCAATGAAATATTTTTCGGTAAGAGCGAAAGACCGCCTGCGGTGCCGAGTTGAGTCGTTTCATGCAAGTAGGTGATCGAAACGCCAAGGCGAGAACCGTCTCCAAAATAATCTGTGATTATTTCAGCTTTATAATTCAGCGAAATGAAAAAATTTACGAAACCTTGATCGATAAATGATTGAATAATTGTTTCAAGAATTGGTTTGCCACCAACTTTTAGCATCGGTTTTGGTGTGTCTTGAGTGAGTGGATGAAGGCGAGTTCCGAGTCCGCCAGCCATTATTACGACAGCGTTGGATTTCTGTTGAGCCCCGAGCATGTCATCGACGGTCAGTACATCTATAACCCGACCAGAGTCGTCAATAAGAGGCATCTGGTGAATCCGTTTGTCGCGCATTAGTTTGAGAATTGCTGGGCGCGGTGTTTTTGCCGCACTCGTGATTGGATTTTTTCGCATTGCCTCAGCAGCAGTGACATCTAAATCTTTTCCCGCCAAAATTACTTTACGAATGTCGCCGTCAGTTATCGTTCCGAGAAGTTTGTTATTTTCATCAACGACCAGAGCGATTTGCAGGCTTGAAGCGCTGATTGCTTCTATTGTTTGACGCAGTGTCATCGAGCTCGAAACGAGCGAATCTCGCCAACTAGACATTGCTTCTATTCTAATTGTGTTGCCGGGTTCCCCACGACGGTCGTTGCGTTGGCGACATTATGGCGAACAACCGCACCAGCACCGATAACACAGTTATTTCCAATCTCTAGACCTTGAATAATGACTGCACCTGCGCCGATAAATGCTCCGTGACCAATCTTCACGCCACCAGAAATGATCGCTCCTGGTGAAATCACGACATGATCGGCAATTAGAACATCGTGATCAACTGATGCACGAGTATTTATAACGACATTTTTTCCGACTCGAACACGATTTTGTAATACCGCCCCAGCCATCACCTGTGCACTGTCATCGACGCTGCATTCAGCCCCAATATCTGCAGACGAATGTTGAACTCCGACAAATTTGAAACCAAGATTTGTCCAGTGCACATAAATTTCTTGTCTCTTCGTCGTATCTCCAGTCGACCCGAGACCATTGACTAGTTCCGTATTTTTTGGATCTAGCGTTTTGATAAATTCATCGTCGCCGACTACTGGCACTCCAAAAATAAGACTTCCAATTTCGAATTGAGCGTCGATTATTCCGTCAATTTTTTGACCGGTACTAGTCATTGCATCAAGAACAACTCGTCCGTGTCCACCACAGGCGATCAAATATCTGCTTGCCATGATTTTAAATCATTTCATTTTCAGCTATGTCACGTGTTGATTTAGTTCCGAGAAGATCCCAATATTTGAATGGTGATTGCCCGGTGCCAGGTCGTTTGACGACAATATTTTCAGTGGTGAAAGTTTCGCCTAATTTAATCGGCTTAGCGGCGACGATACTTCGACGAGCAACTTGCTGATTTTTCGTTTCGTTGGTTGTCGGATATTTTTCTGCATTACCAAAGGCAACTTCAATATCGCGGATATTTGCAACGAGTGTCTTGAATTCTTCTGGCTCAAGCGACGCTTTGTGATCTGGCCCGGTTAGATTACGACTCGTTGTGAGATGTTTTTCAATAACTGTTGCACCCATCGCCACGGCACCGACAGCGACGTGAGTGCCAACTGAGTGATCAGATAAGCCAACCTGACAACCAAATTTTTCACGCAATGTAAGCATCGCTCGAAGGTTTATGTCAGTCGGTGAAGTTGGATAATCAGTTGTGCAATGCAACAGTGTCACGCGTTGGCGGATGACTTCTCTGCCTGCGTCGCTGGCTAAAGCTTTTTCGCAGGCAGTTAATGATGGATTTGAAGTTTGATCATTGGTCATACCAAAAGCAATAACGCCGAGTGCCGATTGCACTTCAGCGATTGTGCTCATGCCAGTTGAAAGAATCACTTGCTTGGCACAACGCGCAACTTCTAGCAAAAAAGGAGCATTCGTCAATTCACCAGAACCTATTTTGATCATCGATAAGCCAATATTGCCGACAAGAAACTTCAGACTTTCACTGTCGAATGGTGTTGAGAGAAACGCAATGCCGCAACTATTGCAGTATTCAAATAGTTCACGCTGTTGAGTGTGCGACAACTCCAGGCGCTGCAACATTTCTAATTGGGATTCTTGGCCACCTGTCTGGACAATCTGATAGTCAGCTTTTTGTGCGCTAGTTGTAACTATTGAAGTGGCGACAAACGATTGGAATTTGACGGCATCTGCTTTGGCTGCAACCGCAGCATCAACCAGACTGCGCGCAATATCCATTGAACCGTTGTGGTTTACGCCGGCTTCAGCGATTATGAAAGTTTTTTGTGTCATTATGAAATGTCGAAGAACGTTTTGTGAGTTGTTAAGGGCGCATTTTTTAGCGTATCGGCGATGGTCTTAGCGGTGTTGCCAGAGCCGTACTTGCTCATAGCCGTGCTGCAACGTGACTTCCATAGAGGTGCAAGTGCAGTCTCAATTGCGGTACGGATTTCGTTCTGGCCGAACTTGACATCGATAATTGAATCAGCACGAAGGCGACCATCTTGACGGGTGCCGATGTTTACTGTTGCAACATGAAGTGCTGGGGCTTCGATGATTCCGCTTGAAGAGTTGCCGATGACTACGTCGGCAACTTTCATTAGGTTGATGTAACTTTTTTGACCGAGCGAATTATGTAAAACACGACGCGACGCATCACGCGCAACAAATTTCTGAATTTCATTGTTCACATGCGAATAACCAGGATCGGCATTGACTCCAGTAAACACAACTGTTGCGAGTGCGAAATGTTCAAGTGCGCTTAGCAACTCGTGCAACTCTGTGGCCACCGTCATTTCGCTACGAGTAGTTGGATGAAATGTAACTAGTAATAGTTCTTTGCCCAGCGCAATGCCAACTACAGAAGCCAGCTCGTCTCTGCTCATTTTTGGAATATTCAACAACACATCAACGCCAAGAGCACCGACATTGAACACCGTGTCTGGTGATTCGCCAAGTTGAATAAGTCGTCGTTGATAATCTTCGGCCGCACAAAAATGAAGATTTGACATTTTTGTGATTGCATGGCGAATGCTGTCATCGAATGCGCCAGTCGTGACTTCGCCTCCATGAATGTGGGCGATTGGGATACCCAAAATTAATGCTGCTTGTGCTGCACCAAGAATCTCGTATCTGTCACCTAATACGACTACGACATCTGGTTTAAGTTTCGCAAAAGCATCGGCGATTTGAGATGTAGCCCGACCTGCAGCATGGGCAACACCTAGAACCGAATCGTCACCCAGCGCGAGATCAACTAGTGCATCGGCAACGAACCCATCTTGCTCAATGAACCGAAGTGTTGATCCGTGCTGTGCCGATAAGTGTGCGCCGGTAACAACAAGTTGGAAGTCGATATCCGAATCTTGTTTTAATAATGACATCAGAGGCGCGAGTAGTCCGTACTCTGCTCTAGTTCCGGTAACCACACAGATCTTTCGCTTGGAAGTCATGATCCTAAGTTTGCACTACTTGGCACATTTATTAGAGAGTCAATAAGAAGTTGTGCAACAGGCAATTCTGCGCGAGGTGATTGCTCGTACATCGGAAGTTGATGAAGCAGATTCCATGCTGGCCGACATAAGTAACCGCGCGACCTTGCGCCAGTGAGTAATTCATTGCGAGTTTGTAGATTTGGCGTCACGAGGCGGACAGTATTTAGCCAATAATTAGACGTTGTTCCGCGCGGCTCGCTGACAAATTTCAAAAACTTTGCGCCCTTAAGCGCATCATCGTATTTGCGAGCGAGATTACGTTTCTGTTTCAGAAATTCAGCCAGACGATCAAGTTGTGCGCAACCCAAGGCTGCATTGAGATTCGGCATTCGGTAGTTCCATGCGGTTGAATCATGCACGTATTCATATTCATGTGCAATTTTGGCGGTAGTTGCAAGATGACGAACTTTCGCTGCGAGAGATTCATCGTCAGTAAGAATTGCTCCGCCGCCACCGGTTGTGATCGTCTTATTTCCGTTAAAACTCAAAATGCCACATCGTCCGAATGTTCCAGTATGTTTATCCCCGACATGACTACCAAGTGATTCTGCCGCATCTTCGACTATCGGCAGACCAAATTCGTTAGCAACCAAAATGAGTTCTTTGATTTGAGTTGGGTGTCCGAATGTGTGCATTGGCACGATTGCGCTTATTCTCCGCCCAGTTTTAGTGTTCACGAGATCGGGGCCGCGTTTGCTTGTTGTTGCAGCAAGATGTTTTCGTAATGCAGTCGGGTCCATCCCGAGTGTGTCCATGTTGCTATCAGCAAAATGAGGAATGGCACCACAATAGGCAACCGCGTTGGCGGTGGCGACAAAACTTAATGTCGGAATGATTACTTCATCGCCGGGTTTGACTCCAACCGAGTGCAAAGCAAGGTGAAGTGCCGCAGTTCCATTGACTGTTGCGACGACATATTTTGCACCAGTTGTTTTTGAAAGTTCTTTTTCGAACTGAGTGATAAAAGCCCCAACTGACGACACCCAGCCGGACGAAAGACACTCGGCAACTAGTTTGTGCTCGTGCGAACCAATATTTGGTTCATGAAGGGCAATCGTTGAGTTTTCGACTCGACCAAGTACTGAAGTAAGTACCTCAAGAAATTCGTGTGTCGGCAAATCGTTGGTCGTCATCTAATTAGAGGTTGTAACGATCTGCCTTGTAACGCGAAAGATTGGTGGGGTTTGAGAACCATTCAATCGTTCGTTGCAATCCAACTTTGAATCCGTCTAAACCAACTAATGATGGTTGCCACTTGAGCAATTTGCCCGCTTTATCGATTGAAGCATGAAGTCGTTCGACCTCAGAATTTTCGGGCCGTTCGCGTTGCTTGTCATTGGTAAGTTTCAAATCAATTTTCATGAGTTTGGCAATTGTTTTAGCGGTATCTTCGACAGATATTTCAAAGCCACTACCGAGATTTATTGTTTCGCCAACGATTGCATCACTCTCGGTCGCGGCGATAAAACCCGCGGCCGTATCTTCGACAAAAGTGAAGTCTCGTGTCGGTGACAGTGATCCAAGTTTTACTTCGCGATTTGTCGCAAGTTGACTAATAATTGTCGGGATAACTGCTCTTGCTGATTGTCGAGGGCCGTAAGTGTTGAAGGGTCTGAGAATTCCAACTGGCAAACCGAATGACGAGTGAAAACTTAATGCGAGTTGATCTGCACCAACTTTTGTGGCCGCATATGGCGATTGCGGATGCAAGGGATGTTTCTCATCAATCGGAATGTATTGAGCAGTTCCGTAAACCTCGCTCGTTGATGTCTGAATAATCCTTGTTACTGAGTGTCGGCGGGCCGCCTGCAACACATTTAAAGTGCCTTTGATATTCGTATCTATATATGTGTCTGGCGAGTGATACGAATATGGAATTGCAATCAGTGCAGCCAAGTTCAATACAACGTCTTGGCCTGAAACGGCATTGTCGACACCGTGCGGGTCGCGGATATCTCCAGCGAAAACATCGATACTGTCGCGAATCGTTGAATCAACGTCGTCAAGCCAACCCCATGAGTTAAAGGAGTTATATAAAACGAATGCTCGTACTTTGTGCCCTCGTTTGACGAGTGCCTCTACAAGGTGGGATCCGATGAAGCCATCAGCGCCAGTTACGAGAACTTTCATTGTTTATTGACCTATCAACCGGTTTATTGTTGAGACGACTATGGCGGCCATCAGCGAAATAGCAACCGCGACCACCAATCCGGTGATGATGCTGGTAAGCCCGATAAGTCCAAATGTGCGAATCTGCCGAGTAGCCATTGTCGGCGAGTATAAATTAGTGCGTTGATTATCCACACGGACCGCCAAAGGCTGAGATTTATTATGGACACGACTTCTTGTTGCGAGCCAAAACGCAATCAGGCTCAGCACGATGATTGCGGTAGACCTGACCGTAACATCAAAGACGGTGAGTGACATGAGTATCGACACAACCACGACTCCTTCTATCGTATCGCCAGACGTGTCTGACGAGCAGGAAACGGTGATCGCACCACGTCACCGCAACATGTGGTGGGCGTTGCCGATGCTCACGATCGTGTGGTTAGTTACCGGAGCGATAATTATTTCTGCGTTGGTTCGGGTCAATTATTGGGAGGTCGCACCAGGATCAGCAGAGCAGGTTGCATCGCGATTGTCGTTTGATCAAGCAGCGCTTCAACTTGCCGACCGCTACAAGACGTCATCGCCGATTTTATTTGTTACCGCGTATGGATCAAAGTTGAGTGCACTTGACGCGATAATCGGCATTGTTGATCCAGACGTCGACGTTTTAGATCGTGATAAAAAATTCGGCACGACAACTCCAGGCGAACAACAACGCCTTGGATTCGAAGCGATGGCGACGGCAAAACAAATTGCAGAATATGTCGCACTGAATCGCCTTGGATACGAAGTCTCGATTACTTATGGTGAATTAATTATTGAGCGATTAGTTTGCGATAAAAATCCACGCCCTTTGAGTGCTTGCTTGCAGTTGAAACTCGGCGACACCGTGATCGCTTTTGATGGTGTAGAGATTCCGACTTTGTCAGACTTGTTGCCACTGATGGCTGATTATTCGCCGGGCGAAGTTGTTGAAATCACGGTCAAGCCGCTCAACTCTTCTGAGACGGTTATAAAAAAAGTTGAACTGATGGTCAGCCCAGATGATCCAAATCGCACAATCATCGGAGTCTGGCCGGCAGACACTCGAAAAGTTAAGTTGCCGTTTGAAGTTGGCATCAACACTGACTTAATCGGTGGACCATCAGCGGGTCTCGCGTTCACGCTTGCTTTGATTGACGAATTAACTCCTGGCGAACTCACTGGTGGAATAAAAGTTGCCGCAACAGGCACGATTGACGGAGATGAAACCGTTGGAGCAATTGGTGCTTTACGTCAGAAAACTGTTGCAGTTAAAGCCTCAGGGGCAAAAGTATTTTTTGTTCCTAGTAGCCAAACAAAAGAAGAAATTGCTGCTGCGAAGCGAGTTGCGGGCAAAGGTCTGCAGATTGTTCCTGTTGCCGATCTCAGCGAAGCACTGGCGTACTTGAAAAAAATCGGTGGTAGTGATATTTCTAAAGACGCGATTGAGCTCTGATAACGGTTTACTCTTAATACATGGCGATTACCTTCTCGCGCCCTGACCCGTCGTCACCTGCGGCGGTCGGATCGGCCCAATTCAATGTTGAGCGTCGCGGCTATGACCAAGGCGAGGTTCGTGATTTTTTGAGGATGGTTTCTGCCGAGTTGGCCCGGTTGCAAGAACGCGAAAGATTTTTAGAAAGCGAAATGCGCGCGATGCAAACCCGTGGCTTGTCGGATCCTGGTGTTCTTGACGAGGCAACAGTGACAACTTTGCTCGGTGAAGAAACTGCTCGGGTACTTTCGGTGGCCCGCGAAGCAGCGCAGCAAATGCGAGCACGCGGAGCCGAATCGGCAGAACGTTTAGTGCGCGAAGCAACTGCAGAAAGTGCGAGATTGCGTGAAGAAGCCGAAATTGAAGTGTCAAGGCGTCGCAGTGATGCCGTCAGTGATAGCGAAGCAGAAATTGAACTTGCTAAACAGCAAGGGCGCGAAATGGTCAACGAAGCGCGCGCGTATCGCGAGAAGATGTTGTCAGAACTTGCAAGGCGTCGTGAACTTGCGAAACAACAAATCGAACAATTAGTTCGAGATCGCGACAGGTTGATGTCGGCGTTTGAGCGTGCGCGTTTGGCAGCCAACGATGTCATGGGTGATTTGAGTGAATTTGATGACGCTGCCGACGAATTGACACGAGCACTTCCAGAAGGTGTCATAGACAGCACGATCAAAAATGTTGTCCAATTTGATCGAGAGAAATTTGAAGATGATGAGTCGGTGCCTGAAGTTGCCGATATCGCAACTTTGCCAGTTGACGACAGTATTGAGATGTCGGTTGAACCAACAGAGCTCAAGGCAGTTGTAGAGCCGAATATAGAAGTAGCAGTTGTCGAAGAAAAAGTGCAGCCGGTGACACGCCAAGAAGTAAAACCAGAGATCCAGCCAGAAGCAGATCGACAACCAGATGATGGTCATCGAGCAAAAGTCGTTCAACTTTTTGGCAGAACTTCACGGCGTTTGCATCCATCAACCGATACGCCAGTTTCAGAGGCACCAGTTTTAGAGTTACCAGTTGCCGAGAAACCTGCCGTAGTTAGTCCGAAAAATTCTAGTGTTGATGATCTTTTTGCGAAATTGCGCAAAGCCAGCGCAGATTCTGTGGCTGGTTCAGTCAAGCAAGTCGAACCAATTGCAAAAAACCCGACAACGGTTTCGCCATCGGTTGTTGAACCTCGCAAAGCACCAGTTTCAGTAAAGCCTGATGCCCAAATTTTTAGTAAGCGTGACGATGTGCTTACTCCGATGATTGAAGTTTTAGCCAAGAAACTTAAGCGAGTTCTTGCCGATGAAGAAAATGCAATGCTTAATTATCTGCAGAGCAAAAAAGCCCAAGTTGCCTTAGAGAAAGTGTTGCCAACTTTTGATAGCCACGTGCAATCTTTTGTCGAGGCCACGAGCAAAGACTTGATTGAAGCCGCAATGGCTGGCGCCCAATCGCTTTCAAAAAGTCTTAAGGCCGACTTGAGAAAAAAAATTAGTAACACGGCAGTGATGCAGGTTATGTCGAAGAAACTGGCAGATGAGATCGTGCTTCCGCTTCGCACTCGGATTCAGAAATGTGCCGAGAAGAGCGCTGGTGACAGCAATGAAATGTCAAGTTTGATTCGCACTGTTTATCGCGAATGGAAAATGCAACAAGTCGACAAACTTGTCGGAGATGTCACTCGGCTCGCTTACAGTCGTGGTGCCTATCTAGTTCTTGATGCTGGCACAAAAGTTTGCTGGATGGTTGATCCGAATGGTCCACCGTGCGCAGACGCCGAAGATAATTCACTCGCCGGAGCAATTGCACGAGGTGAGAACTTTCCTACTGGTCACGAACATCCGGTAATTCATTCTGGATGTCGCTGTCTTGTAGTTCCAGCACCCCGCTAGTCTTTGGCTTGTGCGGAACCCCTCCGACCTACCTCGTTCGCCACGTAATCGACGCCCACCAGGCGGTGGATTTCGCCTGAATTCATTTAAAAAAGGTCGCGCTGTTTGGTCGGCGATTCTTGCAGTTTTTGTAATCGGCGGAATTTCTGCGCGAAGTCTCTCGGGTTTTTACGTTGATGTGCTTTGGTTTGACGTACTTGGTCGGACAGATATTTTTTGGGGCGTTCTGACAACGAAAGTCACGCTCGCCGTTGTTTTCGTTTTAATTTTTGCCGCGGTAATGATGTTGAATCTTTGGCTTGCCGATCGTCTGGCGCCAGAAGATTTGCCGGTTTCAATAGAGCAACGGGCACTTGCTGGCTATCGACAACTAGTTGCAAAACGTCAGTGGCAAGTGCGGTCGGCTATTTCTATCGTGCTGGGTCTCTTCGTTGGTTTGCCAGCAACCGCGCAATGGCAAGACTGGCAGTTATTTCGCCATTCTCAAGCCTTCGGAATCAAAGATCCACTGTTTTCTCGAGACTTAAGTTTCTATATATTTCGCTTGCCATTTCTTGAGTTTTTAGTTAGTTGGTCGTTAGCGGCACTTGTTTTGATCACTTTGATTACGACGATGATTCATTATGTCAACGGTTCGATTCAGTTTCAGGTGCAAGGTCGTCATGTAACACCGCAAGCCAAAGCACACCTTTCTGTTTTGTTCGCGTTGATTGCGATATCGCGTGCCGTCTCGTATTGGTTTGGTCGATTTGAATTGACTCGTTCAACACGTGGAGTAGTGCAAGGCGCAACATATACGGACGTAATCGCGCAACTTCCGGCTACAAGTTTGATGATTCTGGTTTCAATCGCTGTCGCAGCATTGTTTTTGTGGAACGTTTTGCAAAAAGGTTGGCGCTTGCCGGTTCTTGCAACGATTCTTTGGATTGTCGTAGCAATAGTTGCCGGAGCGATCTATCCGTCACTTGTGCAACGGTTCTCGGTTCAACCAAACGTCAGCACGAAAGAGCTTCCATATATTGATCGCAACTTGACTGCGACGAAGAATGCAATAGGCCTTGATGATGTGAAGCAAGTTGATGTGAAGTTCTCTGCGATCAGTGCGGCTGAAGTTTCTGCCGACGTCGAACCTTTGCGAGACGTTCGTCAGCTTGACCCGTTGCAAATGCGCGACCGATTTGTTTTAGACGAAGGCCAGACTTCTTATTATGCGATTCGTGATCTAGATGTTGATCGCTATGACATTGATGGACGTGTTCAACAAGTTTTGGTTGCAGCCCGCGAACTAAATACTGCCGTTATCCCAAACCGCACTTGGGTTTCGCAACTACTTCTTTATACACATGGCTGTGGACTCGTAGTTGCACCTGCCAGCAAAGTAACTGTTGACGGTCGGCCGATCTATACGGCGCTTGATGTGCAACAGCCCGAATTATATTTCGGTGAAGGTCTCGACTCGTATGCATTGGTTAACAGTCGCGAGGTAGAGCAGGCATGTGCAGATACCAAGGCGAGCAATTTTGCGGGCAAGGGTGGTGTTCAACTTTCATCTCTTGTGCGCCGTGTTGCATTCGCCGTGCATTTTGGTGAGTACAACTTGTTTGGGTCTGGTCTAATAAAGCCCGAGTCACAAATTTTATTTATCAGAAATATTCATGAGCGGGCAGCAAAAATCGCGCCATTTCTGAAACTCGACGCAGATCCATACCCGGTGGTAGTCGGTGGAAAAGTGATGTGGGTATTGGATGCGTTCACAACGACAGATCGATATCCGTATGCGCAGCGAGCGAATATTGATCAACTAACTGTTGGCAGTGGTTTAAATACCGACTTCAACTATGTTCGCAATAGCGTAAAAATTGTCGTCAATGCTTATGACGGCTCGATGAAGTTTTATGTTGTTGACAAAAAAGATCCGATAGTTGCGACTTGGCAATCGGTTTATCCAAACTTATTTACGCCAGTTTCGTCGGCACCAAAAGAACTTGTCGACCACTTCCGATATCCAGAAGATTTATTTCGTGTACAGACCAATACGTATGGTCGATATCAGTTCAACGATGCAACAATGTTCTTTAATCGCAATGCGGCATGGAGTGTTGCTCAGGCCCCAGCGACCGAACCAGAAGGTGTGAGCGGTGCAGTTGCGGGCGGTCTGACCACTGATTTGAATTCAATCAACACGGGTGATGTTCGTGACGCCAGCGTTGCGCGGTTTGAGCCGTATTACACCATGTTTCACTCCCCAAGTAGTGAAGAAAAAACTGGCGTGTTTTCGATGTTGCGTCCGTTCGTTCCATTTTCTGCAGACAATGCTCGAAAAGAATTGCGGGCATTCATGGTCGTATCAAGTGATCCGAAAACATATGGTCAACTAACTGTTTATAAAGTTGGAGATCCATTGCCGGAAGGTCCTGCAACAATCGCGGCAGAAATTGGCAGCGATCCAGCAGTTTCACAGCAGATCACTTTGCTGGACCAACGAGGTTCAAGAGTAATTTTTGGTGACTTACAAATTGTCAGTATCGGAAAAGGTCTGGTCTACGTGCGACCATTATTTGTTCGTCCTGATGATCCAACCGCGAAACAAATATTCGTCCGCAAATTTCTTGCCTCGTACAACAATAAGGTTGTTCTTGCCGATGATTTAACTGCAGCGATTGCTAAATTATTTCCTGGATTCAACAAAAATCTTGGAGATCGTGTGGATGACGGGTCAGCTGCGCCACTTGAAGATACTGCAACCGGTGGTTCTTCAAGCGCGACAACCGTTCCTTCAAGTGGTTCCGGTGGTAGCACTGCGCTAGATACTCCTGCTGCACTTCTCGCGAAAGCCGAAGATTTGTTTGCTCAAGCCGACGCCGCTCTCGGAAGCACACCACCAGACTTCGCGTTGTATCAGCAAAAACTTGCAGAGGCTCGAGCCTTAATTAGTCAAGCGATATCTTTAGTTGGTGGCTGAGAAATTTTGAAGCAAGTTGTTAAAAATTTTATTGAGTGCGCCGAATTTGCTCGATTATTTCAGCAAGATCTTGACGAAATGCAATTTCATAGCGAGCCTGTTCGTTAGCAATTCGAGTTTGATTAACTCGAAGTTGTTCCAAAGCTTCACGAGAAGCGGTTTCTTGCGAAGTTTTAGCGAGAGATTCGATCTCTGATCCAAGTTCGTGAAGTTGATGTGACAATTCCGTAGTCATAGTCGTCAATCGAGTATCGATGATTGCAATTTTTTGATCCAGACCATTAGTCAATGCCGTAACAAGCGACAGGGCATTGGTTCGTTTTGTTAATTCTCCACGCAGTTCGGCGAGTTCAATTTTGAGCGCCTCCAAGTCGGACTGTGTCGCCTTTGGAGTTCGATTGAATAACGACATCGCATCTGCGATTATGGCACGCCGCTGGTAGCCTTGGTGACACGACGCGGGGTGGAGCAGTCCGGTAGCTCGTTGGGCTCATAACCCAAAGGTCGTAGGTTCAAATCCTACCCCCGCCACCATTTCTCTGTAAATTGCTAAGCATCACTTTCGTAAATTGAGGTATCAATGGACAGGCTTGAACGAGTGCGGACAATTCGAGCATCACTACGTAGCGGCACATCTGTTGTCGGCAGTTGGATGCAGCTCACTGATTCGAATGTGGCTGAAATTATGGGATGCTCTGGCTACCAATGGGTGGCCATTGATATGGAGCATGGACCAGTTTCATTAAGTCAGTTACCTGATCTTTTTCGTGCGCTCGAACTTGGAGGCACGCTGCCATTGGCGCGAGTCGCAAGTCCCTTGCCGATTAACTGTCGCCAAGCGCTTGATCAAGGTGCCGCTGGTGTTGTGATTCCGATGATTTCTTCGGCTGCGCAACTTCAAGCGATCATCAGTGAATGTCATTGGCCACCGCGAGGACGACGTGGGGTTGGTTTTCAGCGAGCAAATGTTTTCGGCAAATTTTTTGATGCCTATGTGCAAGAAGCACAAGAGTCGTTAATAATTGCCCAAATTGAACATATTGATGCTGTCAACAATCTCGAGTCAATTATCGCTGTTGAAGGTTTGGACGCAATTATGGTCGGACCTTACGATTTGTCGGCCAGTTTAGGAATTACTGGCGAGTTTGAAAATAAAAAATATCTCGAAACGCTTTCAAAAATACTGTCGATGTGTGCAAAGCATAAAATGCCATGTGGTATTCATGTGGTTCAGCCAGATCCGAAAGTGCTTGAGCAACGAATCAGCCAGGGATATACATTTATCGCCTATGGAGTTGACACAGTATTTCTAAATCACGGTGCTGCTTTACCAAAGTGATTGAGAATCTCAAATAAACCCCATGACAACAAAAGTTCTAAAAGTTGGCATTGCTGGTTATGGTGTTGTTGGCAAACGTCGTGGTGATTGTGTAGAGCGGCATCCAAATCTGAAATTAGTCGCAGTATGTGACCGTGTTTTTAGCGACGATGGAGTTTTGCCAAATGGTGTGTCGTATTTTCGCACCTACCAGCAACTCCTAGAACAAGATCTCGATGTATTGATTGTTTGTGTAACTAACGATATTGCTGCCGAAGTAACCCAAGCAGGTCTGAATCGTGGTCTGCACGTATTTTGCGAAAAGCCACCAGGTCGAGACATGGCGGATATATCACGAGTGATTGAAACCGAAAAACGCAACCCTTCATGCCGCTTGATGTATGGGTTCAATCATCGATATCACGACTCAGTACAAGATGCATTAAAAATAATTCGGTCTGGTCGCTATGGAAACATCATCAACATGCGAGGTGTTTACGGCAAGTCCAAATTAATTACGTTCAATCAGGCTGACTGGCGAGCCAAACGCGAGATTGCCGGTGGCGGAGTGCTCTTAGATCAAGGCATACACATGGTTGACCTGATGCGACTTATTGCCGGTGAGTTTGTCGAAGTACAAAGTTTCATTTCGAATGGGCATTGGGGCTACAACGTAGAAGACAATGCTTATGCCCTGATGCGCACAGACAATGGTGTTGTCGCAATGCTGAATTCATCAGCAACCCAGTGGCGCCATCAGTTCAGTCTTGATATAAATATGCAGCGCGGCGGTGTGATCCTGCGTGGAATTTTGACAGGCTCTAAAAGCTACGGAAGCGAAACGATGACGCTCGTTACAGCCGACCCAGATCGAGATAATGGAGATCCAAAAGAGGAGTTATTTGAATACAAGGATGACCCGTCGTGGGATTCAGAGATTGCCGAGTTCACCCGAAGTATTATCAGTAACGAACCTGTTCAAAGCGGAACATCTCACGATGCTTACGAGACAATGAAACTTGTTTACAAGATTTATTATGCAGATCCAATTTGGCGCAAGCAATTCAATATCGAAAACCCTGAGGTCGCTCAATGACTGAACTGACAATTAACGACATTCAAGGTCTTGTGGTGTTGACCACAGAACTCGTGCGTAAAGTCGGAAAGAAATTTCTTCGTGCAAACAGTCAAGATGCCAAGAAAGTTACAGACCTACAAATTAATGGACGCGAAACGAAGCTTGCGGCCGACAAGATTTTAGAAGATCAACTAATTAAAGGATTGAAAGGTGTCGGGTTTCCAATTTTGAGCGAAGAAACCGGATTTATTGCCTCAGAAAAGTTTCCCAACTTGCTGTGGGTAATTGATCCACTAGATGGAAGTTACAACTTCAGTCGAAATTTAGGTCCTTCTATGATTTCTGTGGCACTTTGGGAAAATAATCAACCACTTTTTGGTGTGTTGTTTAATCTAGGGACGAAACAATTAAGTTTTGGTGGTCCAAAAATTGGTGCTTACGTCGAAGATGTTTTGGTTCATGTGTCAGACAGAGCAGAGCCTGGTCAAGCAACACTGTGCACAGGGTTTCCGAGCAGATTTCCAATTGGTGATTCTCGGGCTGTAGAAGCATTCGCAACAACGATGAGTTCTTTTGGAAAAATTCGAATGATCGGTTCGGCGGCGGCATCACTCTGGCTGGTGGCAACTGGTGCGGCAGATGTTTATGCCGAACACAACATCATGTTTTGGGATGTGGCTGCTGGTTTAGCACTGGTCAATGGTGCTGGTGGCACTTTTCAAATTGAAGGTGTAGATATGTCTGAGCGTGTGTTCAGTGAACCATGCACGGTTGTTGCAAGCAATGGCAAATTTGATGCTTCGGTTTCGATGTTCGACTCAGTACGCGGTCTGGTATGACAATTCTTGACACCGGTATAAAAGTGGTCCGCAATGTTGGTCGTTTCACATTTGGCGAAGGTTCAGTGTCGGGTGTCTGCGAATTAGTTGAGTCTCGACGCGAGTCATCTACACCAAATGCAATTTTTCTCGTAGATGAATATTTCGCCAGCAAGAAAGATTTTCCAAAATCTCTGGGTGCAAAAAATAATGATGCTGTTCATTTCGTCAAAACAGTTGACGAGACATCAACTCAAGGAATCGATGAACTTGTTGCAGCGCTTCATGCATCTGGTCACGATAAACCTGCAACAATTGTTGGTTTTGGCGGTGGCATAACTCTTGATACTGCCAAAGCCGTGTCGAATTTATTGACGAATGGCGGAAAAGCCGCCGATTATCAAGGCTGGGATCTGGTTCGTGTGCCTGGCGTGCACAAAATTGGAGTACCAACTATCTCTGGCACTGGTGCTGAAGCAACTCGTACTTGTGTAATGACAAATTTAGAAACTGGGCTCAAATTAGGCATGAACAGCGACTACACAGTTTTTGATCACGTTGTCTTAGATCCAAGTTTGACTAGCACGGTGCCACGAAATCAATATTTTTATACCGGCATGGATGCGTATATCCATTGCATCGAAGCCCTCGCTGGCTCTTATCGAAATGCGATCGGAGATGCATATTCGCGAGAAACTGTAAATCTTTGTCGCAACGTATTTTTGAGCAATGACATGATGGCTGATGCTCGTCGAAGCGATCTGATGGTCGCAAGCTATCTAGGAGGATGTGCAATCGCCACGAGTTACGTCGGCATCGTTCATCCGTTTTCTGCGGCGTTGAGTGTGGTATTTGGTTTGCATCATTGTGTGGCAAATTGCATTGTGCTCAATGCGATGGGTGAGTTTTATCCAGATGCTTACAAAGAGTTTCGTCAAATGATCGAATTACAAAAAGTTGAACTTCCAACCGGTATTTGTGCCAACCTCACAGATGATCTTCGTCATGCCTTGATTGCAGCGACGATTAAACATGAAAAGCCACTCACTAACGCTCTTGGAAGCGACTTTCGTGCGACGCTTACCGATACGAGGATCATCTCGCTGTTCGAGAAGATGTAAAGATCTCAGAGTAAAATCAATACATGCCTGGTTACGAGCTCATTGGCGCCGAAGAGCAGGCTGAGGTTGACGATATTTTCAAAAACGGCGGTGTGTTGTTTCGCCACTCGTTCGACCATCTGCGTCAGGACCGGTGGAAGGTAAGAGATTTTGAGCGCGAGTTCGCGAAATCCGTTGGCATGTCACATGCACTTGCGGTTACATCTGGAACAGCAGCGTTACGCGTTGCACTCGCAGTTTTAGATCTGCAACCAGGCGACGAAGTAATCACCCAAAGTTTCACTTTTGTAGCCACAGTTGAAGCAATTATTGAATCAGGGGCGATACCGGTTTGCGCCGAAATTGATGGCACTTTGAATATGGATCCAAAATCTTTGAAGTCTTTGATTACGCCAAAAACCAAGGCTGTGATTGCCGTGCACATGCTTGGCACACCGGCCCGTCTATTTGAGATTGATGACATCTGTCGCGAAAAGAAAATCGCACTTATTGAAGATGCTGCATGGGGATGTGGAGGTTCACTTGACGGTCGACCGCTTGGTACTTGGGGTCGAATGGGCACATATAGTTTTGACTTTGCCAAAACAATGACTACTGGCGAAGGTGGAATGATCGTGTTTCAAAATGAAGCTGATTACAAAGCCGCAGCGGCGTGGCATGACCATGGACATGAGAACAATCCAAGTGTGCCGCGTTGGGAAGATACGCGTGCGAGTAGCGGCTTCAACTTTCGTATGACCGAAATGCAGGGTGCAGTTGGACTCGCACAACTTAAAAAACTTTCTCATGTCGTGGCTATGCAGCGTAAAAACAGGGATGCGATGTGGGCTGCGATACAGAATCTTCCTGGCATTATTCCGCGTGAAGTGCCAGTCGGTTCGCACGAAACTGCGGATGCTCTTGTTTTTAGCGTTTCTGATAATGCAACTGCACGACAATGTAGAGATGCACTTTTGGCGCAGGGGCTATCAACAAAAATTTTGCCTGAGGCTGTCACCTGGCACTTCGCTGGCACTTGGACGCATATGTCTGAACTTGTGGATAGCCACGGCGGCGATCTAACTAAAGCGTTCGGCCCATCACGCACTCGACTCGAGCGCGCAGTATCGCTGCCGGTTGTTGTGAAAATGGATGAAACTGTGCCGGCTCGTTTGCGAACTGCGCTGGCGAAAGTTTTGAAGTAGCCAAATCATGACACAACCCGTGATTTCAGTGATTGTCGCAGCGCATAACCAGGAGCGATATATTTCGCGTTGTTTGCGTTCGTTGTTGGCTCAAAGCATTGCTCGTGAAAAATTTGAAATTGTTGTGATTAATGATGGCAGCACAGATCACACCCCAAGCGTGTTGGAAGAATTTGCTGATGAAATAGTTTTAATCACAAATGAAAGCAATATTGGATTGCCCGCGTCACTGAATAAAGCCATTCGACGAGCCCGAGCGCCATATGTTGTTCGCGTTGATGCAGATGACTATGTGAACAATGAGTTTCTGCATTTGCTACATGGATTTTTGCGTGAAAATAAATATATGGATGCAGTCGCATGTGACTATCTTTTGGTCGACGAGCAAGAAGAAGTGCTCGCACGCAACAATTGCCTCATTGACCCGATCGCCTGCGGCATAATGTTTCGCACTGAGCAACTTATAGATATTGGTTTGTACGACGAGACTTTTTTACTGCATGAAGAAACAGATTTAAGGATGAGATTTTTAAAGAAGCACACGATTCATCGTCTAGAACTTCCGTTATACCGATATCGACGTCACGCAAATAATTCGACTAATGATGCAGCGGCAATGGAGCATCACCGCCAGCGAATAATCGAAAAGCACGGCGAAGGGTCGGCACAATGACCGTCTCGATGCAGTTAGGAAATCGTCGTGTTGATGAAACTAATTTGCCATATGTAATTGCCGAAATCGGCGTGAACCACGAAGGCTCTTTGGCAACGGCGAAACTGCTGATTGAGGCCGCCAAGCGTGGTGGGGCAGATGCAGCAAAGTTTCAAACATATAAGGCAGGTTTGATTGCCTCTAAGTTTTCTCCGTCATATTGGGATACGAGCAAAGAGCCAACAACCAGCCAATACGAACTGTTTACAAAATATGATGCGTTTGGTGAAGCCGAATACGTAGAACTCGCAAACCACTGCAAGAAATTTGAGATCGAATTTGTCTCGACACCGTTTGATTTGGGCGCTGTTGCGATGCTTGATCCACTCGTAAAGTTTTTCAAAATTGCTTCAGCAGATATCACCAATCCACCGTTGCTGAAAAGGGTTGCCGCTACTGGTAAGCCTGTTATTTTGTCAACTGGTGCATCAAATATTGACGAAATTGACGCAGCATTGGCAATTTTGCGTGAAGCCGGTGCCAGTCAAATTTGCCTGTTGCACTGCATTTTAAATTATCCAACAAAAAATGAGAATGCGAATCTTGGAATGCTCACTGACCTACGCAATCGATACCCAGAACTCATGCTCGGCTATTCAGATCACACTTTGCCAAATGATGAGATGACAAGTTTGGTGACGGCCCATTTGCTCGGTGCGATGGTACTTGAAAAACATTTCACCCTAGACAAGACACTCCCAGGCAACGACCATTATCACGCAATGGACGAAAAAGATTTAGCAAGGTTTATAGTCAAAATAAAAGAAGTTCATAGTCTTCTTGGACCAACCCGCGCCAAGGCCGCGATTGCAACTGAAGCGATATCTCGATTGAATGCGCGAAGAAGCATCGTTCTTGCCCGTGACTTAAAGTCTGGTCACATAATTACGCAAGATGATCTGGTGGCTAAGCGTCCCGGAACGGGTGTTAGTCCAATGCACTGGGATCAAGTGGTCGGCAAAAAAATAGTTCACGATTTGCCCGAAGATCACATCCTGACTTGGGATGACCTCGCCAAATCATGACGCGAGTTGTCGCCGTTGTTCAGGCGCGAATGGGTTCGCAACGCTTTCCCGGAA
>BJGF01000021.1 GCA_014190295.1 Actinomycetes bacterium | reverse complement strand
AGTTACTTGTTGCGTTGATGTCGGGTACGGCGAAGCATCTTCTTGTGCTTCTTCTTGCGCATACGTTTGCGGCGGCGCTTGACCAGTGATCCCATGACTCGCAATACGATATCTGCTTAAGATGAGAAACGACACTTCTATTGGCTACCGTAGAGGCGTCGAGAAATGACCTTTCCGGGGTCGTTCAATGGCAGGACAACGGGTTTTGGTCCCGTATATAGGGGTTCGAGTCCTCTCCCCGGAACTAGAAGTGGCGTGAGAATGGGTCTCACGCCCGCAAACTTGCGATCGTGTAGAAATTAAACATGCCGATCTACGCAATAGTCCTCGCCGCCGGTGAGGGAACCCGAATGCAATCGACTCGACCGAAGCCGTTGCACATGATGTGTGGTCGACCAATGGTGATTCACGTGATTCACTCGCTGCAAGAAATCGAGATCACTCAAACAGTTGTCGTGGTTGGTCACGCCGCAAAACAGGTCAGTGAAGTTGTGGGTCAGCAAGCACCAAAGTGGTCGAATATTTCTTTCGTTGAACAACTGGTTCAAAATGGCACTGGCGATGCAACGATCATCGGATTATCTGCGATTGATAAACAACTGGGCACAGCAAGCGAAATTGAAGATACTTCGACAGTTATCGTGATGCCAGGAGATACCCCTCTATTACGCGCTTCAACTATTTCAGCACTTGTGCGTGAGCATCAACAAACGAATAATGCCGCAACATTGCTCACTGCATTTGTCGACGAACCAACTGGCTATGGCCGAATTATTCGTGCAAAAGATGATCACATAGTGCGAATCGTCGAAGAACGTGATGCAACCCCGGAGATTCGTTCAAATAACGAAATCAACACCAGCATCTATGCTTTTCGTCGCGATCTGCTCGGGCCGGCGTTACGACGCATCTCAAACAAGAATTCTCAATCAGAATATTATTTAACTGATGTTGTCGAGGTGCTCGCGAGCATGGGACACCGAGTTGGCTCTCATACTTCACCAGCAAACGAAGTCACCGGCGTAAATGACCGCTGGCAGTTAGCGCTTGCCGAACGCGAGCTTCGTTCACGAACAAATAAGCAATGGCTAATCAATGGTGTAACGATGTTTGATCCTCGTCAAACATTCATTGACGTCACCGTGACTATTGGCAAAGACGTCACTCTGCTGCCAGGCACGATATTGCAGGGTTCAACAGCAATTGGTGACAACTGTGAAATCGGGCCAAATACACGATTAGTCGACACGGTTGTAGGCGCTGGCTCGCATCTCGAATCAACCGTTGCACGAAATGCAAAGATCGGCAAGAACGCCAAAGTCGGACCGTTCGCCAATCTGACCCCCGGCACCGAAGTTGCTGACGGGGCAATCACCGGTTCGTTCTATGATGGGGTGCAATGAATCCACCTAAAGAAATAAATAAAACGATTGACAAAGTAACCACGAAGCGGATGGCGCTCTACACGGGTCGCACACATCCTGCACTCGCCGCCGAAGTTGCACAACATTTAAATGTTCAACTTGGTGAAGCAAACATCGTTGAATTTGCGAACGGCGAACTTCGACCAAGATTCGGTGAGAGTATTCGCGGTGGCGATGTGTTCATCATGCAAACGCATTGCGGTTTTGACGGACGCAGTATCAACGATTCGATAATGGAACAATTGATAATGATCGACACCGCATACCGCGCGTCGGCAAAACGCGTCACCGCAGTTTGTCCTTTCTATGGATACGCACGGCAAGACCGCAAAGCCGAAGGTCGCGAACCGATCACGGCTCGATTGATTGCTGACATGTTCAAAGCAGCCGGCTCAAAGCGCATGGTTTCAATTGATTTGCACAGCGGTCAGATACAAGGTTTTTTCGAAGGACCGGTTGATCACTTGACTGCGATTCCGGTTCTTGAACAATACGTTCGCGATAATGCGCGCGAAGGGCTCGTAATTGTTTCGCCAGATGCAGGCCGTGTAAAAGTTGCCGAAAGATTCGCCCAACACTTAACTGACATGAGCGCCGATGTTGCATTCATTAACAAGCGACGTCCAAAGAACACGACAAATGTGGCCGAAGCCAAAGAAGTAATCGGAGACGTCGAAAATCGACTTTGCATATTGGCTGACGACATGATCGACACTGGTGGAACAATTTGCAGTGCCGCTGAGTTGCTATATTCGCGTGGCGCAAAAGAGGTTTGGGCAATGGCTACGCACGGAGTGTTGTCTGGACCGGCAATTGACCGTTTAAATAAGTCGCAAATCACCCGGGTTGTGCTGACAAATACTCTGCCAATCGCGCCAGAGAAGCGAATTGCCAAGATCGAGATCCTTTCAGTGGCCAAGATCCTTGCCGATGCTCTGTCAGCGGTGTTTGAAGACACCAGCGTCAGCGATTTGTTCGGCGGCGAAAACCAGGCGTAATTTGCTAGTTATTTAGCCAGATAGCAAGTCAACAAACCGCGTGGCAAGAGCCAGCACTCACCCATAGAATAAACAGCCGTCAATCTGTTGACGTCTTATTCGACTTTCGGAGTTCTCATGGCTACAACCCTTAACACCCACATCGGCCGCAAAATTGGCAGTGCTGAATCACGTCGTCTTGTTGCAACAGACCATATTCCGGCTGTTATCTACGGTCACGGCATGGTGCCACTAAAGATCACCGTTGAACGACGCGACTTGCGTGTGGCGCTTGCAGGCCCAGCAGGAGTAAACACGATTCTTGAACTTCAAGTTGGCGATGCAAAGTATCCGGCGATTGTCAAAGAACTTCAGCGCGATCCGGTGAAGCGCGTTGTGCGACATATCGACTTCATGCAAATTTCTCTCACCGAATTGATCACAATGGATATTCCAGTTCACCTTTCAGGAGTCGCAAAAGCAGTTTTGGCTGATGGTGGTCTTGTAGATGCAACCGTTAACACGATTCAGATTCGTGCAACTGCGGCAAATATTCCAAACGAAATTTTGATCGATGTCACCGACATGGGAATGCAAGACGTTATTCGTCTTTCAGATATTGCGTTGCCAAAAGGTGTTAGTGCTATCGGTGATCCAGATCTCGTAGTCGTAACAGTGCTCACAACCAAGATTGAAGAAGTGGCAGTAGTTGTTGCCGCACCAGTCGAGGGTGATGCCGCTGCTACTGCAACTCCAGATGCGGGCGCTGCTCCAGCAGGCGACGCCAAACCGTCAGCCTAAAACTAAATGGGGCTGTTCGGTCGCAAGAAGCGGCCCGAGCATCCTGAGCGTCGCGGTAAACCATTCGATGCTCTTGTTGTCGGCCTAGGAAACCCGGGCACGAAATATTCGCGCACCCGACACAATGTCGGCACAGAAACTATTGAACTTCTTGCAAAACGACTTGCCGTCACACTAAAAACCGGCCGTGACCGAGCGTTAACGGGTGAAGTGCACGCCGGTACTAAACATTTCTTAATCGCAACCCCAACTACCTATATGAACGAATCTGGAAATGCAGTTGGCTCACTTGCGCGACGTTTTGCGATTGATGATCCGTTAAAAATAATCATCGTTCATGATGAACTTGATCTCGAGCCAGGAGTCGTGAAAATAAAATCTGGTGGCGGACTTGCTGGGCACAATGGTTTGCAATCGGTCACACAACATTTAAAAAATCAAGATTTTATTCGCGTTCGTATTGGCGTGGGCAAGCCTGCTTCGAAAGATGCTGGCGCCGATCATGTGTTGTCGAAGATTCCTGCAGGCGAACGAGAGTTGCTTGACATTTCAGTGCAAATTGCTGCCGACGCGGTGCAACTAATTATTGCCGAAGGTCTTGATGCCGCAATGCGCAACATCAACGCCCGCTAGCGCACATTGCGATGACTGTTCTAGGTGAACTTGCATCAACGCTAAGTTTTGATCCAGCGCTAAATGCGGCGCTCGGTGCAAAGAGTGCGTCAATAGTTTGTGCCGACCACACGTGGCCACTGTTGCTTTCTGGGTTAGCCCAACGAACCGAAAACCAAATCGTCGTTGTCGCTACCCCAACCGGGTTAATGGCTGGTCAATTACATGATGACCTTGTCGCATTTCTGCCTGAACGCGATGTCGCGTTGTTTCCGGCATGGGAAACATTGCCATTTGAACGAGTCAGCCCGAATGTTGAAACGATGGGCAAACGTCTGGAAGTTTTATGGCGAATCAAAAATGATCCACCAAAAATAATCGTCACTGGTGTCAGGGGTTTGCTTCAACATCTCAGCAACACAGTCGTTGAACCTTTGGTCGTAAAACAAAAAACACAAGTTGATATGGACGAACTGATCGTGACACTTGCACGCTTTGGTTATCGTCGCGAAGAACTCGTTGAACACCGCGGAGAATTCGCGCGACGAGGTTCAATCATCGACGTGTTTCCATCAACATCAGATACGCCGATTCGTATCGACCTATGGGGCGACGAAGTAGACCGACTGACTGCGTTCAATGTCAACGACCAACGCAGCACAGAAGATCTTGACACTGTGCGGATATTTCCGGCACGTGAATTAATTATCAACTCAGAGGTCGCAACTCGGGCACAAGAATTAATCGCCAAAGAACCGTGGGGACAAGAAAATTGGGAACGAATCGCGCAAGGTGCAACTTTTGACGGCATGGAGTCTTGGTTGCCATGGGTTGCAACTGATAGCGAAGTGCTCACTAGCGTTTGTGCCAAAGCGGCACCGATACACATAGTTTTGATCGAACCCCGACGAATGCGTGATCGTGCGCGCGACTTGATCGCCGAAGAAGACGACCTCGCACGGGCACTGGCATCAACATGGTCGCGTGACCCAGAACAGAAATACCCACGGCTTCACTCAGAGATCGAATCTTTTCTTAAAAATACGAATGCTGAGTCAGTAATTTCTCTGAGTCCTGTTGCCGATTCTCCACGAGCAACAAGCATCGAAACTTCAACTTGGGGTCAAGCCACCGGCGACACCGAAGCGCTCGCAAATCGAATTTTACGATTGGTCACAAAAAAATTCAGAGTCGTAATTGCAGCGGACACTCAAGGTTCGGCCCAAAGATTCTTTGAAGTGCTGACTCTTGAAGGTGTGACCGTGCGTTCGCTAGAACAGAACCCAAGCTCAATTTCGAGCCCAGGTGTTTCGATTGTTGTTGCCCCATTGCATAACGGGTGCATTATTAATGCACACGACCTTGCGCTGATAACTGAAAGTGACCTGACTGGTCGGCGTCGAACTCACCGTCATACAAAACCCGTCAAGCGAAGTTCATCAAGTATTTTCGAAGACCTGAAGCCTGGCGACTACGTCGTTCACCATGTGCATGGAGTTGGCAAATACCTCGGCATGTCAAAGCAGTCGATGGGTGGAGTTGAGCGCGACTATATGCAACTGCAATACAACAACGGCAATTTATATGTGCCAACTGATCACATCGACGCCATCCGTCAATACATCGGTGGAGAAACTCCGACACTTAACCGAATGGGTGGATCTGATTTTGCAAGGGCCAAGGCCCGAGTCCGCAGTGCCGTTCGTGAAATCGCTCAAGAACTTGTCGTTCTCTATCAACGCAGAGTGAGTGCGGCTGGTCATGCTTTTGCCAGCGACACGGCGTGGCAGCACGAAATGGAAGCGGCGTTTCCGTTTGTTGAAACCCCTGACCAGCGAATTGCGATTATCGACACAAAAACCGACATGGAGCGCGAAGTGCCGATGGATCGTCTCGTGTGTGGAGATGTTGGATTCGGAAAAACAGAAGTTGCTGTTCGTGCAGCATTCAAATGTATTCAAGAAGGAAAACAAGTCGCGGTGTTGGTTCCAACGACGTTGCTGGCATCACAACACGGCATAACTTTCGGCGCACGATTTTCGGGATATCCGATTCGTGTTGAGGTGCTCTCACGGTTCTTGACAGCCACACGAGCCAAGCAAGTCTTAAAAGGTCTTGAATCTGGACAAGTCGATTGTGTGATCGGCACGCATCGGTTGTTGCAAGAAGGCGTCAAGTTCAAAGATCTCGGATTATTGGTTGTTGACGAAGAACAGCGATTCGGTGTTCAGCACAAAGAACAAATGAAACAATTGAAGACGAACGTCGATGTGTTGACACTTACTGCGACACCGATTCCGCGCACTCTAGAAATGAGTCTCGTGGGTATCCGTGATTTATCTCTTCTGAATACTCCCCCGGCTGACAGACAACCGATATTGACATTCGTCGGCGAAGAAGACGACCGAGTTGCCACAGAGGCAATTCGTCGTGAACTATTGCGTGACGGTCAAGTATTTTGGGTGCACAACAGAGTACGAACAATCGAAGATCGAGCCCAAGAGTTGCGCGAGTTAGTTCCTGAAGCACGAATCATTGTCGCGCACGGACAAATGGATGAAGCAAAACTTGAGAGAGCCGTTCAAGATTTCTGGGAAGGTAAATACGACGTGCTTGTTTGCACGACAATTATCGAAAGCGGCATCGATATGCCGACTGTCAACACACTGGTTGTAGAACGCGCCGACTTGTTGGGTCTTGGTCAATTGCACCAACTAAGAGGTCGTGTCGGTCGAAGTGGACAGCGTGCTTATGCTTATTTGTTTCATCCCCGAGATCGCGCATTATCTGAAACCGCCTACGAGCGACTGCGCACAATTGGAGAAGCAACCGAACTCGGTAGTGGCTTTAAAATTGCGATGCGCGATCTCGAAATTCGCGGCGCCGGAAACCTGCTTGGCGAAGCGCAGAGTGGACACATCGCCGCAGTTGGATACGACCTCTACTGCCAACTTGTAACCGAAGCAGTTGCCGAGATGAAGGGCGAAACTCCGCAGATACCAGTCGAATTGAAAATTGACGTGCCGATCACCGCATTTTTGCCAAACAGTTACGTCGCCAAAGAAGAACTGCGTCTTGATGCATATCGTCGCCTTGTGGCTGTAAAAACTCATGCCGATGTTCAAGACATCAGGGCCGAATGGGAAGATCGATTCGGAGAATTACCAGATCCTGCTAAGTCGTTGCTGATGGTTGGCGCTCTTCGTGCTGAGTGCCATCGAATCAAGATTCGCGAAATCGTAGTTTCTGACAATCGAGCGCGCCTCTCGCCGATCACGCTTAAAGCCAGCGAAGCAATGCGTCTTGTGCGATTGTCACCGTCGGCAAATTATCGCGAGCAAACCAACGAGTTGAATATCGCAATTCCGCGGGGCGAAGAGCCAGCAACATATCTGGTGGGCTTCATGCAAGAACTTATTGAAGTTGTGGCACTAGGGTAAATGCGATGAAAAGCAACAAGAGAACTCGCGCCCGCATAACAAGTTCATTTCTCGTGGGTCTGCTGATTATCTCAAGTTGTGGTGCTACTTCTAACCCAGCCGCCAAAGTCAACGGTGAAAAGATTTCGCGAGAAGAACTCGAACTAACAATCACCGAACTAAGCGACGCAGGACAAACGCCTGTTGTTGATGGCGAAATCGCCGGAGACACCGCACGCAGTGTGTTGGGCGCACTAATTCAAGGTCAGGCCTCGTTGCAACTGCTTGCAGACTACGACCAACAAATCACCCAAGCAGATCGTGACTCGGTCAAATCGTCGCTCAGCCAAAATACTGACACGACCGAATTTACAGATCACTTGAAAAATTTGATAATCGATTTAAATGCCGGAACACTTGCCCTCGCACGAATTCTGCCGCCCGATGCAAAAACTGTGGCGACAATGTATGAAAAGGCGCCAGCATCACTTGGCGTAATGTGCATTCGACATCTCGTTGTCAAAGAAGAAGCAAAAGCCAAAGAGGCGTTAAAGAAGTTTTCTAAAGGCGCAGATTTCGCAACATTGGCCAGCGAATATTCAATTGAGCCAAACGCCAAACAATCAGGCGGCGCACTCTCGGGTGCCGATAACGCTTGCATGAAACTCAGTGAATACCAGAGCGGATTTGATTCATTATTCACTGCCGGTGCACTTTCGGCGAAGCCTGGAGTTGCGTTTGGCCCTGTTAAATCAAGTTTTGGCTATCACTTAATTTATGTTCGTCCATTCGTTGAAGTCGCTGAAGATATTTCGACGCTATTAACGAGCGCTACAGGCGAAACCCTTCTTGATGGCTACATTGCAACGTCGAAAATCGTTATCGACTCTGCCTATGGTCACTGGGATGCGGCAACTGGCGCTGTCGTCACGAACTAATTTGGCACGCGCATGACGGCGCAAATCACAATCGTTGGTCTTGGCCCAGGGTCCATCGATTCGATAAATCAACAGACGATAAATGCAATTGAACGGGTCAAAGTTCGCTTCGTTCGCACTACGCGACATCCAAGTTCTCACCTTGTAAAAGATGCGGTGAGTTTTGACGAAGAATACGAACGTCACGACTCATTTGAGGATGTTTATACAGCAATCACCAAACGATTAATTCAAGCAGCCCATCAAAACGGCGAAATTCTGTATGCAGTGCCCGGGTCGCCACTTGTACTCGAACAGACGGTCCAACAATTACTCAAAGACGAGACCGTAAATATCGTTCTCGTGCCCGCAATGAGTTTTTTAGATATTGCCTGGAGCGAACTTCGAATTGACCCAGTAGATGCAGGTGTACGAATGATCGATGGTCACCGCTTTGCCGAACTTGCCGCAGGGCAACGCGGTCCATTATTGGTTGCACAGTGTCACGCCCAATGGGTGTTGTCGAACATCAAACTTGCGCACGAATCAGCGAGTGGTGATGAATCAGTCGTGATTCTTCACCATCTGGGTCTAGATGATCAACGCGTGATCACGACAACTTGGCAGAACATCGATCGCGAAATTGAGCCCGATCATCTAACGACAATTTATATCCCGCAACTTGCTGAGCCGATCGCCGGTGAGATGGCACGACTGCACGCACTCGCCCGCACGCTGCGTGAGCAATGTCCTTGGGATCGCGAACAATCACACGACTCACTCGTGCGCTATTTGATCGAAGAAACCTACGAAGTTGTAGATGCAATAAATGCGCTCAATGCTGATGACCCATCGACTGATGACGCTTTGATTGAAGAACTCGGTGACTTGTTATATCAAGTCGAGTTTCATGCGACGATCGCCGAACAACAAGGGCGCTTCAGCATTGCCGATGTCGCCAATTCGATTCACGACAAACTCGTACGACGACACCCACATGTGTTTGGTGATGTCAAAGCAGATTCGCCCGAAGCAGTCGTGACTACTTGGGATGCGATTAAGCAACAAGAACGCGGCGATATCAATAGCAAATCAGTTTTCGATGGTGTTGCCACTGCCGCCCCGGCACTGATGTATTCGAGCAAACTGCAAAAGCGTGCAGCAGAACAAGGATTCGACTGGCCCAATAGTGATGGACCATACGAAAAGATCACCGAAGAGATCGCCGAATTGCGCGAAGCCGTGCGTCTGAATGGTGACCCACAAACCGTGCGAATGGAGCTCGGCGACGTGCTGTTCAGTGTCGTCAATTTATCGCGCCATCTCGGCGTGGATGCCGAAACTGCGTTGCGCAGTGCCGCCGAAAAATTTAAAATGCGATTTGAAAAAGTTGTTGAACTTGCAACCCAACGTAAAATCAACTTATCAACATGCTCGCTTGCTGAACTTGACGCAATTTGGGATGAGATAAAGTAAACAAGATGACTGCGATCGCCAATATCCTCGGACGCGAAGTCTTGGATTCACGAGGAAACCCAACCGTAGAAGTCGAAGTATTGCTTGAATCTGGGGCTGCAGGTCGGGCAATAGTGCCGTCAGGTGCATCAACTGGCGAGCACGAGGTTGTCGAACTACGAGATGGCGGAAAGCGCTACCTAGGAAAAGGCGTACTGCAAGCCGTCGCACACATTAACGACGAAATCTGTGATGCGATTATTGGATTAGATGCACTCGACCAACTTTCGGTAGATAAAAAATTGATCGCACTCGACGGCACCGAAAACAAATCACGATTAGGCGCCAATGCAATGCTCGGAGTAAGTCTTGCCGTATCTCGCGCAGCGTCTAGTGCGCGTAATTTGCCACTTTACAAATCAATCGGGGGTGATGCAGCAAATACTTTGCCGGTTCCGATGATGAATGTTCTCAATGGTGGAGCGCATGCCGACAACAACATTGACTTGCAAGAATTCATGATCATGCCGATTGGCGCTTCACGATTCAGCGAAGGGCTGCAATGGGGTGTCGAGACTTATCACACCCTGAAATCTTTGTTACGTGCCAAAGGTTTATCCACTGCGGTGGGTGACGAAGGTGGCTTTGCACCAAATCTCGCCAATAACGAAGAGGCAATTGAGTTTCTCATTGATGCAATCACGCGGGCAGGTTTCAAACCTGGGATCGATATTGCGATTGCGCTCGATCCGGCGATGAGCGAACTTTTTGATGATTCGCGATATCACTTAGCCGGAGAAAACAAAATTTTTACGAGTGACCAACTTGTCGAGTGGTGGACTTCTCTGGTTGACAAATACCCGATCGTCTCAATCGAAGATGGAATGGCACAAGATGACTGGGACGGCTGGTCGGCACTGTCGTCAGAGCTTGGCTCGCGAATTCAACTGGTCGGAGATGATCTTTTTGTGACCAACACCAAACGCTTGCAACAAGGCATCGACCGAAAAATTGCAAACAGTGTGTTGATTAAAGTGAACCAAATTGGAACGCTTTCAGAGACTCTTGACACAGTCGCCCTTGCCAAAAAAAATAACTATACGAGCGTAATGAGTCATCGCAGTGGTGAAACCGAAGACACGACGATCGCAGATCTGGCTGTCGCCACAAATTGTGGACAAATAAAAACCGGTGCGCCGGCTCGTAGCGACCGTGTCGCAAAGTACAACCAGTTACTGCGTATTGAACAAGACCTTGGTAAAGATGCGAAATACCCTACTTTGTTAAGGAACTCCCCCAAATAGCGCACTAGGCAAGCCACAATGGAGAGATGGGTATAGCGAGTTTGACCGGTGAGATTCGGGTTCCCCCGACTCGACTTCGACGCAACGATTTGCCGAAGTCTGATCCGTCTATTCGCCGCAAACCAAGAAGTCGCGCTCGCTACGCAATCATCCCGCTCGGAACGCTGGTCGTCGGTGCATTTATGTTGGCATTATTTGTTATCCCAATTCGAACTTGGACTAATCAGCGCACCATTGTGGCGCAACGAACCGAACAGTTTGCCGCTTACGAAGACATAAATGATGTGTTACAAGAAGAAGTAGACGTTCTTCGAACTCCGCAGGGCACTCAAGAAGCAATCAGGTCACAACTCGGATACTTGCTGCCGAGCGAATCTCGAGTTCCATTGCTGGCAACACCAAACGCTGATCTGACTCTGCCAAATTCTTGGCCCTACTCGCTTGTTTCGAGCATTTTACAAATTAGGTCGGCACAGGCGGCATATAATTCGGGAATTGAGATATTAGATCCACTGCAACCGTAAAACTCGGTCGCCATAAATTACACAATACGTTAGGGAGCAATAGTGACTGGAAGCATTCTTGGTAATCGGGTTCTGCGCAAAGAAGATCCGAAATTTCTCACGACCGGTGGAAAGTACATCGAAGACCTCAATGAAGAGCCACGGTTTACCGGCGCTCTGCATGTCACTTATATACGGTCGACGGTCGCTCACGCAAAAATTACAAAAATAGACTTATCGGATTGCAAAAATGCTCCGGGTGTAGTTGCCGTTTTCACTGCAGATGATCTTGGACTCGAAGAAGAGCCGTCGGCTTTTAACCCACTTACAAAACGCTCACACCTTGCCAAAGGCAAGGTTCGTTGGGTTGGTGAATTGGTTGCAGCAATCGTCACCCAACGCGCTGACCAAGGCGAAGATGCAATCGAGCGGGCCATTGTCGAATACGAAACTCTTGAACCACTAATTGATCTTGAACAAGCGATGGCGAGCAAAACTTTGCTTTACGAAGAGTGCGGCACCAACATCGTGATGGGCACTGTCGAAATGGGAATGCCAGACAACACTGGTGATGAAATTTTTAAAGATTGTGAAGTCGTCGTCAAAGGACGCTTTATGAATCAAAGAGTTGCACCTTGCCCATTAGAAGCTCGCGGTTCTGCCGCAACTTGGATCGACGGTCGACTAATTCAATGGATCTCAACGCAACATGCCCAAGGTGTTCGCAACGAAGTTGCCAAAGCCAGCAAGATTGATGCAGAAAAAGTTCGGATCATCACTCCAGATGTGGGTGGTGGTTTTGGCGCAAAGATCAGTGCTTATTCAGAAGAACTCTTACTCGGCACCATCTCGAAACATGTCGGCAAACCCGTGCGTTGGCGTGAGACACGCAGTGAATCAATGGTCGGTCTCGGACACGGGCGCGCACAATTGCAATACATCACAATCGGTGGCACGAAAGCTGGTCGTGTTACCGCATATCAGTTAAATGCAATTCAAGATTCTGGTGGCTGGGTCGAAGTTGGCACTGTGCTCGCACCGTTCATGACTCGCCCAATGGCCCAAGGCGTTTACGACATTGAAAAAATGGAATGTCGGACTACTTCTGTTGTCACCAACACGACACCGATCGTCGCCTACCGTGGCGCTGGTCGACCAGAAGCGACTGCGGCAATTGAACGAGCAATGGATTTATTCGCCGCAGAGATTGGCAAAGACCCTGCTGACGTGCGACGGATGAACTTGATTCCGAAATTTATGCAGCCATACCAAACAAAAATTGGCCATGCATATGATGTCGGCGACTACGGTGCTGCGCTCGACAAAGCGTTGGCTGTTGCCAAATATTCTGAAGCACGCGCCGAACAAGCCGAGCGGCGTAGACGAGGTGACAAAGTACAACTTGGCATCGGCGTAAGTGTTTATGTCGAAGTCACTGGTGGCGTCGACCCGATGCAAGAGCACGCCAAAGTAAATATCTTGCCGAACGGTCGAGCAGTCGTATTTACGGGAACCTCGCCACACGGTCAAGGACATGTGACTTCGTGGGCAATGATCGCCAGCAGTGAAACCGGAATTTCAATCGAAGATATTGACGTTGTCTGGGGCGACACAGATCTTGTGCCGAGCGGTGGTGGCACGATGGGCTCACGGTCATTGCAACAAGGTGGTGTAGCAGTACAAAAAGTTTCTATTGAACTCGTAGATGAAGCACGCAAACTTGCCGCAAGATTGCTTGAGGCGAATGAAAGCGATGTTGTACTCGACAAAAAGACGGGAGCCTTTTATGTTGCTGGTACGCCTGCGATCTCAAAGTCATGGTCAGAAATTGCGACTGCCGCCGACACAAAATCTGGTTTGACTCAAGAAGGAACTTTTGTTGCAACTTCGGCGACGTTTCCGTTTGGTTCACACATCGCAATAGTTGAAGTCGATACAGAAACAGGACAAGTCAAACATTGTCGGCACATCGCGTGTGATGACGCGGGCAAAGTTATCAATCCACTTATTTTGGATGGTCAAATTCATGGTGGCATCGCCCAAGGAACCGCACAAGCGTTGCTTGAAGAGTTTCGCTATGACCAAGACGGCAACCCGATAACGACGAACTTCGCTGACTACACATTTATTTCGGCGGTCGAATTGCCGAGCATCGAAATTGTGCACATGGAGACCCCGACATTTGTTAACCCGCTTGGGGTGAAAGGCATCGGCGAATCAGGCACAATTGGATCAACACCCGCGGTGCAATCTGCGGTGATTGACGCGCTTTTGCACTTAGGCGTTCGTCACATTGACATGCCGACAACTCCTGAGCGTGTTTGGTCTGCAATCGCCGAAGCTTCTGCTTAGTCACAACCGCTACTCAACCCGTAATATTTCAGGGTGACTAACTCCCCGATCATCGCCGAAAATCTTGTTCGTCACTTTGGTGATGTACAGGCAGTCAAAGGAATTAATTTAGAAATTAAAGCCGGAGAAGTATTCGGCTTCCTTGGACCAAACGGTGCCGGAAAAAGTACCGCCGTACGCATGCTCACAACATTGTTGCGCCCGACATCTGGCACGGCTCGTGTCGCAGGTTATGACGTTGTCAAAGATGCAGACAGGGTACGTCGCAGTATCGGTGTCGCGCTGCAAGACGCGGCTATTGATCCGTTAATGACTGGCGCCGAATTACTTGCACTGCAGGCAGTTCTGTACGGCATTCCGTCTGCAATGATGAAAAAACGTTCTGACGAATTGCTCGAACGAGTCGGGCTAACCGCTGCTGCTTCTCGACGAGTTTCAACATATTCGGGTGGCATGCGCCGCCGTCTCGATCTCGCACTTTCGCTAATTCATCAACCAACTGTTTTATTTTTGGATGAACCAACAACTGGTCTTGACCCGATGAGCCGTCTGACATTGTGGGAAGAAGTGCGTCGCTTGAACAAAGAAGGCACGACCGTGATGCTGACAACACAATATTTAGAAGAAGCCGATCAACTAGCCGACCGCATCGCGATTATTGACCACGGCAAAATTGTGCGTGAAGGAAGGCCGGTTGATTTGAAAGCAGGTGTTGGAGCACCGACCCTGATTATTAAAACTCACGCCGACCAAGAAGAGCGTGCGAAAGCCGTACTCGAAACTTTTGGTGACTTGAGACCCGGCGCAGAAGGCGCTCTTGGTGTTGGCTTGCGTGGAGGTGCGGCTCAGGTGACAGAAGTAGTTCGCAAACTCGATGAATCGGGCGTTCATGTTCAGCACTTAGAAATCAATGAGCCAAGTTTGGACGATGTTTTCGCTGAAGCCACCGGATATCGCCTTGAAGGTTCTGACAACGCTCCACCTGCTGGCGACAACGGAGTGGAAGAACCAGACACAAAGAAAAAATCGCGTCGAGGTCGTAAGTGACGAGCACAACTGCGGTTTTAGTTGAAACCGAAGTAACCCGTTCACCGGCGACTGCCGTGCGTCAAACGGTTGCCCTCGCAAAACGGTCAACTCTTGAACTTTTTAGACAGCCAGCGATCGTGTTGCCGAGCATGATATTTCCGTTGTTCTTTGCATTTCTTGGTAACTCATCATTTGGCCGCACGACTTCATTGCCTGGGTTCCCCAAAGTCTCGTCATATCTTCAGTTTCAACTCGCAGGAACGATTACCCAAGGTGTTTTATTTGGTTCAGTGACCGGCGCCGCAGCCTTGGCCACTGATATTGAAAACGGTTTCTTCGATCGACTTCTTGCAGCACCCACATCTCGAACCGGTATTTTATTTGGTCGACTTGCGGGCAGTGTTTTATTTGGCGCACTTGAAACGGCTGTGTTTATTTTTGCGCTACTTCCATTTGGGGCAGACGTATCGGCAGGACTTCGTGGAATTGTGGCAATGATCGTCAGCGGTGCTTTGATTTCTCTTGCAGTCGGCGCACTTATGTCATCAGTTGCATTGAAAACTGGTTCTTCCGAGGCGGTTCAGGGGACGTTTCCGTTGCTGTTTATTTTATTGTTCTTCTCTAGCGCGTTCTTTCCACGCGAAACAATGAGTGGTGTTTATAAAACGATTGCCGGATTGAACCCAATTTCGCATCTGGTCGAAGGTTTACGCGCGCTCTCGCTTGAAGGTTTCACTGCATCAGCAACAGCCCGAGCAATTCTTGTGCCACTGGCGATTGCGATTGTTGCATTATTCGTCGCAAACACGCAGCTTCACTCACGATTGAAGTCAAACTAATGAACACTTCTACGCACACGACGATTCGTGAGAAAGATCTGCACACGACCACGATGCGAAGTGCTCGTGAACTAATCAAGCGAAGTTTGATCAACACTCGGCGACTACCTTCGGCGTTCTTTCCAACATTGGCGATGCCGATTTTCAATATGGTTTCGTTCTCTGGAACTTTCTTTGCACTGACGAAACTGCCAAACTTTCCGACTGACAGATCAGTGAACTGGTTCATGCCACTCGGGCTAGCAATGGGTTCTGCTTTTAGCGGAGTTGGTCTCGGCTTTTCTCTCATCCGCGATTTAGAAAACGGTTTCTATGATCGCTTGCGAATGTCGCCGACATCGCGTGTCTCACTAATTGTTGGTCCTGTACTTGCAACATGGATTCGCGTGACCCTGGTTTCACTAGTTGTTTTTATTGCAGGATATTTGCTTGGCGCTCGCCCAACTGCTGGCGTGCTGAGTTATGTCTGTTCACTTGCTGCCGCACTCGGGATCTCGACAATCGGCGCAGGTTGGGGGCTGGGTCTTGGTTATCGATTTCAAGACATGCGTGGTGCTGCGATCATGCAACTCTCAATTTTTTTAACAATGTTCATGTCAACTGCGCAAGTACCACTCAACGTGATGACTGGATGGCTGCATACGGTTGCACGACTCAACCCGATCACGAATATTTTTCGCCTGTCTCGATCAGGCTGGGTGAACCAAACTGATCCGGGATATATGAGCTGGTCAAATGCCTTCGGTGGTTTGTTGGCTATCGGCGTACTCAGCATTCTAAGTCTTATTTTCGACCTACAAAGCCTTAAAAAAATAGACAATTAGCACAATTTGTGTGCCCGTGCCCGTTCAGGGCATGATTAGCCACTGACAAACATTCGGCAATATTGTCGAATCAAATCTGGGGGCTGATGATGAAGGTTTCAATCACGGTTAACGGCAAAAAACAAGACGGCGATGTTGAGCCGAGAACTTTGCTGGTTCATTACATTCGCGAATCACTTGGGCTCACTGGCACAAATGTCGGTTGTGATACTTCAAGTTGTGGCGCTTGCACGATTCATCTAGATGGTGAAGCAGTCAAGAGTTGCACAATGCTCGCGGTACAAGCCGACGGATCAAACGTCACGACGATTGAAGGCTTAGCCAAAGATGGTGTGATGCACCCAATGCAAACCGCATTCATGGAGAACCACGGTCTGCAGTGTGGTTACTGCACACCCGGAATGGTGATGGCGGCAATTGGATTACTAAACGAAAACCCAAAACCAACTGAAGAGCAAGTCCGCTTGGGGCTTGAAGGCAACCTTTGTCGTTGCACTGGATATCACAACATTGTCAAATCAGTGCTCGCTGCCGCGAGCGCAAAGTAAAGGGGTCAGTCATGACGATTACCGAGAACAAGCCAACCAATATCATCGGCACAAGGTTGTTGCGTCGAGAAGATCCACCACTGTTAACTGGCGAAGCGAAGTTCACAAACGATTTAGATATTCCTGGCGCACTGCATTTGTCGGTTTTGCGTTCACCATACGCGCACGCAAAAATTAAATCGATAAATGTCGCTGCGGCGTTAAAGATCGCTGGTGTTGTTGCCATCTACACGGGCAAAGATTTACAAACATCATGGGCTGCACCGATGCCTTGCGCCTGGCCGGTGACAACTGACATGAAGAACCCGGCGCATTATCCACTCGCAATCGACAAAGTTTGTTATGTCGGTGACGGAGTGGCTGCCGTGCTGGCGACGAACGAGACTGCTTCGCGTGACGCACTCGATGCAATTGACGTTCAATATGAACCGCTCAAGGTTGTCGTTGATCTCGAAGACTCGTTGAGTGACAAAAATATTATCCACACAGAGCTCGGCACGAACAAGAGTTACACCTGGCCGCTATTAGTAGAAGAAACACCTGGCTGTGTCGAGGACGCATTCAAAAAAGCCAAGTACAAAGTAAAAGAACGATATGTTCAGCAACGATTGATCCCCATGGCGATGGAGCCGCGTGCAATCGCTGCAGTGCCGCAGCCATTTGGCGGAGATATCACTCTTTATTCATCCACACAGATTCCGCACATATTAAAAGTGATGACTGCGCTCACGCTCGGTATTGCTGAGCATCAAGTACGTGTTATCGCCCCAAGCGTCGGTGGTGGCTTTGGTTCAAAACTCGATGTATACGCCGAAGAATTGTTGTGCATGGCACTCGCCCGCAAACACAATGCCCCAGTGCGTTGGGTTGAAGAGCGTTCAGAAAATACGCAGGCGACGATTCAAGGTCGTGGACAAATTCAGCACGTTGAGTTAGCCGCAGACGAGAACGGCAAAATCACGGCAGTTCGCGTACGGATCATCGGCGACATGGGTGCGTACTTGCAACTCGTCACACCAGGTGTGCCGATACTTGGTGCGTTTTTGTATGCCGGCGTTTATGACATCCCAAAGGCATACGACTTTAGTTGCACTTCAGTGTTCACAAATCTGACGCCAACAGATGCTTATCGTGGTGCCGGAAGACCAGAGGCTACATACGCAATCGAAATGGCGATTGAAGCACTTGCCCGTGCGATGAAAATAGATTCATTCGAATTGCGCAAACGCAACTACATCAAAAAAGAACAGTTTCCGTACACGGCATTTAGTGGTCTGACATACGATTCTGGTGATCACCTACTTGCTGCCGAAAAAGCAGCCAAGATGACCGACCTAGCGGGTGTGCGTGCGCAACAGAAAAAACAAAACGTACCTGGCGCAACAAAATTACTTGGCGTTGGCATGAGCTCATATTTCGAAATGTGCGGTCTCGCACCTTCGCGAGTTCTGGCTTCGCTCAACTATTCAGCGGGTGGCTGGGAAGCCGCAACTGTGCGTGTGTTGCCAACGAACAAAGTTCAAGTCATAACGGGCACATCCCCACACGGTCAAGGACACGAAACTTCGTGGGCAATGATCGCCGCAGAAAAACTGGGTGTTGCCCCTGAGGATGTAGACGTATTGCACAGCGACACGGCGATTTCTGCACTGGGTCTTGACACATACGGTTCGCGAAGTTTGCCTGTGGGTGGCGTCGCAATCGCACTCGCCTGCGACAAGGTGATTGAAAAAGCGAAACTGATTGCAGCCCATCAACTTGAGTGTTCTGCTGACGATTTGCAATTCGTAAACGGCACGTTTGCCGTCAAGGGTTCACCAGATCGCGCTCTGCCGTTGGCAGCAATTGCGTTCGGTGCATTCACCGCGCACAATCTGCCAGACGGTTGCGAGCCGAATCTTGAAGCGCAAGTTTCATATGACCCGCCAAACTTTTCGTGGCCATTCGGCACGCACATGTGCGTAGTTGAAGTCGACACAGAAACAGGTGCGGTCAAGATTCTTAAATACATCGCGGTTGACGACTGCGGCAATCAAATAAATCCGTTGATTGTTGAAGGCCAGGTGCATGGTGGAGTGGTTCAAGGTATTGCTCAAGCACTATTTGAAGAAGCCGTCTACGACAGTGATGGCAACCTCAAGACATCGACGCTGGCCGAGTATCTCGTGCCTGCTGCATGCGACGTGCCACCAATTACGACGGGTCACACGATTACACCATCACCAACAAATCAACTTGGCGTTAAAGGCATCGGCGAGGCGGGCACGATCGGCGCGGCACCAACTGTGATGACCGCGATTATTGATGCGCTTTCAAGCCTTGGTGTAACAACTATGGCGATGCCAGCGTCACCACAAACAGTATGGAAAACAATTAATGAAGCAACTCGTGGAGGTAAGAAATGATTCCTGCAGCATTCGACTATAAGCGCGCTTCATCAGCCGATGAAGCGATATCGCTAATCAACCAATACGGCAGTGACGCCAAGTTTCTTGCAGGTGGACACAGTTTGTTGCCGCTGATGAAACTGCGTCTTGCTCAGCCTGCAATGTTGATCGATATCGGTCGAGTCAAGGATCTCTCGTATATCAAAGATGCGGGCAATCACATTGCGATTGGTGCGCTTACACGACACATGGATGTCGAAACATCCAAAGTTTTGCACGAGCATGCACCGTTGCTTGCACATGCGGCCAGTCATGTTGGTGATGCGCAAGTTCGCCACCGTGGCACAATCGGCGGTTCAATCGCTCACGCTGACCCAGCGAGTGATTTGCCAGCCACAACGCTTGCACTCGGCGCGACATATGTCGTGCAAGGACCAAAGGGTAAGCGCGAAATCGCTGCTGCAAATTTCTACAAAGGTTTTCTCGAAAGCGATCTTGCCGCCGATGAAATGCTCGTTGAAATTCGTGTGCCAAAGATGCAAGGTGCTGGGTGGAGTTTTCAAAAGTTCAATCGCCGCGCACAAGACTGGGCAATCGTGGGTGTGGCTGCATGGCGTCGAAAAGGTGAAGCA
>BJGF01000020.1 GCA_014190295.1 Actinomycetes bacterium | reverse complement strand
CGCAATGCAATATCTTGTGGCGTGTACGCCGTCATTCGATCATCAAGTTCCCATTTGGCACCCATGATTCCACCGCGATTCATCGTGCCGAACACGAGTTTGTTGTCAAGAGCACCCAACAAAGCAAGTTCGTCGATTACATCGGCACTTGCCAGCACACCGTCAACTTGTGGGTTCGATAACGCCACAAGCAGTGCGTCAAGCAACCTTCTACGATCGGCCATTGCGAATGGCTCATCACCGACACCCAGCATTCCGCGAGCGGTGTGATCAGCGGCGACAATAAATAGCCGACTATCAGTGATCAGTTTTCCGCGAGTGCGCTTTTTTAGAGCATTGGCGGCGGCATTTGGGTCGTCAAGGCGAGAACTAATTAGCCCGAGCCACTGATCATCTCGCATTATTTTTGCATCACTGCTGACTAAGCAGCGTGCACTCGGCCCGACATCAACTCAATCAGACGCTCGTAAGTGAGATCTTGTTTTTCAAAGTGTCCAACCGATTGCCCACGATTAAGAATCAAAAAGCGATCACCGACAGGCAACGCATGTTGCGGGTTGTGCGTAATCAAAATCACACCGAGGTTTCTTGCGGCGGCAGCTCGCACATAACCAAGCACCAAATCTGATTGACGCACGCCAAGCGCCGAGGTTGGCTCATCAAGAATCAAAACTCGCGCACCAAAATAAACGGCGCGAGCAATCGCCACGCTTTGGCGCTCGCCACCAGACAATGTGCCGACTGGCTGATCAATGTCACGAACATCAATACCCAACTTTGACATTTCTTCTTTGGCTGTTGCGCGAGCGAATTTCGCATCTAGCAAATTGAATGGCCCAAATCGCCTAAGTGGCTCAGAACCTAAAAAGAAGTTTCTCCAAACCGACATCAAAGGCGCCATTGCCAAGTCTTGATAAACAGTGGCGATTCCGAGCGATCGAGCTTCTCGTGGTGATTCAAATGAAACTTCGTGGCCTTCAAATAGATACTTGCCTGTGCTTGGCTTATGAAGTCCGCTGATGATTTTGATGAATGTCGACTTGCCCGCACCGTTATCGCCGAGAACGCATGTCACTTCTCCGGCCTTGACTGTGGTTGAAACATTCTCAAGCGCCTTGACGTTTCCGAAATATTTACCAATGTTTTGAAGCTCTAAAAGCGGCACAGAAGCACTCATCGTTGTTCGTTCGCTTTCTTTCTAATGAAGTTGTTTACGAGCACTGCAACTAACAACACTGCACCAAGGAAGATAAACCGTCCATCTTGATTCCATTGAGCAGCAGGGATGCCATTTTTTGAAACTGCCATGATTAATGCGCCGAGTGATGCACCAATGACTGATCCATATCCACCAGTCATCAAGTTGCCACCCACGACCGCCGCAATGATGTATTCGAATTCTTGACCATCACCCTGTTGCGCTTGAACTGAGTTCAGTCGCATCAAAATCATTGCACCTACGAAAGCGCCCAATAATGAGGTGGCCATAAACAAAGCCGTCTTAACCTTGTCAGCAGGCACACCAGTTGCCCGTGCAGCATCTTTATTGCCACCGACTGCAAAGATCCAGTTGCCGTATTTTGTTTTAGTTAATACGAACGAACCAACTGCTGTGAAGAACAGCCACCAGAACACTGACATCCGAAACACTCCGTCAGAAAATAGCAATCGTGTAGCGAGTGCGATAAAACCAAGCACGATACCGATTGACACAAAACGCTTGCCAAGACGATCAGCGTTCAAATCTGCCATAGTTCTTTTTTGTTGTGAAGCCTCAATAAAGGTTGTTGCAAACACCAGTGTCGCGCCAACTAATAGAGCGGTGAATATTCCGCCACGAAAGCGCGGAGCACTTGAGTCGGCTCGAACAGCGAACGCCACAACGACAAACGCTGCCGACATTAAGACACCAAGATTAATGAACCACTTCGTCGACTTCTTGCTGGCGATGCTTCGAGCACGATAAAAGCAAGTTGCCGCGCCGGTTCCGGCAACGGTGATCAAAACGGCACGCACTGCTTGAACTGTCGTTAATTGAAACAGCGACACGATTCCGATTAGAGATACAAGACAAATTATTGGCAGACGTAAAACCACCAGAAGCCAAGTCTGGGCCCTGCGATCGGCATCACCTCGCATCAGACCGCGCACGAAAAACACAAGCGGGAATGCACCAGCCGCAACCGCGACAACCAGCCGTAGCCAACTTGGCATCCACTGCAACACCACATTTTCTTCGCCACGATCAAAGAGCTGACCCGCTAGCGATGCAATTGCAGTGCCGAGCAATCCAAGACCGATATATGTCCGTGCTTCAATAGGAAACGCGCCAACAATCGGCTGAGTAGTTTCAAATCTTGCCCGACAATACGCGACAATCGCCAAGGCAGATCCAGATAAACCAACAACACCAGCAACAACATTTCCTTTAATTGAGTCGGTGCGATGCAACACCAGCACCCCAGCAATTGCCCCAGCCGCACCAATCGCGGCGACCAACATCGCTGAACTCGAAGTTTTCTCTGCATGCAAAAGTGACTGCTCAATAAATCCAACGATCAGCAACACACCAAACAATATTCCGCCGACGATAAATATGACATCGCGGAATTTTGCATCGCCAAATTGGTTTTCGCCACCCAAGAACGCCTTGAAAAATTTATATCCATGGGCTTTATCGACGCCCGAGACGTTTACGAGCGAGTTAATTCGCTTCGAAAAAACAAGGTTTGATCCCTTGATCACAAAAAATGAGCCGAGAGTGACTATAAAACTGGGCAGACCGGTTTTATTCACGAGAAAACCGTTCCACCAACCTACGCAACCAGCCAATAAAAATGCAGCAGGAATACAGACCCACAATGAAATTCCGCCATCGGTGAAATGCTTCGCCATCAACGCGATCGTGACGCCACTTGCTCCAGTCATTACACCGGCAGAAAGATCGAACTCTCCGCCGATCATCAAAAGCGACACAGCGACCGCCATGATTCCGAGCGGGGCTGCGACGTCTAAAAAGTTTGCCGTGCTTCCGGCTGTACCGAATTTGTCACCGTTACCCCAGAAAAACGCCCACACTACGACTGCACCAATTAGTGCACCGATTTCTGGAGAAATTAAAAGCCGCTTTAGCGGGCCTCGATAAGTGATTCTTTCATCACCATCTTTAGGACGAGCAATCTCGTCGAATTCACTCACGCTCAATCCCCCATTACATTTCTTCAAACTTTAATCTAGTTGGTTCGCTCACTCAAAATTCTGAGCGAGCGAACCAACTTCGATAAATAATTACTATTTAATTATTTCGTAATTAACGAATTAATTAACGAGTTCCCTTGCCTACAAGTTCCTGAACTGCGACAACGTTTGACTTGTCAACAAATCCTGGGCCTGTCATTACTGGCAATCCGCCACCAACAGTGTTCTTGTTGGTGATGTTGAGGTAGAGGAACACAACAGCAAGGTATCCCTGAAGGAATTGCTGTTGGTCAATCGTGAATGTCATTTTGTCTGAATTGATGTATTCAAGAATTTCTGTTGAAAGGTCAAATCCACCGGTTGGCATTACGCGACCGAGTTCAGCGGCTGCATTTGCGCCGTCAACTGCGATAACTGGGCCAGTTCCAAGGAAAGCGTTGATTGATGCGTCTGCATCCATCGCTGCTTTGATCTCAGCTTGCTGAGCAACGCGGTCTGCGTCACCTGAAGTTGTGATCTGAATAACTTTTCCACCGAATGTCTCTGCTGCTGCGTTACAACGGGTCTCGAGTGCAACGTTGCTCTGCTCTTGCTTTGCGCAAAGCATTACAGTTCCACCAGCGGCCTTAAGTCGCTCACCAGCACCATGACCGGCAACAGTCTCGTCTTGACCAACGTGCGTAATTGCACCGAGGCCCTTGAAGAGGTCTGAACCCGAGTTAAGTGTGATCAAAGGAATTCCTGCGGCAACAACTTTTTTAATTGCACCATCAAGAGCAGTTGGGTCAGCAAGTGAAACAGCGATACCTTGCACGCCGTCTGTCACTGCTTGCTCAATCATTTGTGCTTGATCTTGTGCGTTGTTGTTTGCACCTTGGTACCTAAGTGTGATGCCAAGAGCGGCAGCAGCAGCTTCTGCACCTTTTTGAGCTACAGACCAGAACACGCCGTCATCACCGTGGGTGATAACTGCGATGGTGATGTCTTCACCAGCTGTGACTGTTGCTGCGTCTTCTGTTGCTGAATCAGACGCTGTGTCTGATGAGCCACCACAAGCGGCGAGTGCCAAAAGTGCTACTGCACCGATGACGACTCCCCATGTTTTGCGAATCTTCATTTATATTCCCCTTTATGCGTAGTTATTCGAACAGGAGTTTTCCTGACCCAGCAAACATAGCCGAGATACTGGGTGACAACAAGCCAAACCAGCCTTTGATTACAAGCTCTTGCGAATTCGGCCTTGAATCTCGTCTAAACCGACTTATTTGAGTGTGGCGAGAAAACCAATGCTGCGGCGTACCCCAGCAGTGGAAATTTTAGAGTCTCGGGGCTGATCGCCGACGATAGCCATATCTTGTTCAAGCACGTACCAGCCCTCGTAGCCATTTGACTCCATTACGCCGATCGCCTCAGCCAGTTTTACATCGCCATCACCGGCAGCGCAAAAAACTCCATCACGAGTTGCTTCCATCAATGTTATTTCGCCAGCCAAGAAACGCTTCGCAATATTCATCTTGACATCCTTGACATGAAAATGATCGATTCGTGAAAAGTTTTCGCGTGCAAACTTCACAGGGTCGGTGCCACCGATCAACATATGCCCAGTATCAAGTAACCAACGAACACGTGAACCAGCAAGCACTCGGTTCACGTCATCTTGAGTTTCAATGAGTGTGTTCAGATGCGGATGCAGTACTTGGCGGATGCCATAACTCGCGCAAATCTCATCAACTTCTGCAAAACCATCAAACATCGCCTGCCACTGTGCATCTGAAAGTTTGAATCGCTTTCCCCAACCTTCGTCAACAACTACTGCTGTAATGAAAAAACCTTTCCCAGTTTCGCTCAACAGATTTGCCGAGAAGTGTGCCGCTTTGCGCATCACATCTCGCTGAGCAAGATCATGCATAACGAGTGGCACGAAAGCGCCAACGATTGGAAGTCCGAATTCGCTCGCAACACTTGAAACTTCTTGCGGAGTGCTGCCGAGATAACCGACTGGGCCCTGCTCAGTTGCTTTTAAACCTACGGCCTTCATCTCACCGAGCACTGTTCGTGCGTCAAGTTGAAAGCCCCAATCAGGAACTTCGCAAACACCCCACGAAATCGGATTACCCACAAGGCGATCAACTACTGAAACTTTGGACTTGCTATTCACTATTTCTCCTTTGGGTTATATAACTACCCTGCCAAACTAGTAGAAGATACCTCCATCAAGTATTGTTTTTCTAAATCAGATCCAAAATATTTTTGATTGCGCTGATTATGAGCGTCTTGATCATCGGCACTTTCATTTATGCACTAGGCGGTCGCCTACCCGAAAAATTTGAATCAGTGGTTCTAATCAATTCAGTTGGTTGCAAAAGTGCACCCACCCAAACCGTCGGAACGGTAGTTGCAAAAAATATCGTTCTTACTGTTGCTCATGGCGTCGCTGGGCAATCATCAAATTCGATCACAACAATTGATGGTTCGGTGATTCAAGCCAAAATTGTGGCTATTGATACCGAGCTCGATTTAGCTCTCCTATATATAGGTGCCGACAAGGGTGGGGAGAGTCTTGTGCCGGTCGTGCTCGGTAGCGCAAAAGCGAATAGCAAAGTCAAGTTCATTTCCTTTACAGATGACGAACAGATCAGCCAAACAGCCAAAGTCATTCAAAGACTAAGGATTGACACTCAAGATATTTATCTCAAAGAAAAGGTTTCCCGCCCAGGCCTAGAAATTGATGCCCATGTGGTGGTTGGCAATTCAGGTGGACCAATCATCAACAACAAAAACGAAATCGTAGGCATCGTCTGGGCGACAAGTAGGTCAATTCAGAATCGTTCTTGGGCAACTCGAGTCGAAGCAGCCAATGACATGCTGAATCTACTTTCTATGAGTAATCCCGAATCGACGACCCCTGAAGTCGTAGCGTGCTCTAGGTGAACGACGCAATAAACGCACGACAAACGAGTTCACATCGAGCATATTTTGGGGTTTTTTTAGTTGTCGGCGTTGCGTTTGGATTAGTTGGGCCATCAATTTCGTTGCTTGCCGAGCAAGTTGGTGTTGACCTTGCATCAGTTGGCGTCGTACTTGTCACCTACGGATTTGGTTACATAATCGGTACGCAGATATTTGCCCGCGGATACGACCGTGGTTTTGGAAATCGTTTAATCGGAACATCACTGCTGATTGCGGCATCTTGTTTGGCGTTTATTCCTTTTGTCTCAACAAGATCAGTTCTCGCTTTGATGTTCCTGTGTTTCGGAGCAGCAGTTTCAACATCTGATGTCGGGTGCAACACTCTCATCGTCTGGGAGCTAAAAGAGCGAGTTGGACCACGACTCGCACTAATGCACACGATGTTTGGCGTCGGAGCAATTTTAAGTCCACTTATAGTTCGCGGATCAGACGCAATCAGAGGTGACTCAGCACTTGCTTTTTGGTTTGCTGGGGCGGCAATTGCAACAATCGCAATTATCGTGCTCTTGCATCGACCACCCACTGATCCACATTTAGAGACAAGATCAGACCAAACAGATATCTCGATAAAACAAACTGCATTGATCGTGATGTTCTTCCTCGCATACGTGGCACTCGAAGTCGTTTTCGTCACCTGGGTTTATACATATGGTGTCAAAATTGGTCTCTCTAAAACTGAAGCCGCAATTCTCACATCAACGTATTGGATCGGCTTTATGATCGGCCGATTTGCGACTGTGTTTCTCGCTCGCAAAAGCCACGGAATTTTGGCGATTCAACTCGGTGCTCTATTAAATATTGTTGTCTGTGTGGCGCTTTACTTTAGATTTGATTCGATTTTGTTGCCATGTGCCCTGGCTTATGGCTTGGCTGCCGCGCCACAGTTTCCGTTGATGTTCGCTTTCATCGGTAGTCGAACTTCGCTCTCAGGAAAACTCACCGCGAGAATTGTAGGTACCGCTGGTCTGAGTTCGACAACGCTGCCTTGGCTTGCAGGTCAGTTTTTGGAACGAGTTGGCGTTAAGACGTTTCCAATTTTCTTGGCTTGCACTGCGACGATCGTCTTGATCGCAACAAAATTAATCACAAATAATTTTGGTGTTTCAACACATATTTCTAAAACAAATTAATTCAGGTTACGATCCTCTAACTTCGGCAACCTTCACTACTCGTTTTTCTTTCGCTGAAATTTCACACGCGATCGCTATACAGATACTGCTGCGAGCCGAATCTGGATTGCAAGGATTGTCCCTATTGCCAGATATCCATTCAATGTAAGCCTGAGTTTCTTGCCTGAACGCTTCCCTAAAGCGATCTACGAAACCTGCATAAGGTGATGTGCTGAGTTCGATACCAGCATCAAGCAAGTTCAAAGGCGTGCGCAAAGAGAAACCTGCGCTTAACGAATCTTTTGAACCAAAAACCTCAAAGCGAACATCGTGACCGCGCGGGTCGTGACGAGTGCCTGAAATACTTATCTGCACCCCAGATTTCGTTACCGCATGAATAAGCGAAACATCGCCATCACCGAACTCGGCATATTGCTGAAATTCGCGAACACGACGGGTCGCAAATACTTCGGTGATCGGCTCATTGCATAACCACTCTGCCAAATCAAAATCGTGAACATGGAGATCTCGGTAAATACCACCACTTCCGGCAAGAAACTCGCGCGAAGAAGGCGCAATGTCGTTCGACATAAATCGGATGTGATACATCGTTCCAACTGAACCACTGTCGATGAGTTTTTTTGCCTGCGCAATCGGTGGGTCGAACCGACGCTGAAAGCCGATTTGAAGTTCTGCCCCAGCTTTTTTTGCGCGATCCAAGACCGCATCTGTGTCTTTGAGTTCAAGAGCGATCGGTTTTTCGCATAGAATTTTGCGCTTCGGCCCAACCACCATGTCAAGTGCTTGCGCATGATGTGAGGTACCGGTTGTTATCACATAAGAATCAAAATTTTCGGCCTTGAAATCACTTTCTTCGACTATCTCAACACCAAAACGCGATCTGAGTGCCTGTGCCTTTTGTGGCGAACGGTTGATCACTGAAATGTTTTTGATCCGCGGGTCTTTGACCATGTCTTCAATACGAATTTCGGCCATTCGTCCGGCACCAAATACAGCAATACGCATGCACGAAAACTAGTCGCTTGTCTCTCAATTCAGAAAACCAGAAACTTGGTCATAAACTTGCCCTAATGAAAAATACCGTAGTAACCGTTGGCCGAGTCAGTGTCGACTTGTACGGGCTTGAAGCTGGCGCTTCATTTGCTAGTGAGCAAACTTTTTCAAAAAGTGTTGGTGGCAGCCCGAGCAATGTTGCAGTAGCCGCGGCAAAACTTGGCAACCATGCAGTGCTATTAACAAAAGTTGGCTCAGACGCTTTAGGCCAGTACATCGTCAACAAACTCAATTCTTGGAATGTCGATACTAAATATGTCACGAGTGAACCAAATGGTTTGACTCCGGTCGTGCTTGCAGCTCTTGACCCACCAGAAGATCCGAAACTCATATTCCATCGTCAGCCAAATGCACCAGACACAACTATGGTCGCCAACTCGGTGCCAACTGCGCTAATTGATGACTGCGCAGTGTTTTGGATGAGCGGTTGCGCGTTATCGCATGGCGAAACCGCAAAGTCTTCAATGCAATGGCTACAGCAACGCAGTCGCAAGCAACACACGGTGATCGACCTTGATTATCGACCAAGTTTCTGGGCATCCAAAGATGATGCTGGAGTTGCCGCTCGTGCAGCGATTGCTCATTGCTCAGTTGTCGTCGGCAATAAAACAGAATGTGAGATGGCGATCGGTTTAACTGACCCAGACCAAATTGCCGACAAGTTTTTAGCCGATGGAGTAACTCTGGCGATTGTTAAATTAGGCGCGCAAGGCGTGATGCTGGCATCTCGTAAAGAAAGAATCCACATCGCCCCCCTGAAAATAAAACTCGTTTGCGGCCTTGGCTCGGGCGATGCATTCGGTGGAGCACTCACCCACGGACTGATCAACAACTGGTCTATTCGTGAGATCGGAGAGTTCGCCAATGCCGCAGGCGCATTTGTTGCGACAAAGTTAACTTGTGCAGACGCTATGCCGACCGAACAAATATTGCGCTCATTTATTTCTGATCAAGCACAAACCATCAACTAGTCGTGACTTCACTGAGCCAAGCACAATATTTAAAACTTCTTGACGCCCGAGTTAAGCAGCCAGAATCGTTTACGAAGGCCCTTGTCAATCGCCAAAGACGAAAACTTATTGGCAAAGATCGAAAATTACTGATAGTTGCTGCCGACCATACCGCCAGAGGAATACTTGCCGCAGGCAAAGATCAGTTCGCAATCGCCGATAGACGATCACTGCTTGATCGATTAGTTCGCAGCCTCAACAATCCATTCGTAGATGGCGTGCTTGCCAGCGCTGACATCATCGAAGAATTGGCGTGGCTCGGTGCGCTTGAATCGAAACTCGTGTTCGGCACGATGAATCGCGGTGGATATTTGGGTTCGATTTGGGGGCTTGACGACCCGATGACCGCCTACGACGCCGACCATATTGCTTCGATGGGTCTTGATGCTGGCAAAGTTTTGTTGCGCATCGAACACACAGATGCGGGCGTGGGTAAAACAATCGAATACGTTGTCGAAGCCATGCGTTTGCTGGCCGAACGCAACATAGTTTGCCTTATTGAGCCGCTGCCATATACCAAAGACGCGAATGGTTTGCCGATGCTTGATCGATCAACCGATCGACTTGACAAAATTATTTCAATCGCCGCTGGTCTTGGTTCTTACTCAGGTTTGACATGGTTGAAACTTCCAGCATGGACGAGCCACAAATCTTTAGGCGATTCAACAACAATGCCGATTCTGTTGCTCGGTGGTGACCCCGGAGAAAATTTGGATGCAACTTTCAACGAGTGGGCTGGCGCACTACAGATACCAAACGTAATCGGATTAGTTGCGGGCCGACCGTTACTATTTCCGTATGACAATGATGTCGAAAGAGCAATCGGGCGAGCAGCCGAACTTGTTCATAGCACGGCCAACTAAAGCCATGGCAAGAGCAAAAAATTCATGAGCAAAACTTCTAGTTGGTACTACCCACAAGGCTCACTAGCCCAGCGCAATCAGCCGGTTTCTTTGAATGCAAAAACTGCTGGCTGGACTTATTGCGGTATCGATGTTTATGATTTCTCAGGTACAAATAAAATATTTGACATTGATCTTGGTAACCGTGAAGCAGTTATCGTGCCGCTCTCGTCACTATCGGTGACTCTGCAAATAAATAATAAGAAGTATTTGCTTGCTGGTCGATCAGGTGTTTTCGCCGGAGTTGCCGACTGGTTTTATGCGCCAGTTGGTGCAAAGTTCTCTCTTTGGGCAGATACCGGCGAAGTTGCCGTATGCACTGCTGTGGCGAACAAACAATTTCCTGCTCATCATGGTTTGGCAAACACCGTGCCAGTCGAGGCGCGTGGGGCGGGTTTTGCGACCCGTCAAGTCAATAACATCGCAACACCAGATTCGTTTCAAGGTGCTGATCGAATAATCATTTGCGAAGTTCTGACACCTGGCGGCAACTGGTCGTCATGGCCCCCGCACCGACACGACGGAATCGCTGGTTGCCCGAACATGAACGAAGAAATTTATTATTTCAGAATTGGCAAGCAACTTTCAGATCACGGCGACCCCGAAGGACATGGCTACTTTCACGCGTACACGGTTGACAAAACAGTCGATGACACCGTCACACTCAGCGATGGTGACGTTTATATTCTTCCTGCGGGATACCACGGACCTTCAATTGCTGCACCTGAATATCCGATGTATTTTCTCAATGTTCTCGCTGGCCCGGCACAAGATCGAACGATGGCGTTTTGTGATGATCCGAGCCATCACTGGATTCGTGATGCATGGCAAACTCAAAAATTGGATCCGAGAGTGCCGATGACTTCGGCTAGCGGTCGAATTAACATTTAATTCAATCAATCACAAATCATGAAAGACAAATGGAGAATCAAATGAAGAAGCGAATCGGAATTGCAGTTTTAGGCCTCGGATGGATGGGACAGGCTCATAGTCGTGCCGCATTACGCATCTCATCGTTGTTTCCTGATGCTGAGTTCAAACCAGAACTCGTGGTCTGCGCCGATGTCGAACAAGGACGACGCGATCGTGCCGTCAACGATTTTGGATTTGCTCGCGCCGTGCCCGGTTTTGAAGAAGCAGTTGCAGCAAAAGATGTGGACGCTGTTTGGGTGACTGCGCCAAACATGTTGCATGTGCCGATGATTGCAGCGGCAGCAGCGGCCGGCAAAGCAATCTTCAGTGAGAAGCCAATTGGCGGCACGCCTGCACAAACAGTCGAGGCCTACAACCTCGCTAAAAAACATAAAACACACACGGGTGTTGGCTACAACTATCTTTGGTCACCATTGGTAATTCATGCGCGAGAGCTCATTGCGAGTGGCGCGATCGGTCGAGTTACCCACTATCGAGGTCGGTTCTTGTCGATGTACGGCAGTGACGAACTTGGACTACTAACTTGGCGCTTCAAATTTGCCCAGGCAGGATACGGGGTTACCAGCGATATTTTGAGTCACTCTGTTTCGCTCGCCCACTTCTTGGTCGGTGGTATCGCTGAAGTCACTGGTATGAAGTCGAACACGATCACTCATCGACCATTGCCAACCGGTGCGGCCAGCCATTATGGACGCGGACTGCCGACTGACCCGAAAGGTGAAGTCGAAAACGAAGACTTCGCATCAATGTTGTGCAATTTCGAAAATGGTGCAACCGGAACTTTCGAAACAAGTCGATCAATGGTCGGACCAGAAAGCCAAAATGCTTTCGAGGTTTACGGCACCGAAGGCTCGCTGTCATGGAATCTCGAAAAACTAAACGAGTTGCAGTTTTACAAGCGCGAAGATGGAGTCGATACCGGCTACAAAACGATTTTTGGTGGAGAACGATTTCCTTTTCATGGTGCTTTCGCACCAGGCATGGCAAATGCAATCGGCTTTGAAGATCTTGTCGCTATTGAAGACTTGAACTTTATGAACTGCTTGGCAACCGGCAAGACCTACACGCCTGGATTCAAAGAGGCCGTCGATGTTGTCAGCGTGCAACAGGCACTTATCAACTCATGGACTTCGCGTAAATGGGAGCCAGTCGTCGACCTGACGAAATAATTAGTTATTCTTCGTCAAAGAAAGCGCGAAGGTTCGCGCTGTTGTGTGGGTGGCGCAGACGAGCCAGTGTTTTCTGCTCGATTTGTCGCACACGCTCTCTGGTCACATCCATTTTTTCGGCAACTTCTTCAAGCGTATAAATTCTCTTGTTTTCTCCGATGCCAAAACGCATCGCGACAATCTCTTGCTCGCGCGACGGCAAGTCTTTCAAAGTTCGCTCGACCGCGTCGTGCAACTGACTTCTCTCTGTTGAACCAAGTGGATCGTTGTCGTCGTTGTCGGCGATTGTGTCACCCACGGTTAAGTCGTCAGTGTTGTGTCCAACTGGTGCATCCAAACTTGTAGTCGGAATCGCCAACTGCATTATCTCGAGCAATTTCTCGACGGTCAGACTGCAACGAGCCGCAACTTCTTCGGGCGTTGGGTTTCGCCGAAGTTCGCTGGTCAGATCGCGCTCTGAGCGTTGCACACGGTTCACGATCTCCATCATGTGACCCGGAATGCGAATGTTGCGTCCTTGGTCAGCCAAAGCTCGAGTCATTGATTGACGAATCCACCAAGTGGCATATGTCGAGAACTTAAACCCTTTTTCATAGTCGTATTTATCGGCGGCATGCATTAAACCGATGTTTCCTTCTTGAATCAAATCAGCGAGTTGCAATTCTTTGCGGTCGTATCGGCGGGCAATCGAAACCACGAGTCGCAGGTTTGCTCGCACCATGTGATCTTTTGCTTTTTGGCCCTCATTTCTAATTCGAGTCAAGCTGCGACGCTCTGACGTATCTAAGTTTGAATTAGCGGCATTTAATTTTTCTTGTGCAATCAAACCTGCTTTGATTTCTTTGCCAAGTTCGCGCTCTTTGTCGGCATCCAAGAGGTCGACATGACCGATTTCATTTAAATAAAGACGAACAGAGTCAGACCCAAGCGTGTCTCTCGCCGACGATGCCGTCATTCGTGTTCCCCCACCCGAAGATTCAACCAACCCAATAATTGCTCTGCCGAAGATTCTGCCATACCTGGAACGTCTAGATTCTCAAGCAACAATCGAGCCGATCTGTCAACGCGAATCTGTTCTGGATCTGTCAATGTCACACGATGTGCGAGTTCGCGACGCACAGCGGCAGCAAGCAGGTTCCATGCCTCTCTAATCGCTTGGGATTCGATGTCGGCAACAGCGGCACGCTCTAAAACTTCACGCGCTTCTGGGTCGGCCAGTTCTAGAGCCCGAGAAACAATTCCTTCGGCTTGTGCAACTGCCAAAAATGCTCGACGATGGACCTCGTCTACGAATAATGCTTCTGACAGCCAGTTTGCGATTACTTTCCATTGCGAAAACATCAGAGCGAGAACGACAAATTCTGCGGATTCTCCACGACGAGAATTCGCTGGCGCAGAAATATTTACAGTTGGTTTTCTTGTTCCTCGTTCGGCGAGACGAACCAAATCGGCAACAGGAATACCAACGTGAGTGGCAACTTGTCCAGCATAAAGTTTTCGCACATTTGTGTCAGGATGTTCGTTGATCACAGCCATTGCTTGTTCTGCTGTACGTGATCGAGCCTCTGGCGACGCGATAGAACCAGCATCAAGTACACGCTGCAAACGAAACCCCAAAAAAGGTTGGGCAGTTTCGACTGCTTTTGCCAATGCGCTTGGGTCGCTGTTCGCTAAATCACCAGGGTCCTTGCCTTGCGGAAAGTGGGCAACGCTGACCTGCACTTTGTAGCGCTGCTCCCATTCATAAAATCTTTCGGCAGCACCTTGCCCCGCGTTGTCGGCATCAAATGCCAACACGACTTTTGTTGCAAATCTTTTTAGCAATCTCACGTGATCTTCGGTCAACGCTGTCCCACAAGTTGCAACGGCACGCTTGATGCCTGAGCGCTGAAAGCCGATCACGTCGGTGTACCCCTCGCAGACGATAACTTCGTCAGCGGTGACGATTTCTGATTTCGCCCAATTCAAACCGTAGAGAGTTTTTGATTTTGCATAGATCGCCGTTTCTGGTGAGTTTTTATATTTTGCAGGATCTTTACTGCCTGGTAAAACCCTTCCGCCGAATGCAACTGGCTCACCCGAATCGCGAAAAATCGGAAACATCACGCGAGCCCGAAATGAATCTTGCGCCTTGCCGCGTTTATTGATAAACCCAAGACCAGTTTCGCGCAACAGATCAACTGACACGCCAAGGTCGCGCGACAACGCATCCCAGTCATCGGGAGCCCAACCAAGTTTGAACTCGCGAGCGACATCACCAGACAAACCGCGTTCGCGCAGGTAATCGCGCGCAACACGCGCATCTGGGTTCGTCAGCAAGCGGTTGTGATACCACTCGACTGCTTGAGCCATAATTTCGGTCAATTGTTTTGAACGCTGGCGATCTTTGCTTTGCCCGCCCGACGTATAAGTGAGCTGATAGCCAGCCTTGCCGGCAATGTGTTCGATCGCGCCAACGAAGTCGAGATGTTCGATCTCTTGGATGAATTTAAAAATGTCACCCGAAGCGCCACAGCCAAAACATTTATAGCGACGAGTCTCTTCGCGGACATTGAACGAGCCCGATTTCTCGGCGTGAAACGGACACAGCCCAACCCAATTTCGACCAACGCGGCGCAACTGCACATAGCCCTGAATCGTGTCAACGATCGAAACTGCCTCGCGCAGCCGTTCAATGTCTGTATCAGCAATCGCCACGTGCGAAGGCTAGTTGATCAGTGTTGTCTAAGCACTTTTGCGACGGTCGTGGCGCACCGAAGCACCAACACCAATCGCGAGTAGTCCAATAATTACGCCAAGAGACCAAACTGTCGGTATGTGTTTCCAAATACCAACGGCCATTTTGATACCCACGAAAATCAACAACGACGAAATAGTCTGTGGCATATAAATAAAACGCTCACGCATATTGGCGAGCACGAAATAGAGAGACCGCAGGCCGAGAATTGCGAAAGCATTGGACGCAAAAACAATAAATTGCTCACGACTAACGGCCAGCACTGCAGGCACCGAGTCGACTGCGAACACAACATCTGAAACTTCAACAAGCACCAGTACGGCAAGCAACGGTGTTGCAAATCGACGACCGTCAACGCTAGTGAACATTTTTTGCCCGTCGTATTGTTCTACCGATGGGACTAATTTGCGGAATAATTTCATCGTTCGCATGTCGGATGGATTGGATTCTTTGTCACCGCTACGCAAGATTTTGATACCGGTGTAGATCAAGAAGACTCCGAAAACGACCAACAATTTCTCAAAGCGGTTAATGACCTGTACTCCCAGTGCAATGAAAATGAAGCGCATTACAAGCGCACCAAATATTCCCCAAAAAAGTGTCCGATGTTGATACTGGTTCGGCACTTTGAAATGAACAAAAATCATCGCCCACACGAACACATTGTCAATTGACAGGCTGTACTCGATTAGATATCCCGAGAGATACTCAATCGCCGCTGAACTACCTTCGCCTTGTCCTTTGAACATCAAATAAATGACACCAGAAAAACCCAAGCCAAGGGCAAGCCACAACGCAGACTGTTGCAGCGCTTCTTTGGGCTCTACTGCATGAGCAGTTTTGTGTCGCAAAAGCAAGTCAATCAAAAGCGCGGCGACAAATACTGCGATCAACATTGGCCAACCCCAAGATGGGATATCTACGTTTACAAAATTAGTAATTTCTTCTGCTGATGCAACAAACATATTAAACATGTGTAACTTCTTTTGACCTTTCGGGTGATGAACCAGAAACTTTTTGTTTTGGTTTTACTTCCCCCGATGATCGCTTGCCATCAGGCAAGTCGGGCTATAAACCCATTATAAACAATTCTCAACCCACCACCAAGCACCGCCTGAGGTGAAATAAGTCTTAGTTATTTGGTTTCGGTTTTGAGGCCACCGATTACAGATTGTGCTGCGGCCAGACGAGCGATGGGCACGCGATACGGCGAGCAACTCACATAATCAAGACCAGCGCGATAGAACAAAGCAATCGACTCTGGGTCACCACCATGTTCACCGCAAACACCAAGTTTTATTTTGCGCTTTGCCTTGCGGCCACGCTTGGCTGCGATCTCAACTAGTTCACCGACACCAGTCTGATCAATCGTCTCAAACGGGTTTCGCTTGAGCAGACCAGCCTCGAGATACGCCGGCATCATTCGGCTCTCGACGTCATCGCGTGAGAAACCGAATGTCATCTGCGTTAAGTCATTGGTGCCAAAACTAAAGAAGTCTGCATATTCTGCAAGTTCATTAGCGCACAACGCAGCACGAGGCGTTTCGATCATCGTGCCGATCGTGACTTTTGGTCGAGCATTTTTCTTTAATTTGCCCTTCGCGCCTGTCTTCGGACGAGTTGAATGCTCAATAAGCACACTCTCAACCCACGAACGAGCGAGTGCGAGTTCTTCGCGTGTCACCGTCAACGGAATCATCACTTCAACAATTGGTTCGTAACCCTCAGCGGCAACTTGATCGGCTGCTTGCATCAATGCGCGCACTTGCATCGCATACAAACCAGGCTTGATTACACCAAGTCGCACGCCACGCGTACCGAGCATCGGGTTAACTTCAGACCAATCATGAGCCGCACGAAGCAACTTCTTTTCTTGTGGATCTAAACCTGTCGTTGCTTGTTTGATTTCAAGTTCTTCGACATTTGGCAAGAACTCGTGCAGAGGTGGGTCAAGTAGGCGAACTGTGACAGGCAATCCAGACATCGATCGCAAAATAGCCACGAAATCTTCTTTCTGCACTGAACGCAATTCTTCGAGCGCTGCAGTTTCTTCAGCCGGTGTGTCTGCCAAAATCATGCGGCGCACAACCGGAAGACGATCTGGGGCGAGAAACATATGCTCGGTTCGGCATAATCCGATACCTTCGGCGCCGTATTCGCGCGCCTTGGCAGCATCTTCACCCGTGTCGGCATTGGCCCGCACGGCAAGTTTGCCTTTGCGAATTTCATCGGCCCATTTAAGAATTGTTTGGAATTCTTTGGTCGGCTTAGCGGCAGTCAACTGCATTTCACCAATCATCACTTCGCCTGTTGTGCCATCAAGCGAAATAACGTCGCCTTCGCGAACTATTACGTCACCAACACTAAATAATTTGCCGTCAATTCGCACCGAGTCGGCACCAACGATTGCCGGTGTCCCCCATCCACGCGCCACAACTGCGGCGTGACTTACAAGTCCACCACGTGCCGTGAGAATTCCCTTAGCGACCATCATTCCGTGCACATCTTCTGGGCTTGTCTCACTGCGCACCAAAATAACTGCTTCACCTTTCTTGGCTGCTGCCTCAGCATCATCGGCAGTGAAATAAACTTTGCCTACTGCGGCACCTGGTGATGCAGCCAAACCTTTTGTCAAAGCTTTTGATTTGTTGATGAACTGCGGATGCAGAACTTGATCAAGGTGCTCAGCATTGACGCGCATCAATGCTTCTTTTTTAGAAATCTTCCAAGCCGCTTTGCCGACTCCAGAACCCGCAGTCATGTCGACTGCCATCTTCAACGCTGCGGCACCAGTGCGCTTGCCCACGCGAGTCTGCAACATCCACAACTTACCTTGATCAATCGTAAACTCGGTGTCGCACATGTCGTGGTAGTGGCGCTCAAGACGATCAAAGATAGCCAACAATTCTTTGTGCACGATCGGAAACTGTCGCTTTAAAGCATCAAGATCTTCTGTGTTGCGAATGCCAGCAACGACATCTTCGCCTTGGGCATTTATCAAATAGTCGCCGTATGGTTTGTTCTCACCTGTGGCGGCATTGCGCGTGAAACCCACACCAGTGCCCGAGTTGTTGTCACGATTGCCGAAAACCATCGCTTGCACATTGACTGCAGTGCCAAGATCATGGCTGATTTTTTCTCGAACGCGATAAGCAATCGCTCGCGCACCGTTCCACGAACGAAATACTGCTTCAACTGCACCCCGAAGTTGCTTGGCGGGATCTTGCGGAAATTCTTTTCCGGTTTCTTGTTTAACAATACTTTTATATTTTTCACACAATGCACGCAAAGATTCGGCTGGCAAAGTTGCATCGCTTTTGACACCGGCAGATTTTTTTGCTTCTTCAAACGGATGTTCGAATTTCGCACCTTCAATGCCGAGCACAATGCGTCCGTACATCGCGATGAATCGGCGATAGCTGTCATACGCAAAACGGTCGTCTTTCGTTGAACCAGCAAGACCTTTAACGCTTTGGTCATTTAGACCCAAGTTCAGAACCGTGTCCATCATTCCTGGCATCGAAAACTTCGCTCCGGAGCGAACCGAAACGAGCAACGGATTAGTTGGATCGCCCAGACGCGCTCCCATTTTCTTTTCGAGCTGTGAAACATGTGTTGCGAGTTCTTTGTCGAGAGTTTTTGGCCATCCTGCGTGCATGTAATTGCGACAAGCATCGGTCGTGACGGTGAAACCGTGTGGTACCGGCAAGTTCAACACACTCATCATCTCTGCGAGATTCGCACCCTTGCCACCGAGCAGATCTTTCATGCTCATTGGTGCGCGACGGTGCTTGTGGTCGAATGCGTAGATAAGTGTCATATCTCTCAAGTTTATGAGCCGATTTGGATTGAACTGCTCTCGGCATTGCGTTTAATTAACGCGAGTGCAATTTCGCCGACAACAGTCGTATATATACCAATATCTTTGCCATCGAGTTCAACTATTGATCCGGTGGTCGCTCCTGGTTGGGCCCGAATCACACGCAAAGACCGCGGCGCAGCAGTGCCCCGAGAGTCCATGCGTTCAACGAGTTCTTGGCCTGGATAACAACCCTTTGTAAAGCTAACCGCAATATCTGTCAGACCTGTTTCAGACGGAATCGAATCACTTGTCATGTCAATACTCATCTGTGGCCATGCAGCAAGCACTCGAGCGTGCTCATATTCGCCGAAGGTTCCTTGGCGAATCTCTGAATATTTTTTTTGGTCAACATCTGGCGTGCCCGTTGACGGTGCGTCAACTTCAAAACGGACGTTACGCCAAGCATTAATTGCACCAACTTCAGAAATTAATTTTTCGTGCTGTTGCGTTGAGAGTTCTCGAAATGCGAAATATGTTCGCGAACTAACAGCGATCTCACACTTAATTCGAATTTTGAAACGCGATAATCGTTTTGACGTTATTTCTCCAAAACCTGCGTCGGTATCCAACACAAAAGTATCCTCGTCGATACAACGCACGCGCACAAGCGAAGTGATCTTTCCGGTTGGCTCGAGCAGCAGACTGTAACGAGATTGACCGATTGGCAGGCTCGTGATGTCATTTGCCAGTTGTGAGTGCAAGAACTTTCTTGCATCAACACCGGCGACTGTTATCTCGTCGCGAACAATTTCTAAATAGAAGCCACTCATGACTTTTGTGCTTTGCGACGTGCGGTCATAATTCGCGCCGCCGGAATTGCGGCCACCAAGGCTGCGGCTTTGTTGCGACATTCAAGATTTTCTTCACTAGCAATGCTGTCGGCGACGATTCCTGCGCCGGCCTGCAGTGTTGCCCCGTGACTACCGACAAACATTGTGCGAATCGCAATTGCCGTATCCAAATTGCCCGAAAAATCTACATAACCGACAACTCCCGCATACGGCCCGCGCTTGGTTGGTTCAAGTGCGTCAATGATCTGCATCGCTCGAACCTTTGGAGCCCCACTAACAGTGCCGGCAGGCAAAGTCGCCCGCAAAACGTCTACTGGCCCCAGACCACTGCGCAATGTTCCAGAAACTTGTGAAGTTAAATGCATCACATGGCTATATCGCTCAAGTGTCATGAACTCATCAACATTCATTGATCCGAACTCGGCAACTCGACCAACATCGTTGCGCGCAAGATCAACGAGCATTACGTGTTCAGCGCGCTCCTTTGGATTTTCTTTTAGTTCGCCCGCCAATTTACGATCATGTTCGTCGTCTACACCGCGTTTGCGTGTGCCAGCAATTGGTCGACTTACGACACGACCATTGCGCAACTGCACCATTGGCTCTGGCGATGAACCGACGATTGTGACGTCATCATGTTTCAAATAATACATATAAGGACTCGGGTTAATTTGTCGCAACACTCGATAAACGTCGAATGGATCTGCTTGGAGATCGATATCGAATCTTTGTGACAATACGACTTGAAAAATGTCGCCTGCATGAATGTGCTCTTTGGCAACTTCAACTGCGCGCTCGTACATTCCATTTGGCATTGACGATTCAATCGTGAGTGTGTCGTCGCGGCTCGGTGGCTCAACAGGTATATGCGCGATTGGACGAGCCAAAGCTTCTATTCCGTTATTTAC
>BJGF01000019.1:11028-23045 GCA_014190295.1 Actinomycetes bacterium | reverse complement strand
AACAATTTCTAGTGGCTCTGCAGAGTTCGCGAAAGCGTTCAATGCATTGATCACCGCCAACAACTCCATCCGCTGATTAGTCGTCTTTATCTCACTGCCGACACCGTTTGGTTCACCATCGGGCGACACGGCCCACGCCCAACCACCCGGACCTGGGTTGCCAGAGCAGGCACCATCTGTATAAATAACAATCGACATCTGTTAATACTTGCCCAAACGCAGAGTGAATAACGGCATCCAAGTGCACAGACACGAAAAATTCTGCGAGAATAGAGCCGTGCTATTTGATGGATCCATGCATCAACTGCCCGACACTGACCCAGGCGAAACCGAAGAATGGTTGGACTCGCTTGATGCAGTCGTCGAGGTGCAGGGCAAAACTCGTGCGCGTTATTTATTGTCGCGACTCTTAGAGCGCGCTCGTGCAAGTCAAGTTAGTTTTCCGGCGACTGTTTCGACGCCGTATGTAAATAGCATCCCGTCTGAACAAGAACCGTGGTTTCCGGGTGACGAACATTTAGAGCGCCGAATTCGTGCATACATTCGTTGGAATGCCGCCGTGATGGTAGTTCGAGCAAATACAAACGCAGACGGAATCGGCGGCCACCTTTCGACATTCGCGTCATCAGCGAGTCTTTATGAAATTGGTTTCAATCACTTCTTCAAAGGCAAAGACAGCGGGTCACCGGGCGACCATGTTTATTTTCAGGGACATGCTGCCCCAGGTGTTTATGCCCGAGCGTTTCTTGAGCGCCGATTAGACGAAGATGACCTGAATTCTTTCCGTCGCGAAATTGGCCGTGGTGGTCGTGGACTTTCGAGTTATCCGCACCCAAGATTGATGCCAGAGTTTTGGGAGTTCCCAACTGTTTCGATGGGTCTTGGGCCATTGACTGCGCTTTATCAAGCAAGATTCAATCGTTATCTTTTGAATCGTAAAATTGACGACACATCAGCGAGCCGCGTGTGGGCATTTTTGGGTGACGGTGAATGTGACGAGCCTGAAACCCTCGGTTCGATCTCACTCGCCGCGCGTGAGCACCTCGACAATCTTGTGTTTGTCGTCAACTGCAACTTGCAACGTCTCGATGGTCCGGTGCGTGGCAACGGAAAAATAATTCAAGAACTCGAAGCAACATTTAGAGGTGCGGGATGGAATGTGATCAAAGTGATTTGGGGTTCGAAGTGGGATGACCTACTCGCCCGCGATATCTCTGGCGCGTTGCTCAATAAAATGAACACGACGGTTGACGGCGAGTTTCAGCGTTACACAATTGAAGACGGAAACTACATTCGCGAAAACTTCTTCGGGCCAGACCCGCGATTGCGTGAAATGGTGAGTCACTTAACAGATGGAGATTTGCAACTATTGCCGCGTGGCGGACATGACTATCGCAAACTTTATGCCGCATACCGCGCCGCCGTCGAGAACACAGGTTCTGGTCGACCAACAGCAATTTTGTGCAAAACAGTCAAGGGATGGACACTCGGCGACGAGATCGAAGGTCGCAATGCAACACATCAAATTAAAAAAATGACTGATGCACAATTAATGACCCTTCGAAATCGCCTGCACTTGAACGAAGAGATTTCGGATGCAGCCCTTGCTGCTGATGAACCGCCTTACTACCGTCCACCTGAAGACAGCATTGAATACCAATACATGATGGAAAGACGCCGTGCGCTCGGTGGCGTGATGCCACGTCGCACGACTGTGGCACGAAAAATTTTAACTTTACCTAGTGACGATGTGTTTAAAGAATTCGAAGACGGCAGTTCTACACAGAGTGTGAGCACAACGATGGGATTCACACGGTTGCTTCGAAATCTTGCTCGAGACAAAGATTTCGGTGAACGGGTCGTGCCAATCATCCCAGACGAGGCGCGAACTTTTGGAATGGACTCACTATTTCGTGAACTAAAAATTTATGCATCACAGGGTCAAAAATATGAGCCCGTAGATCACGATATGTTGCTCAATTATGCCGAAGCCACAGATGGACAAATTCTTGAAGAAGGAATCACCGAAGCTGGAAGTCTCGCAAGTTTCATCGCTGCTGGCACGAGTTATGCAACTCGTGGTGTGCCGATGGTTCCGTTCTATACGTTCTATTCAATGTTTGGATTTCAGCGTGTTGGTGATTTGATTTGGCAGGCCGCAGATGCCCGCACACGCGGTTTCTTGCTTGGAGCAACTGCAGGCCGAACGACATTGCATGGCGAGGGCCTGCAACATCAGGACGGACACTCTTTGTTATTGGCGAGCACGGTTCCGGCATGTCGTGCTTATGATCCATCATTTGCATACGAAGTTGCGACAATTGTTCGCGAGGGAATTAAAGAAATGTATGGACCGACACAAAGTGACGTTTTCTTTTATCTGACTCTTTATAACGAGAATTATCAGATGCCACCGATCTCGAATTCGCCGACAATTGCTGGCGAGATAATGCAAGGTCTCTATTTATGGAAGCCTGCGACAGAAGCCAAACACAAAGCGACAATTCTGTTCTCTGGTTCTGCACACGTGGCCGCCAGTGCAGCGGCAAGCGAACTTCTTGAACGATACGAAATTGGGTGCGAATTATGGTCGGCTACCTCGTATAAAACACTTCGCGAAGAGGCAATCGAAGTCGAACGTTGGAACCGATTACATCCATCACAACCAGCACGCAAACCGCTGGTGACGAAACTGCTAGATGATGGACAAGGCCCGATAGTTGCCGTGAGCGACTTTATGCGCATGGTGCCAGAACAAGTTGCGAGATTTATTCCGAGTCGATCGTTTACTCCACTCGGCACAGACGGAATGGGTCGCAGTGATACGCGTGCGGCATTGCGTCGCCACTTCGAAATTGATGCGCCACATATTGTTGTCGCCGTGCTACATAACTTGGCGTCGGCCGGTGTGATAAAGACAGAAGTGGTCGCTCAAGCAATTGAACGCCACGGACTTGACCCTGAAATGGCATTTTCGCTTCACCAATGACACGAACATTATTTATCACAGGCATCGACGGTGCAGATGCATTGTTGAATCGCGACGGCACTGCACTAATGATCGGCATGCTGCTTGATCAGCAAGTGCCAATGGAGTGGGCGTTTACTGGCCCATATACGCTGCGCAAAAGACTCGGACATTTGAACGCCAAACGTATTGCCGCCATGGATCTCGACAAATTTGTCGCGCTCTGTTCACAAAAACCAGCGATTCATCGGTTTCCAAAATCAATGGGCACACGCGTTCACCAACTTTGTGTCGCGCTCACCCAAGATCACGGAGGCAAAGCAGTAAACGTTTGGAAGGATGTAACCGACGCTGAAGAGTTGATGAAGCGACTTCGCAAACTGCCGGGGTTTGGTGAAGAGAAAGCACAAATTTTTATTGCATTACTTGGCAAACGTTTTGGTGTTCGTCCGCGTAATTGGCGAAAATTTGCTGGTGTTTTTTCTGACACACAACCACGCTCAGTCGCTGACATTTACTCACCAGCATCATTGTTGAAAGTTCGTGGCTTCAAACAAATACAACGTGCACTTGACCATGACAAGCAAGATCGACCTATAGCGAAGCGCAAAAAATGACGACACTCGTTACTGGTGGTGCCGGATATATCGGTGCCCATACGGTTCGTGCGCTTCGCCAGACATCTCGAGATGTAGTTGTTCTCGACACTCTCGAGCGTGGCAATAAAGAAGCAGTGATCGATGCCGATCTAGTTGTTGGTGACGTTGCCGACAAGAATCTGGTTGCAGAAATTTGTCACAAATATAAAATCACCGAGGTCGTGCACTTTGCTGCCTACAAAGCAGTTGGAGAATCGATGACACAGCCAAAGATGTATTGGCAAAACAACGTCGATGGAACAGTTGCCCTGCTTGACACCCTGGCCGAACATGGCGTTAATCGATTTGTGTTTTCATCGTCTGCAGCCGTATATGGCACCCCGAAATCGGTTCCGGTCACCGAAAATGAGCCAACGATGCCAGAAAGTGTCTACGCCGAAACGAAACTCGCGGTCGAGAATATGCTCAGTTCACCCGAGCGCAGTGCGATCAAGTCAGTGAGTTTGCGCTACTTCAACGCCGCTGGTGCAAGTAGCGACAACAAAATTGGCGAAGACTGGTTGACATCTCAAAACCTCATTCCACGAGTGATGCGCGCGCTTCTTGATCAAGCATTTCACTTCGAGGTATTTGGTGATGACTATCCGACTCGTGATGGCACGTGTATTCGCGATTACATTCACGTTGAAGATCTAGCGCTCGCCCACATCAAGGCACTTGACTACTTAGAGCGTGGTGGCAAAACAATGACTTGCAATGTTGGTACTGGCGAAGGAACTTCGGTGAAACAGTTACTCGAGATGGCTTCAAAAGTTGCCCAACGTGCAGTGCCGCACACGATTGGTGCACGGCGAGATGGCGATCCTGTGAGTGTTTACGCCGATACGAGACTTGCAAACAGTGTTTTAGATTGGCGAGCAACTCACGACTTGCACAGCATTATTGAATCTGCATTTAACTGGCACCGAACCCATCTGACCGGATACCGCTGAAACTAAATAGCAGTATTCGAACGCTGCCTATCTAACCAACCAAGTAATCCCGCGATCGCACGTGGATCGTGACGCAAACGGTGTCCCGCACCAGGAATAATTTGTAGATCTGCCGATCCGTGCGCTTCGGCGAGTAATCGCGAGTCGGCTGTCGGCACGCTTTCGTCGTCATCGCCATGCAAAAGCAACAATGGTCGTGGCGCAAATCTTCGCGCAGCATCGGTTGGTCTGAATCTGCGCAACTCGCGCGACCATTCGTCGTACGAGTCGGGAAACTTTGGTTTGTGAATTGCACCAACTTCGCGAACGTGTTCTAAGAATCGGCGTGGCTGCGCGGCCCAGTCATCAAAGTCGGCACGGGGTCCGAGTAGTGCACAGCCATTTACTCTCGGATCGTCAGCGCCAGCGCATAATGCAAGCGAGCCTCCGGTATTCGTGCCGACCAACCAGATTCCGCTTGGAGAAACTTCTGCAACCAGGTGATCAATCGCAGCGCGAAGATCGTCGATCCATCCTTGCATTGAGAAGTCACCCTCGCTTGAACCACACCCACGAAATGTGAACGTCATCGCTGCCCAACCGAGTTCGTTGGCAACGCGATCAATTAATTCTGGGAACGTACTCGCCGAATGTCGGGCATCATTTAGTGCGATCGGAAATCCGTGACACAGCAACATGCCCGGAAGAACACCGGTTTTACCGGAAGGTTTTGCGAGGTATCGAGCAATTGAAATATCACCAGAGAGAAATGATCCGTTCACAGTTACGACACTCGAATAGCAGTTATCAGCGTGGTTTAAGACGGCGACGAGTTTTGCCAAATACCGCAAGCGTGTATCCGCGATTGCGCGCTTCTGGAAGTGTGTCTGGGGCGAAGCAAATGCCTACTTCACTATTGACGATTTCTTCTATGATTTCGTTGTATACCTCGGTGTCAAGAGAATCAACGTCGTAAACAAACTGAGTTCGCTTATCACCTAGGTAACGAGTGTGGGCAAATCGAGAGGGTCTTTGCATAGCCCAAATCTAGCCGTCACTTCGTTTGTATCTTCACTGCCTACATATGATTGACAATGTGGCTAAGGCTCAAAGCAAACCCGCCAAGATCGACTTCTTCTTTGATGTGATGTGCCCGTACGCCTATCAGACTTCAATTTGGATTCGTGAAGTTCGCCGAACAATAGATATCGAAGTGAACTGGCGATTTTTTAGCCTTGAAGAAATCAATCGTGAAGAAGGAAAGAAACATCCGTGGGAGCGAGAACTCGCCTACGGCTGGACCCCGCTTCGGATTGCTGCATGGTTGCGCCGAATAGATATGGATCTGTGTGACGACTGGTATTTGGTTTCTGCCAGAGCGCTTCACGAAAACGGTTTGCGACCATACGAAGAAGCCACGGCACGCGAACTTCTTGAAAGTATCTCTGCGCCGAGCAACACTTGGGATGAAGCGCTCGCCGACCAAACGACCCACGATGATGTCAGATTTGATCACGAAGAATCTGTTTCAAAGTTTTCGGCATTCGGTGTGCCGCTGATCGTGTTCGAAAATGGGCGTGGCGCATTTGGGCCAGTAGTAGTGCCGCCACCGATGGGTGACGATGCTCTCAAACTTTGGGAACTCATGAAAAGTTACAGCGAAATATCAGGTTTATACGAAATCAAGACACCAAAGACGCAAGACGATCTCGAAAATATTGCGAATGTTTTCTCTCCTTATCTCAAGGCGCGTGAGTGGCGAACAGTACAGACACCAGCACCATGAGCGATTACAAAATTACTTTGGCGAATTTGTTCGACACACTTGGGTCACTTCACGATTTATGTGCATCTTTAAGCGAGGCACAATTCGAGGTGCAGACACAATGCCCGGGATGGTCGGTAAAAGATAATCTCTCGCACATCATCGGTACAGAGAAATCAATGACCGGCCAGGGTTCGACAACTCACCGCGCGACTTCGTTGGAGCACGTCAAGAATCCAATCGGCGAAATGAACGAGCACGAAGTTGATTCACGAAGAGCGATGTCTGGCAAAGATGTACTTAAGGAGTTTGATCAAGCGATGGCTGCACGGCGTGCACAACTCGAATCTGCGCCTGAAGAATATTTTACAAAAGAGACGATGACTCCAATGGGCAAAAATACAATGGCCGAGTTCATGCACATTCGCGTTATGGATTGTTGGGTACACGAACAAGATATTCGTCGGGCTTTAAATATCCCCGGAAGTCAAGACTCAGCCAGTGCAGAATTGACAGTCGACCGACTTTGTCGCACCTTACCGATCGTTGTCGGCAAAAGAGCCGCCACACCAGAAGGGTCATCAGTCGTCATTCACATAACTGGCCCGATTGTTCGGGACATTTCGATCACGGTAATTAATGGCCGCGCCACGGTTGTCGAATCATTGACGAGTGCACCTGTAATGGAATTATCTTTCGACAGCAATACTTTCGTCGAACTTGCAACTGGCAGGGCTACGGCACAAGAAGTTCGCTCAAAATGGAAAGTTACAGGCGACATAGAACTGGGTGAACGCGCTGTTGGCTCAATAAATATGATGATCTAGCCAGCACTGGTCTAGCCAGCGCGACTGTGAGTTTCGGTATCCTTAAGTAGTCATGGTGTCGCCTAATTTCGACCCTGTTGTCGTTGAACAAAAAATTGCTCAACTCGCATTGCGCGACAGCGAATTTGCAAAACGTGCCGAGACTCGCGAACAACAACGCCAGATAGCAAAATACGGCTCGGTTCGCGAATATCAGTTTCCGCCGAATACGTCACAAATACACGTGACAAATTGGGTGCATAAAAAATGGTTGCGGCCTTTTCGATTTATGTTTAGAAATATGCCACGGCCGTTGCGGAAACTTGTGAAGCGACTTTCAGCATGAGCCAATTCGTAATTGCCACAGATGCGCACGGAGCAACCCTTGATGATTTAACGTCCACGTATAAATCGCTTGTCGTTGCTGGCTCACGAAAAGTCACCTGGCTTGTTGTTGGCGCAGTGCCAGATGCGGTAAAGAAGTTACAAAGGCGATTTTCGTTTGGTCGAGTACGAGTAGTAACTGAGGTTGTTGAGTTGTCACAAAGCGACTTGGTGGTGTTTCTTGAGGCAGGTGACGGCCTGCAACGCGAATCGCTATTGCTTGCAAACGAATTTCTGGCATCGCAACCGCAAGTTGATTTGCTTTACGGTGACTCAGGGCATCCAACAGGCGACAAATCAGAACCGATTAGTTTTGCTCGTCGCCCAGGATGGTCGCCAGAACGTTTGCGCGCGCATTGCTACGTCGGTGAAACCTTAATTGCACGTTCTGATCTCGTCGTTAATAGTGGCGGACTCAATGATCTTGTTTTGCGCCACCCACATGATCGTGCGTTACGACTGAGCGAGAATGCAAAAGATGTCTCGCGACTGGCTGCGGTGTTGACGATCGCTAAGTCGAGCGATTCTCGGCCATCAGCATCGCTGCACGCAGTTGTTGAACATTGTCAGCGACAAAATATTGATGCAGATTGCGAACTCGACGCTTTTGCTCCAAGCGTGCATGTGCGTCGACGCCTAACCAAACAACCGAGCGTTGCGGTGATCGTCGCAACTCGAGGCACGTCAGCAGAAGTGTTTGGAAAAGAGCGCGTATTGGTGGTTGAAGCCGTGCGCAGTCTGCTCGATAAATCGACATATCAGAACTTTCATGTTGTTGTCGTGGCAGACACCCCGACACCAGCCACCGTGATTGAAACCTTGCAAAATATCGGCGGTGAACGATTGCAGGTGCTTAATTATGACCGACCATTTAACTTTGCCGAGAAAAATAACCTCGGCGCGATGTCGTGTGAATCAGATCTGATTCTGTTGCTTAACGACGACACTGAGATAATCACGGCTGATGCTCTCGAAATTATGGTCGCGTTATTTAACGACCCTAAAGTTGGAGTTGTCGGACCGATGTTGCTATTTGAAGACTCGACAATTCAAAGCGCCGGACATATCTTCAGCCCGGACCCAACAGATCTTTATCGCGCGCAAAGCCCAGAGACCGCTGGGCCACAAAATTTGTTGCGCGTGCAACGTGAAGCTTCAAGTTTGATTGCTGCCTGCATGCTTATTCGCCGTGCTGTGTTCGAAGAAGTCGGTGGATTGTGCCTTGGCTTTCCTGGCAACTGGAACGACATTGACTTCTGTTTGAAAGTGCAACTTGCCGGTTATCGGGCAGTCTTCACACCGCACGCTCACCTATTTCATTTTGAATCGAAAACCCGAATTGCCAAACGTATTGACGCTGAAGTTGGAAAACTTGGTGCCAGATGGGGATCAGTGCTTGATGATGATCCATATTTCAACCCACGTCTGCAGCGCTATACAAATATTTGGAAAACCGATTCAACTTCAAAACGCTCGATGAACGAGGCGCTTGCTATTTAGTTGTTAACTGTTGGCCCGACTGCGCCAATTGCATCAAAATAATCTAAGTGCGCTTGCACGACGTGAACAACGTCTACATCATCCAATATTTCTATTCGGTTTTGCTCGGCCGCGCCTAGAAGATAGGCGGCAACAGTTTCTTCATTAATCACTATCTCTTCGGCAATGTCTTGGCGTCGCTCCACTACCCCGGCTGGCTGCAGGCCTTGCTGGTGCATCCAACGCATGTGAAATACGAGCAACTTGCGTAATTCTTCGTAAGTCAGGCGCGCCTGCGTATCTTTCGGAAGACGATCTGCCACAAATTTTGTGGCTTGCTCGAGTTCATAGACGGCGCGCGGCGCAAAGCTATCAAGACGCCGAGATTCGCGACCAACTGTTACTGCGGCAATTATAAATACGAGCAGAGTCGTAAAAATTATTGCAACGATTAATACCGCAGACATGCGGTGACGCTAGTTCTAGATGCCGATGCGTTGCGCAAGAAGTTCACGATGGTAAGTCGGATCTCCGAAAAGCAACTCACTTGACTTGGCACGCTTGAAGTAGAGGTGCGCCGGATGCTCCCAAGTGAAACCAATTCCGCCATGAATCTGAATGTTCTCAGCAGCAGCATGAAAGTATGCCTCTGAGCAATATGCCTTCGACAATGAAGCCACTGATGGCAATTCTTCATTCATTTCACTTGCGCACCACATGCCGTAATAAGCAGCAGACTTTGCAGACTCAACTTCGAGCAACATGTCGGCACACTTGTGCTTGATTGCTTGGAAAGAACCAATCGGACGGCCGAACTGAACACGAACTTTTGCGTACTCGACTGCCATGTCGAGAACTTTTTGTGCGCCACCGACTTGCTCTGCTGCGAGAGCGACAACAACGAGGTCATTGACGCGAGATAGAACATCCCAGCCCTTGCCTTCTGTGCCGATCAGAGTTGCTGCAACATCAGAGAATTCGAGTTTGGCTTGTTTGCGTGTTTGATCCATTGTCGAAAGTGCAGTTCGAGTTAAGCCTTTTGCGTTTCCATCAACAGCGAATAGCGACACACCTTTTGCCGTGCGTGCCGAAACGATGATCATCGAAGCTGTGTGTCCGTCAAGCACGAACATTTTTGTGCCGGACAAAGTAAAACTTGAGCCCGAGCCTTTGGCTTGCATTGTGATGCCTGCTTCATCCCATTTGCCCGAGGGCTCGACAGATGCGAGAGTCGCTGTTGTCTCACCACTGGCGATGCCAGGAAGATATTTCTTTTTTGCTGCATCGTCACCTGATTGCATCAAAGTGTTTGCAGCCAAAACAACCGTCGAGAAGAACGGTGCGCACAGTAGTGAGCGACCCATTTCTTCAAGTACGACACCCAACTCGATGTAGGTAAATCCCATGCCGCCAAATTCTTCTGGGATGTGAATTCCCATCAGTCCCATTTGCGAACCCATTTGCGCCCACACGGCTGGATCGAAACCATTCACCGTTTCCATTTGTTCGCGCACGGCAGTCTCGGGAGACTTGGCGTCCAAAAATGCGCGGACTGTTTTGCGGAGCTCTTCTTGTTCTTCTGTAAAGGCAAAGTTCATGGGATATATCTTGCCAGCGCAAAGGCCTTTTGCACTAATCGGAGAGATCTGCTGATGAACTGAGATACTGGTTATATATGACGAATCGGACAGAAACTAACGGGTTTAAAGATCCGACCTTGCACTGGCGCGATGCCAGCGTTGAGGTGCACAAAGTTGTCGTTGGGCCGTTCGACAACAATGTATTCGTCGTGCGGTGTCGCCAGACAGGTGATGCTGTTTTGATAGACGCCGCCAATGAACATGAGCAACTCTTGGCTCTTTGTAAAAGACTCGGCGTAAAGCGCGTTCTCGAGACCCATGGTCATTGGGATCACATTCAGGCGATTCCTGCGTTGAGAGAAGCAGGTTACGAAGTTGCGGTAACGGCCGCTGACGCGCCACGACTAAAAGATGTCGGCTACGACGTTTTTATTGATGACGCCGAGATCATCGAGGTTGGCGATTTACGGTTGCATGCGATACACAACCCTGGACACACTGAGGGATCAATTTCGTTTTCGGTTGCCAATACCCCATTGCTGTTTACAGGTGACACTTTGTTTCCAGGTGGACCCGGCAACACAAAACTCGAAGGTGGAGATTTTCAAACAATCATTAGTTCGATTGATAATAAATTATTCACGTTTCCTGCTGAGACAATTGTCTTACCCGGGCACGGACTTGACACAACCATTGGTGCTGAACGACCCCAACTAGCGCAATGGGTCGCACGAGGTTGGTAAATAATTGATTTCTACTATCGCCATAGTGCAAATTACTTGGTGCGCAATTACACTTATTTAAGTGAGCGAACTCTTTCGCATTGACAATCTTCATGCCAAACCAACTGAGGCGGATACGAAAATTCTGCGCGGTATTTCGCTGACAGTAAACACGGGCGAAGTTCACGCAATCATGGGCCCGAACGGTTCAGGCAAATCGACTTTGGCGACAACATTGCTTGGTGCACCAGAATACGAAGTGACGCAAGGTCGCTTGTTCTATAAAGGTGAAGACATCACATTGTGGCCAACTGATGTGCGTGCCAAAGCCGGAATATTTCTCGCATTTCAGTATCCACAAGAAATTGCCGGCGTCTCAGTGATTCAGTTTTTGCGTCAGTCATTGTCGGCACGAAAAGGTATCGATCTGTCGGTACTTGAGTTGCGACTTTCAATAATTAGTTGGATGAAACGCCTGGGCATGGATTCGTCATTCGTGGATCGTTACCTCAACGAAGGTTTCTCAGGTGGCGAAAAAAAACGCAATGAAATAATGCAGATGGCGATTCTTGAACCAGAACTCGCGATTCTGGATGAAACTGATTCTGGTTTAGATATTGACGCGCTACGCATCGTCGCCCAAGGTATTCAAGAAGTGCGTCAAGATCGACCTGAACTTGGCATTGTTTTGATCACCCACTATCAGCGCTTGCTCGACGAAGTAAAGCCAGACTTTGTGCATA
>BJGF01000019.1:0-11018 GCA_014190295.1 Actinomycetes bacterium | reverse complement strand
AATCAGGTTCTTTGGAGCTTGCTACTGAACTTGAGAAAAATGGTTACGACGCTTACCGAAGCGAGTCATAATATGTCATTCGATTCGGCCGTGATTCGCCGCGACTTTCCGCTGTTGGCCAAGCAGATCGACGGCAAACCACTTGTCTATCTAGATAGCGCGAATACTTCGCAAAAGCCAAATGCCGTGATCGACGCAATGGCGAATTTTATGCGCGAGTCATATGCACCGATTAATCGCAGTGCATACACCCTGGCGGCGAACGCGACTGAGCAGTATGAGGGTGCGCGTGCGGCTGTAGCGAAATTCATTAATGCAAAAAGTGCGCGCGAAATTGTGTTCACGAAAAATGCAACTGAAGCATTGAATTTAATAGTTAGTTCGTGGGGTCGGGCAAATCTAAAAACCGGCGATGTCGTGCTGCTCACACATATGGAGCACCATGCGAACATCGTGCCGTGGCAAATGTTGCAACAAGAGCGCGGCATCGAACTGCGGTGGGTGCCATTGACCAGTGATTTTCAACTTGATTTAACTTCACTAACAAGTTTGCTATCTGGTGTCAAAGTATTTTCATTTACTTCAATGTCAAATGTGCTCGGCACGATTAACCCGGTCGAAAAACTTTGCGCAGCGGCACATGCTGCTGGCGCTATTTCAATTGTTGATGCGTGCCAGTCGGTGCCACACTCGCCGTCCGATGTTCAGTCGTGGGGCGCGGACTTTGCAACTTTTTCTGGTCACAAAATGTGTGGGCCGTCGGGTGTTGGTGTTTTGTGGGGTCGCGAAGAGTTGCTCGAAGCGATGCCACCGTTTTTGGGTGGCGGCAACATGATCACCGATGTTCGTTTGGACGGCTTTACTTGTGCAGAGTTGCCGGCCAAATTCGAAGCAGGCACGCCACCAATTGCTGAAGTTGTTGGCTTAGGTGCGGCTGTCGAATACCTCACAAACATCGGCATGGCAAATGTGCGTCAGCACGAAATCTCTCTGTCTAGTTATGTGCTCGATCTGTTGACAAATCGATTTGGTGATGACATCACAATTCATGGGCCACGCAACCCAGAACTGCGTGGGGCAACATTTAGTTTTGCTTTCCGCGGAATACATCCACACGACATCAGTCAAATTTTGGATCAGTCAAATGTTTGTGTGCGCGCGGGGCATCACTGCGCAAAGCCTTTGATGAAGATAATCGGCGCCAATGCCACGACTAGGGCGAGTTTTTATCTTTATAACACGACCACAGATGCCGACACCCTTGCCGATGCGCTTGACTCTGCTTCGGATATCTTTTAGATAGAAGCACAGGAGACCAATGCCTGGTATTGAAGATCTATATCGAGAAATTATTCTTGATCATTACAGAACGCCGCGCAATCGTGGCGAGTTGCCACCACCGGCCGTTTATAGCGAAGGAAACAACCCGCTCTGCGGCGATGATATTCGCATTTATCTTGACGTTGCTGACGGCGTTGTGCGAGACGTCAAATTCTCAGGGCAAGGTTGCTCGATAAGTCAAAGTTCAACTTCGATGATGACTGTTGCCGTAAAAGGTAAAACTGTCGCGGAAGTACAGGCATTCGTGCGACGATTCAAACACATGATGACTTTGACAAATGAATCAGAGACCGTTGATGAGTCGGTCAAACTCGGTGACATCGAAGCGTTGCAAGGTGTCGTCAAGTTTCCGGTGCGCATCAAGTGCGCAACCCTCGGCTGGAACACGCTGCTCGAAGCCCTCACCGAAGCAATCAAATAACTTTTCATATATCTCGTTCGTTCGGCTAGACACGAGTTGCTTTAGCGTCAAAATAGCGCGAAAGTCGGCTGGTTGATTACAGTCGTTCAGATGACAAGCAAACCGACCGAGACTTCACCGCATCGAGAATTAGCAGAGAAAATTGTTTCAAATCAGATTGGTGCTGCTTCGCCGGCAGTTTCGCCAGATGGCAGTCAAGTTGCATATGTTGTAACGCGAATCGATTACAAAGCGAATAAATATCGCTCACAAATTTGGTTGGCAAGCGTCGATGCAAAGCAAGCGCCGCGACCGCTAACTGCCGGCGAGAAACGTGACGGCAATCCGAGTTGGTCGCCAGACGGAACATGGCTTGCTTTCACATCGGGTCGCAGCGAGAAAAAAGGTGAAACTACTTTGCATGTCATGCCGATTGGTTCAAGCGGCGAGATTCGCACAATTGCCACGATGCCTGACGGAATTGGGAGTGTGCGCTGGTCACCAGACATGAAACAAATCGCGTTCTCTTCGCGCACTCAAGATGATCGCTATACCAAAGACGACGAATCGTGGATGTCGCCGCGCAAGATCGAAACTTTCTTCACACGATTGAACGGCGAAGACTTCGTTTTTGATCGTCCGCAACACATATATGTAGTGCCAAGTGACGGCACTGCCGCACCACGCAATATCACACCTGGCGAACACGAACACTCTGGCCCATCTTGGCTTGCTGATTCATCAGGTGTTGCTACAACTGGTGCGCTTCATGCCACTTGGGATGAGGATCTTGCGAACGATATTCACATTGTCAAACTTGACGGCACGATCACAACAATGACCGATCAAAAGGGTGTTTATTATGCACCAAGTGTTTCACCAGACGGTACACGAATTGCCTTCATTGGCTCAGATGACCCGTTGACGTCGCCGCAAAATGACCATGTTGGCGTGCTTGATATCAAAACAAAAAAGCGTGAATGGATTTCGCGCAAACTTGATCGCACATTCTCGCCAAGTTCTGGCTCTGTTGCCCCAGTCTGGATTGATGACAATATTCTGATTGCTTACGCCGAAGACCGTGGAACTGCGCACGTCGTACAACTTGACGCAACTGGCAAGACTGCGCCGAAGTGGCTAACCACTGGTCGACGAATTGTTAAATCGTTTCATGCTTCAAGAAACAACGCTGGTGGCACGATTGCATTCGTAGCAAGTTCAGTCAACCAAGTCACAGAGTTGTCAGTAATCACAAAATCTGGAGAGCGTCAACTCAGTGACGTTGGCACAACATTGATCGCACAAACTTCACCACAAACTTGGGAGCACTTCACCGTGCCATGTGGTTCGACATATGCAGGCGGCCCAGCCGAAATTGATACTTGGATTATGAAGCCGAAAAATTTCGATTTATCGAAAAAATATCCAATGTTGTTGAACGTGCACGGTGGGCCGCACACGCAATACGGCGAAACATACTTCGATGAGGCACAAATGCAAGCCGCTGCAGGTTTTGTTGTCGTGATGAGCAATCCGCGCGGTTCAAGTGGTCGTGAGCAGGCTTGGGGTCAAGCAATTCTCGGTCGCAAACACCCAGTTGCGCCCGGCACTGGTTGGGGTGACGCCGACGTTAAAGATGTTCTCGCGGTGCTCGATGGCGCGCTGGCAAAATATCCATTTATAGATAGCAAGCGTGTCGGCATGCTGGGTGGAAGTTACGGCGGATACATGGCCACAATGTTGGCTGGTTGTCACAGCGACAAGTTCGCGGCGATTTGCAGTGAGCGCGCGGTGAACAACATGTTGTCTGAAGAATGGACGAGCGATATTGGCACGGTGTTTCGTGTCGAGCACGGGCCAAACCATTTAGAAGACGAAGCCGAATACGTGCGCATGTCGCCGATTCGACACGTGCGCAATATAAATGTGCCAATGTTGATCATTCACAGCGAAAATGATTTGCGTTGCCCGATCAATCAGGCTGAAGAATTGTTTATGGCATTGCGATTGCTTAAAAAAGATGTGACGTTTTATCGCTTCCCTGGCGAGACGCATGAATTGTCGCGCTCAGGCTCACCTGTGCATCGTGTGCAACGCGCCGAAATTATTCTTGACTTCTTCACGGCAAAACTCAACGCTTAGGCTCGCAGTATGAAAGTTACGTTGACGGGCACGGGTAGCCCGATACCAGATGCGAATCGCGCGGGGCCGTCGACACTTGTGCAATGCGCTGGGCAAAATATTTTGATCGATTGTGGTCGTGGCGTGGCGATGCGACTCGTTGCTGCTGGTGTTCCTGCACCATTTATTTCGGCGATCTTGATAACGCATCTGCATAGCGATCACATCACCGACTTAAACGACTTGGTGACGACGCGCTGGATTCTTACACCAGAAGCGACACCGACTGTTGTCTACGGCCCACTTGGCACACAAGAAGTAGTTGACGGCATGATGGCAATGCTGACGCCTGATCAAAAATACCGTCATGATCATCACGCTGATTTGCGTAGTGGCCCAGGCTTACAAGTAGTGGTGCATGAAGTTAAACCTGGCGATGAATTCATGATTGGTGAAGCGCGCGTGATTGTCGGACGAACCGATCACCGACCAGTTACACCAACGATCGGCTTTCGTATCGAAGCCGAAGGCAAGTCGGTTGTGCTTGCAGGCGACACGGTGCCATGTAGCGAACTTGATGACTTGTGTCGTGGCGCGGATATTTATGTGCAGACAGTTTTGCGTCCAGATTTAATTGAACTTGTAAAGCAGTTTGTGCCGGCACTCGCCTCGCGCTCAAATGACATTTTGGATTATCACTCGAATGTTGAAGACGCGGCGAAAACTGCGGCGCGGGCTGGAGTAAAGACTTTGATGTTGACGCACTATGTGCCGGCGATGCAGCCTGGCCAAGAAGCCGATTGGCTCGCGCTCGCCACACCGCACTTCAGCGGGAATATCGTTCTCGGCCCCGACCTCACCAGCGCCGAAGCCTAAGTTTCGACAAGGCTTCGAGTTCGTGGGGTTAGGCGGTTGAGGCGTCGGGGGTTACGGCAGTTGACTGCATTGTTAAGCGCACGCCGATGATGGCGATTACGAGACCGACGACGGCGAGTGCGCCAAGACGTTCGTCAAAGAGAATTGCGCCTTCGATTGTGCTTAGCGCCGGCGTAAGAAAGAACAGACTGCTGACTTTTGCCGCGGTGTGACGCGCAAGCAAAGTCATCATCAACAGAACTGCGCCAAGCGACAACACGACCACTGCCCACAGCATAGAAAACACTGTGTAGCGAGTCAGACTGAATTGCCACTGCTCGCTGAACCCTGAAGCGACCGCAAGCACAACACCTGAGGCGAGATATTGCGTAGCGGTGCCGCGCAACAATGGCATCTCTTTGCCGAGTGCGCGTTGCACAAGCGTGCCGATGGTTAATCCAAAAATAGAAATTATCATTGCGATCATCGCAGTTTTCGTCACGCCACCGTTCGCGTCTTGAAGTTTTTCGATTACGACGGCCAGCACACCGATCAAGCCAAGACAGACACCAAAGATTTGCTTGCGAGTGAGTCGCTCGCGCAAAAAAATGCGTGCGGCCACCGAAGTTGCAACGGGATGAAGCCCGGCGATCAGCGCGCTAAGCCCCGAAGGGAGCCCGTTGTCGATTGCGACAAAGACGCCGCCGAGATAAATGGCGTGCATAAATACGCCAACGATTGAGGCGGCAGACCAAGCTTCGCGTGTCATGCGTGGCGCACGCATCGCAGTTGCGATCAGCCAAAGCAAACCCGCGGCAATAAACATTCGAACACCTAAAAATGTGAGCGGGCCTGCATCTCTCGTCGCGTAACGCGCAACAACAAAACCGGTGCTCCACAGCGCGACAAAAATCGCTGGAGCAACACGCAGAAGCGATTGTTGTTGGTTATTCGACAAGACTCAGATCTTAGTTTTTTGATTTTTGGATTAAGCCGATTCGCCACCGGACCTCACACATCTTTCGAAATGGACCATTTGCTTGCAACCAATTGATGTGTATATAAGGTGTATAAACTATGAGTATGGCACGAACGAATATTGACATTGACGAAGAGGCCTGCCGACGAGTAATGGAGCGATTCAATTTGACGACGATGAAAGATGCTGTCAATTTGGCGCTGCGTACTTTGGCGATAGAGCCGATGACTCTTGAAGAAGCTCTAGCAATGGAAGGTACCGGCTGGGAAGGCGACCTCGCCGCAATGCGTACTCCACGAACCTGATGTCGTTGATCGACACATCCGCATGGATTGAATACCTGCGTCAAACTGGGTCTCGCACAAATATCGAAGTTAGACGAACGCTAAACATTGACGCCCAAATTTGCGATGTGATTCGCATGGAGATTCTCGCTGGCGCTCGCGACCAACAACATGTGACTCAACTAGAGAAACTCCTGGCAAGAGCAACAACTATTAAAACCGAGCCCGTTGATTACGACAACGCCGCTGCGATTTATCGTGCGTGCCGCAAGTTAGGTGTAACCATCAGAGCTCAGATCGACTGCCTTATTGCTGCAATCGCAATTCGAACGAACACGAAAATAATTCACCACGACTCTGATTTCGACGCGATCGCACAAGTAACGAAATTAAAAATCCACCCCGCAAAGCGATAGACGTCGCTAGTTAGCTGCGGCCGGCGAGCCAGTCGGTTTCGTCACGGCCAAGGTCGCGAAGGCGACGAACTACCGGCAACGGCATCTCAATCTCTTCACCACGGCGAACCTTCGACATCATTTCGCCGTTTTCATCCCAAATGTGACAAGTGTTGATCGTTGATGCGAATTGCTTAACGCGTTGTTCTTGAAAATCTTCTGGCGACTTCGCCGAATCGTCGTCGCTCTGCGCTGATTCGACACGCATTGACCAACCCGTTTGAATTGCAACTGGCGCCATGGCCGCCAAAAGTGCGCCGATGTGTGTGCAGCCACGTGAACTGCCGAAAAGTTCACGAACTTTGGCGTTGAAACCGCGCGCGATTGACATGCCTTCAAGTTTTTTATAATGGTCAGTGATATTCGTGCAACCTAAATGCGGATGGTTCTTGAACTCGACACTCGCCTTTTCGATCAAAAATGTTGGGTAGACAATTTCAAGATTAACGATCATGTGATGCATCCAAATTGGATCTGGATCGTTCTCGATATAAAGACCTGCAGGTTTTTCATCGACTACAACACCGCGCAACAAAAACTTCGCGTCTGACATGCGAAATGCGTGCACCTGATATTGGCGGGTATGAATAAGTGGATAGTTTGTATCAACGGGAAACAGTTTGTTAGAGAACATGGCGCTAACGCTAATGATTAATCCTGTCATTGGCCTTATCGCTTGACAGAACTATTGTGAGGCTGTGAATATAGTTTCTCTAAGAAAACTTGTAGACGGCGACGACGAGTGGATATTTCGTGCCTGTCAAGACCTCGAAATTCAGCGATTTACTTTGATACCGAGACCGTACACGCGTGAACATGCAATTGAATTTCTTCGAACACAATCTGGAGAACATTCGGTTTGGGTAATCCAATCTGGTGATGATCCAGTCGGGGTAATAAGCATCCACAAGATCGACGAATCAACTGGCACCGCATCGGTTGGGTATTGGATTGCGAAATGGGGCCGTGGACAGCGCGCTGCCTCGCACGCTTTAACTCTGCTCTGCGAGCATGCGAAAAGTATCCCAGAAATACATACGCTGACTGCACAAATTGCAACTACAAACATTGCGTCCAAAGCGACTGCCGAGCGCTCAGGATTTACGAGTGCCATTGACATCGCCAAGACTTGCCCAGACGGCGATACACAAGTAGTCGCACTGCTTTATTCGAAGCAAATTAACTCGGTGCATAAATGGCCGAGTGGCTTCATGTGGGGAACTGGTGCATCATCAACTCAATGCGAAGGTGCTGCACCGCAGTCTGACTGGTTGGCTTGGGAGCGCGCCGGCAATGCTCCGAAATCTGAGAACGGCAACGGGTTTGCGACTCGATACGCACAAGATTTTGAAATTCTTGCGAGTCTTGGCTTAGCGCACCATCGTCTTTCAATTGAGTGGGCGCGCATTGAGCCGCAACAAGGCGTACGAGATCAAAACGCAATTGATCATTACCGAAAAGTGCTCACTGCAGCACGTGAATCAAATATAAAAATTTGGGTCTGTCTACATCACTTCAGTTTGCCGAATTGGTTTGCAAAACTTGGTGGATTTTTGGTCGAAGAAAATCGCACGAAATATTGGCTCGAACATGTTGACTTCATCGCAGAAACTTTTGGTGATCTTGTTACGGGTTGGCAACCAGTAAATGAAACCAATTACTACGCAACGGCCGGATATTTAGCACGCGGTTGGCCGCCTGGGCACAACAATGTCGAAGAGTGGCTCACAGTTAGTCAACAAATTCAACTCGCTACCGCCGAAGCAGCAGTGAGATTAAAACAAACTCGCAAACCAGTCGTATCAATTTTTGGATTATCGACACTTGAGCTACTTGATGCTGAACCTGCGACGCATAAATTTGCAGAGCGTTTCTACGACGCAAATTGGAACACTGGAATCAAACTATTTCGGGATGGAATCTTGCAAATCGGCACGCGTGAGCCAGTTTTGCGCCCTGATTTGGTTGGAAGTTTCGACATGATTGGATTCTCGTATTATTCAGCGCACGGGGTTCGCAACGGACAACTCGTTGCATATCCGGAGACTGTGAAAATCTCTCCACTTGGTTATGCGATCTGGCCAGATGGCCTGGATCTTGTGTTGAATCGACTCAAAAAAGAGTTACCGAATACGCCGTTGCTTGTTGCCGAATTTGGTGTTGGAACTGCTGACGATGATGAGCGCTCTGAGTATTTGCTTGCAGGATTAGATGTCGTACATAGTGCCATTAACCGAGGCATCGATATTCGCGGATTCTTTCATTGGACAGCCGTTGATAACTACGAATGGCTACACGGCTATGACCTGCAGTTCGGAATTATCAATAGAGACAGAACAGTGAAGAACAGCGCCAAGGTTCTGCGCAAGGCGACTGGCGAACAGAAGCCAGGGTACTAGTTATTTGTAATAAGGTATTGACAAACAGCAACAAAAATCGGAGACCTAAGTGAACACAGTGATCGACACCGAAATCGGCAAACTAAAGCGCCTGAACTTGATCGCAGGTGCACTGCACTTGGTGTCGCTGCTTGGCATATTGTTTCTGGCTAACGACGCAAAACTGCCGGTTAACGCGATTTATCTGACCGAGGCACCTGGCACAGGAAATTTTTCTGATCCGATTAACTTTTTTAATCTAAATATCAGTTACATGGTCGCGGCATTTTTGGCGCTGTCAGCTTTCTTTCATTTTTTCATTAGTTCGCCGGCGATGCTTAATAAATATTCGGCTGGATTGAAAAAACATATCAACGTATTTCGTTGGGTCGAATATTCGCTGTCATCGACGATCATGATCGTCGTGATTATGCAACTCAATGGCACTGCCGACTACATCGCATTGTTGGGTATCGCGGGAGTGAATGTTTGCATGATTCTTTTCGGATGGCTGCAAGAAAAATACACAACACCAGGCGATGGAGACTTGTTGCCATTTTGGTTTGGGTGCATCGCTGGCATCATCCCGTGGATCGCAGCGGTGATCAACTTAATTTCACCAAAAGGTCCGCCAGCAGCGACACCACCAGCGTTCGTCTACGGCATCGTAATCTCACTATTTTTACTGTTCAACTGTTTTGCAATCGTGCAGTACAAGCAATACAAAGCGCAAGGCAAGTGGGCGAATTATCTGCGCGGCGAACGCGCCTACATCGTGCTCAGCCTCGTTGCAAAATCGGTGCTCGCCTGGCAAGTATTCGCCGGCACTCTGGCTTCTTAACTTCAGTGTCAAGATGCATAGGTTGAGGTTGGTGACTATTCACTGGCCGAGGCACACCACGTTTGGTTTCAGAAACTCAAAGACACTGAGTTAGGCGGCCCAGGCACACGTTGAGACATACGTCGCGAAGAAACCAGCCACCTCACAAGCACACCCGTGCTCGTTCGCATCGTGAGATCGAGTTCCACTCAAATCGCGAGTTGCAAAACCAGCAAAACTACTTCTCCGGATAACGAACTCTGGCGGGACGTCAAAAACTTTGCCGTCAAACACGGTCGTCCTGATGGGAATCTTGCCGATCAACTTCGGGTCGCATTCGTATGGGTCTGAGTCGAGTGCCGTCAAATTTGCAATCTTGCCTACTTCAATGCTTCCGAGTTCATGTTCGCGACGCCACGAATAAGCGGCCTCAATCGTCACCGCTCGCAGTGCGTCATGCACTCCGATTCTTTGGTCGGGGCCTGCAATGCGTCCAGATGGCGTGGTTCGATTCACGGCAAATGACGCCATCAACATTGGGTCGCTTGGACACATCGGGAGATCAGAATGAAACGAAAGTGGAATACCTCGTCGAAGTACAGATGCAGAGCGCACCATCGCATCAGCCCGCTCTGGGCCGAGACCCCATGCACTGTATTTGTCGGCAAATCCAACGGGATAGTACGGATTCGCGGACACGATTGCGCCGAGACTCGCAATTCTCGCAACCTGCTCTTCGGTTGAGTTTGCAAAGTGCACGATGACTGTGCGGTGATCATTTCTTGGCTTACGACGTTGTGCTTCGTCAATGATGTTGAGAAGAACTTCAAGACCAAGGTCTCCATTGACATGAATATGTATCTGCCATTCGGCATCCCAATATGTGTCAAAAACAAGTTTTAGTTGTTCGGGTTCCATCAGCCATTGACCATGATGATCAGCATCTGGTTTGCCCTCGTGATCAAGATATGGATCCTTCATCTGCATCAATTGCGAAATGATTGCACCATCAGCAAAAAGTTTCACATGACGATCGATCACTCTGACCTTGGTTCCTTTTCCAAATTCGACCTGGCTACAAGCATCAGCCACGAACTGCTCGGGTGATAATTGCCTGAGTGGTTGTGTGCGTGCCTCAACCATGAAAGTACTTTCGAACGGCACATCGTCTCTACCGAGAATTTCTTGATACAGATCCCACGGCTCACTTGACCACCAGATACCTGGTTCGTTGATTGCAGTTACGCCATTCATATGTAGATACTCAACTAATTGTTTTAATCCGATATGAAATCGCTCTCGGGTCATGAAATGCGGCAGTAGATACTTGGCGAGAACAATCATGAATCCGTTCTCATAAAAATGCCCGCGCTCCCAATCGAGCT
>BJGF01000018.1 GCA_014190295.1 Actinomycetes bacterium | reverse complement strand
AATCAGGGCCACCAGATGGATTCAATCTTGATCCAATCATCATCACCCCAACTGCTCCACTCACCCGATTTATGCGACTGGTTATCACTAGCTGACTAGATAACTGGCTAACTAGCTGACTAGCTAGCTAACTAATACTGCAAATGCCTGACGGTAGGATTTCCTAATGACTAAGCCGTTTGATGTCAACGGTCCATTGCGAATTGCATATCTTACTTACCGCGGTAAACCACATGTTGGCGGTCAAGGCGTCTACACAAGACATCTGACTAAGGCACTCACAGATCTTGGTCACCATGTTGAAGTTTTTAGTGGCCAGCCATATCCGGTGCTTGACGAACGAGTACAACTGCACAAACTGCCAAGCCTCGATATTTTTAATGACCACAACCCTGGACGATTTCCCGCTTACTGGGAGTTAAATACCTGGCCGAATTTTGTTGAGGCTGCTCTATTTCTAAAGGGCACATTCGGCGAGCCGCTCTCTTTTAGCATGCGGGCTCATCGTGTGTTACGCGACCGAATAAATGACTTTGATCTTGTACACGACAATCAATGTCTTGGCACCGGAATTTTGAAAATCGAAAAAATTATTCCAACAATTGTTACTTTGCACCATCCGATCACAAAAGATCGAAAACTCGAGATGGCACACACACCAACTTGGTGGAAGCGTCGCGCGATTGGTCGCTGGTACTCGTTCGTGTGGATGCAAGGTCGTGTCGCGAGCAAGATGCCGCGCGTCGTTGTCGTTAGTGAAAACTCAATCAATGACATTCATATTGATATGGGAGTGTCCAAGGATCGAATGCGACTTGTTCCTGTTGGTGTAGATCCAGATTTGTTTAAACCAATTCCGACAATTAAGAGAAAATCGGCACATCTAATTACGACTGCATCGGCAGATGTTGCACTTAAAGGTTTGTCATTTTTGCTCGAAGCAATCGCCAAACTTCGCACAGAACGAGAAATCTATTTGACAATAATCGGCAAACCACGAGCTGGTGCAAGCGCCGACCTAATCGAATCTCTCGGGTTGCAAGACTGCATTAGTTTTGTTTCTGGAGTTACTGACGAGCAGATTGTTGAGTTGTACGCACAGAGCGAACTCGCAGTTGTGCCAAGTCTTTATGAAGGATTCAGCCTTCCTGCTATTGAAGCAATGAGCACAGGTATCTGTCTGATTGCCACAACTGGTGGCGCATTGCCAGAAGTGACCGGCACCGATGGAGAAACAGTTTTGTCGTGTGTCGCTGGTGACGCCGACGCGCTTGCAGCAACAATTCGTCGTGGACTCGACGATAAACAATTACGCGACAAAATTGGTCTTGCCGGACGTGCTCGAGTGGCGGCTCGATGGTCGTGGCGACATTGTGCTCAGTTGACTGTTGATCAATATCGCGAAGTTCTGTCAATGCCAGACAACCAGCGAAAACTCGCAAAACGAGATGGCGCATGAGATGCTGACAATTAAATTCGACCGATTGAACCTAAAGCCTGGCGACACATTTTTGGATGCTGGCACTGGTTTCGGTCGCCATGCATTTGAAGCGGCTCGCCGAGGGGCTCGCGTCGTGGCACTTGACTACGCCGAACAAGAAGTGACTACAACACGGGCAACGTTTGCCGCGATGTACGAAGCAGGTGAACTCGACCCAACTTCATTTACTGGTGTGGTGCGTGGCGATGCCACGTGCTTGCCTTTCGACGACGCGATGTTTGACTGCATAGTTACTTCTGAAGTTCTTGAACACATCGATGACGACACATCTGCATTGCGCGAATTTGTTCGTGTCTTGCGACCTGGCGGTGTACTCGCGGCAACCGTGCCATCGTGGTTTCCTGAAAAAATTAACTGGGCACTTTCTGACGAGTACCACGCGCCGTTCGTCAAAGGTGGGCATGTTCGCATTTATCGCAGCAGCGAGTTGCGTTCCAAAATTTCACAGGCAGGTCTTATTGTTGGTGGTTCACACAAGGCACACGGTTTGCACTCGCCTTACTGGTGGTTGAAATGTGCGGTTGGTCCGCAACGTGAAGACAACAAGGCCGTTGCAATGTACAAGAAGTTTCTTGAATGGGACATCATTTCTGCGCCACCAATTACACGCGTTCTTGATCGTGCGCTGAGCCCAGTGATTGGTAAAAGTTATGTTGTGTACGCGAAAAAACCACAATTAGTTAGCGCACCACTATGACGATCGAACAACAAATCAAGGTTCACTCCTCATCGCTCACGATCGACGAATTATCAATGACTGCCGACTCAATTGCAAAACTTCAACTTGCAAATGGAATGATTCCTTGGTTTGAAGGTGGTCACTGCGACCCATGGAACCATGTTGAAACAGCAATGGCACTTGACATCATGGGTCGACACGACAATGCTCGTCTCGCTTACGAGTGGTTACGAAATACTCAACGCAACGATGGTGCGTGGTTCAATTATTTTCATAGTGACGGAAGAGTCGAAGAAACAAAACTTGACAGCAATGTTTGCGCATATGTCGGGACAGGACTTTGGCATCACTGGCTATGCACACAAGACGACGAAACATTGAAACGGTTTTGGCCAATGCTCGAAAGCGCAATGACTTGGGTTCTGAATATGCAACGCAGCGACGGCACGATTCTTTGGGCACGCGAAGAGAACGAGAAACCATGGGATTACGCGTTGTTAACTGGTTGCTCATCAATACGGCACGCTTTGATTTCGGCGAGCAATGTGGCGGACGTACTCGGCTTATCTAAACCAGAATGGATTAACGCCGCACAACGAATTGATCAAATAATTCGTACCGACCTCACGGCCTTTGAGCCCAAAGAGCGCTGGGCAATGGACTGGTATTACCCGGTTCTAACTGGTGCACTCGTTGGTGTAGAAGCCAAGGCCCGTCTTGAAGAACAATGGGAACTATTCGTGATGCAAGATCGTGGCGTGCGATGCGTCAGCGACGAACCGTGGATTACTGCATCAGAAACAGCAGAATGCTCACTTGCATATGCCGCGATTGGTGATATTGACACCGCACAATATTTGCTTAACACGACGATTGAACATCGCACAGCCGACGGATCATATTTAACTGGACTCGTTTACCCGAACAAAGTTGTATTTCCTGCCGAAGAACGATCTGCTTATACTGGCGCTGCAATAATTTTGGCTGCAGACTCGTTGGGTGGCATCTCACCTGCTTCACGTATCTTTCACTATGACTAGCTAATTAAGCTAGTCAGTTGAATAGCTCGCTAGCTTATTTAATTCGTTGCAGAATCCTTAACGATCCAGTCATATCGACTTCAATAAATTCACCAGAGTCAACCGCCGCGCAATAAATATATTTATACGGAGCCTGACCACCATCTTTCGGATCAGTAAAAACATCATGAATCGCCAAAAAACCATGCAGCGCAATTTTCGGTGACCAGCCCGAATAATCATTTCTTGCCGGTTCGTCACCATGTCCGCCATCAATAAAACACATCGCCAACTTTTGCGACCATTGCGCACTCACGACTTTTGATTCTCCAACCACCGGCACTACAACATCACCAATATTTGCTCTATGCAAGGTCGCCAGCAAACTTGGCAAAGTATTTAGTCGGTTTGTCGCAGGGTCAATCAGTGATTCATCAAACCACTCCCAGCCTCTTTGATTTTCTTCGCTACCAGAATGGTGGTCAACAGAAAAAACTATCGTGTTATATTTTCGCGCCGCAGCACCAAGCCAAACAGTTGAGCGACCACAATATGTGCCGACTTCAACAATCGGTAACTGCGGCAATATTTTGCACACCGAGCAGGCTGCTGAATAAAGTGCGTCGCCTTCATCTGGCGGCATAAAACCCTTTGTCGCTAAAGCCTCTGCTCGTAGAACCTCGTCGATCACTTCTACTTTCACGACTTGAGCAATCGGGCGAATTCTTGCTCCCACTGAGATTTCCAGTCCGAAGAAAAATTCGCAAAACTTTGCGTGAATTGTCGCCGAGCCAACTGCACACCTTCGGACATCCACCAAGTTTCAACATCGCCATCAATTTGATTGAAATGCTCAGCCGCACTTCGACCCGAAGTGTGCAAGATTCCTACATTTGCTAATCCGTCAATCAAAGATTTGGCGTCTGGTCTGAATCTGTATGACTCAGGGTCATAAAAGCAAATAGTTGGGATGTTATGACTTAGAGTTTCAAGCCACGTAGTTCCTAGATAACTATGAATTGCTATTCGGCTGTCAAAATACTGCTCAACAATGTCTTGAGATTTATCAAACTTTGCATCAGGGCTGGCTGAAATAATCTTCTGGTATTGAGCCGAACCATATTCTCCAGGAAACAATCTGATATTCAGTTGAGTGTCACTATTTCGTAATTTGACGAATTCACCCACTTGGTCATACATCGTCTGCAGAGTTCCCGGCAATGGAAAATACTGCAGCCTGTAGATCTCTTGAGGTTGATCAAAGCAAATCAAAGAGTCGTACAATTTTCTTTGATTTTTTATCCTCCGTGTCACCGGTGGCAATGGCCGAGTATTTTTGTCACCTCGACTCCAGCCCCACGTAAAATATGTATCAGAAACTCGGCACTCGTAACGCTCTCCCACGTGCAACTCATCTAGGCCATACCAGCCACCATGTTGGTGATAGTGCAGCTTTGTTCCGTGCTCACACCACTCTGCCGCTAATACCTTGAATTCAAGATGTGTCCACAGTGACTGCGACGAATAAAGGTGTTGTGGTCGTTTTGGTCGCGCAGCAAGAACCTGAGTTTGAATCGAACCATACCCTTCCACCAGCACAAGCGGTAAGTACGCGCTAATCAAAGCATTACTGATTTCAGACAAAGACGAACTCTGCTGAATTTCTGAAATATTCTTTTGTCGCCAAGTCTTATCTGGCGTGACATTGACAGCATATTTTATATCTAAGTCATCATGTTCGGCCCATCGGCGCCACGAAATCATCGCTCTAACCCAAGAAGTTGGAACGGAGCCTGAGAATGGTCTCACAAACAAAACTTTTTCTGACTGGTTTGACAAAACTATTTTTAAAAATTTTGCGATTACTTTATTGCGACGCCCCATAGGCGTGGAATTTTTAATGACTGATGGTGCACCAGAAATTAAAATTCCAGTTGGACCAAACGCAATTAGTGCACGCAGTGTCGCTAATAGATTTGCCGGCAACTTCTGATAATTCGTGAAAAATTCAAGCGTGTCGCTAGCAACCACGATCTCAGACCTTGAAACACTCTCAAAACTTTTCTCATTTCGCGCAGTTGATTCGCTGGCTAAATCTTGAGTCGCCACAAAAACGAGATGTAAAAATCTCTCACACCAATCACCGAGCAAAATGTCGTAATATCGTGCCGAACGCGAGTTGCCGTGGTAGTCATCAAGTAGTTGTTTAATCCGACCCAATACAGCAGGTCTGGCAATTTCTATCTCGCTGAGGCCAGCACTAACTCGTTGTGCATTCCAGACAGTCGTCACTCATTAAATGTTATCTGTCGCTAGCCGTCTAGTTGAAAGAGGTGTCAAATGATCCGTCTACATGTCAGAATAGAACGGTGCAATCTGCGCTTGACGACCTAATCAAACTATTGGATCTCGAAGTAATCGAAGTAAATATCTTTCGTGGTGTTTCACCAGACGAAAGTCGCCAACGAGTATTCGGCGGACAAGTGGCTGGTCAAGCATTAATTGCAGCAGCCAGAACGGTCGATGATAAATCACGACATGTGCACTCAATTCACGCGTACTTTCTGCGACCAGGAGATCCAACTGTGCCGATTCTGTATGAAGTTGACCGAATTCGTGACGGTAAAAGTTTCACGACCCGACGCGTAATCGCGATTCAACATGGCAAAGCAATTTTCAACTTGCAGGCAAGTTTTCAAATTCATGAAACAGGTTTGGATTATCACATTGCGATGCCAACAGAGTTGCCTGACCCCGAATCACTGCCAGATTTTGTGGAACGCATGACCCCTTACAAAGAGCAAATGGGTGAATGGTTTGATCGTCCTAGACCGATTGACTTGCGATATATCGACTCAGACCCGATTTCACGAAAAAAAGTCAAGAGCCCTGGACAAAAACTTTGGATGCGTGCTGACGGAAAACTTCCGGACGACCCAGTACTACATGCTTGCATCGTGGCATATGCAAGCGATATGTCATTGCTAGATACAACACTTCTTCCGCACGGACGCTCTTGGACAGAAAGTGGAATTCAAATGGCGAGTTTGGATCACTTGATGTGGTTTCATCGACCATTTCGCGCCGATGATTGGTTGCTTTACGATCAACTTGCTATCTCAACATCCAATGCCCGAGGTATTGCCACAGGTTCAATTTTTTCAAGAACTGGTGAACTTGTTGTGACAGTGGTTCAAGAGGGCTTGACACGACTCGTTAACTAGTCGATAACGGATTAATTGCGACGCGAATCCATAAATAGTCCACGAAGCGCAGCATAATTCTCGATGCAGTGACCTGCACCAAGAACCACTGCTTCAAGTGGCTCATTAGACATGTTCACCGGCACGCGAGTTTCAGTAGCAATGCGCTCGGCCATCCCTCGCAGCAACGACCCGCCACCCACTAGATAAATCCCACGCTTCAAGAAGTCTTGCGACAATTCTGGGGGCGCGACTCCAAGACAGCGCACAACCGAATCAACCATTTGTGACACAACTGGATTTATCGCATCACGAATTTCTGCCGCCGTCAAAATAACCGTCTTAGGCAAACCAGAAACTAAATCACGACCACGGACTTCTGCCTCATTGTCGCCAGGCATCGGCATTGCACTGCCGATTGACTTCTTAATTTCTTCAGCAGTGCGTTCACCAATTGCAATGCCGTGGGTCCGACGCACATGGGATTGAATTTCACTATCGATATCAAAACTTCCAATTCGAACTGCTTCAAGAGCGACGATTCCACCCAAACTAATTACGGCGGTTTCTGTAGTGCCACCACCAATATCAATGACCATGTTTCCGACTGGCTCGTCAATCGGCAGGTTTGCACCTATCGCTGCGGCTACTGGCTGTTCAAGCAATTGAGCATCGGCCGCACCGGCTCGACGCGTTGCATCAGTAACTGCGCGTCGTTCGACTTCGGTGATCGCCGAGGGCACACAAATCAAGACTTTTGGTCGCGAAAACCGAGACACACCAGCGCGTTGCAGCAACAACCGAATCATTTTTTCTGTGACTTCGAAGTCGGTGATTGCTCCACCACGTAGCGGTCGAACCGCAACTATGTATCCAGGAGTTCTGCCAATCATTTGCCATGCTTCTTCTCCGGTGGCAAGTACTTCTCCGCTTCGGCGATTAACCGCAATCACCGATGGTTCGTTGATAACGATGCCTCGACCTTGCATGTAAACAAGGGTGTTTGCCGTTCCGAGATCGATTGCTAGGTCACGTGCCATTTTGATTTACCTTTTTACTTGTCGTTGCTTTGCATCGCGTAATTGCGAGCGCACATGCTCTCGAGAATCATCGGAGAGTGCATCAAGATGCCGATGGAACGCGGTCATGCCGTGCGCTGAATTTATCTTTCGTTCTTGTGTTAAAACAAGAAAGGCAAGTGTGCAAGCACCGACAATCGAAATAGCAGCAAACGCAACAGCCACAGAAGAAACAGCAAGCATCTCTACGACACTGAACTTTCTGCTGAGTCAACTTTTTGTGCATCTGAAATATCGTGACTATTTGTGCCCCAGTCGGTGCCATCTTTCCAATGTTCTTGTTTCCAAATCGGCACACTTACCTTTAGCGCGTCAATTCCAAATTGGGCGGCAGCAAATGCATTAGGTCGATGTGGAGAAGAAACCGTAACCACAACCGAAGATTCACCCAACGACAGCGTTCCAATACGGTGGATTAATGCGATTCGACCAAGATCAACCCATCGCACACGCATTTCGTCGGCGATTAATTTAAGTTTTGCAACAACTTGATCATCGTATGCTTCGTAAGTTAACGATGTGACATCGGTGCGCCCATCAGCGTGATCGCGTACGATCCCCGAAAAAACTACAACGGCACCACAAGACGGAATAGCGGTCCAGTTATAGATCTCACCGACATTCAAGACATTGTCTGTTAGTTCGAGCCAGGTGTCGCCATTGTTGAGAATTTGCTTGGTCGACATCGTTTTTCAGTGTACGGTCTGCGTAGCATCAGTCCATGTCCCAAGATTCAAACGAGCAACCGATACCAGGAGTGCCGTTTTTTTCGCAACTAGCAAAAGCCATGTCAAACCAAGGCCCGGTGCAGTGGGATATGGCTAGACAGTTGGCAATGGCCACGGCAACCAACTCGACTAGTGAATCTAACGTCGACCCAGCGGTTCGAATTGCAGTGCTCCAACTCGCGGGGGTTGCCGATATGCACGTCCGTGACGTAACTGGTTTGACAACCACGAAGACGATTAATGCACCCGAGATCGACGTGGTCAACCGTTCAATGTGGGTGCACCACACGCTTGACGCCTATAAACCTTTCTTTACAAAATTTGCAACATCAATTTCAGGACAACCAATTACTGATTCTGATAACTCGCAAAACGACCAGAAAAATGCCGAAGAAATAGATGACAGATCCGAAATGAACGAAATGAATGCAATGATGCGCAACCTTACGAAGATGATGGCGCCAGCCATGCTCGGCATGTCTGTGGGTTCAATGATCGGACAACTCTCGCTTCGGGCTTTTGGGCAATACGATCTGCCGCTTCCTCGTGAACCACAAACACAGCTTTTATTTGTTGCACGCAACTGCGAAGAGTTCGCCAACGACTGGAGCATCAACATCTCTGACATGCAGATGTGGTTGCTCGTACAAGAACTTACTTTTCATGCAATATTTAAAGTTCCGCACATTCGCACAGAAATTACCGAGGCGGTCAAAGCCCATGTTGCAGGATTTAGACCAAATCCGAATGCGCTCGCCGAACGCCTGAGCACAATGGAAATAACTAGTAGTGATCCTGCCGTGATGATGCAGCGACTACTTGGTGATCCAACATTGTTGCTCGGCGCTGCGCGATCACCACAGCAAGAGGCACTCGCTCCAAAACTTGACGCGATGGTCAGCGCAATAGTCAGCTATGTCGACCATGTAGTTGACACTATTGCTGGTCGAATTATCGGAACAGGCGATCAAATTTCTGAGGCCGTGCGCAGGCGAAGAGTTGAATCAGGCACACAAGATCAGTTCGTTGAGCAACTACTTGGCTTGCATCTAACCACAACCCAAATAGACCACGGGCACGCATTTATTGACGGAATTGTAGAGCGATCTGGGGTTGACGGTCTCGCAGGTCTATGGCGGAAGCCCGGAAACTTGCCGACACCAAATGAATTAATCGCGCCAGGCCTTTGGCTCGAGCGAATTAATTTTTAGTCCGATTACTTTTTAAGAATTAGAAAGTAAATCAAACCTGTCGCGCAAGCGATACCCACAATGGCGAAACCGACCGCCCCAGGAAATGTGCAAACCACGGCAACTAGCCCCGAACTAACCCAAACAAGTTGATTTCTTGTTTCAAACTTGACGAATATCCGTGCACGGCTGGCCTCTGGAGTTTCTCGCTGGACAATTGATTCAAATGCCAAACGACCGATTGAACTCATTGCATTAGCAACTGCAATCAAGATAATTCCTGCAGTGATACCGCCAACTACTCCAGAAATTATTCCGGTCAGACTGATAATTGCCAATGAAACGGTGACCATCGCCCGCTCTGACATCACGCGGCGGATTAATGGCGAAATTCCATTTGCGAACATCGTTGCTAGTGACGACAAACCCAGAGCTAATCCAAACCATGCGGTACCTGCTCTTTCATCACGCAACCAAAATGCGACATGAAAAAACAGAAATCCAACCACACCTCGTAAAAGCATCATTGAGATTGCGGCATGACGCACCAGAGAACCCTGCAAGTCTTTTGTTTTGATCAGCGAAATTGTTTTTGACGCGGTTGCAACATGTCGTGGCAACTGAAGCGACGCAAAACTGGCGAGACCGAACATCGTTGCTGACATTACTAATGTCGCGCGCGAATCAATCATCTGTAGCAATAAAGCTGGCACCGAGGCGACAAAACCAATCATCCCCGCCAATAGGCCTAACTTTCCGTTCGCGGCAACCAATGCTTGCTCGTTGGGTACAAGTGTCGGAACTAGTGCTGTTTTGCTGACCGCATACGTTCGGGAAAGAACCAATGAAATAAATGCCAGCGGAAACAAGGTCATCGAGTCCAATCGCGAAATCATTAACAACACCGTGACACATCGCAAAAGGTTCACTAGAAAAACTGTGAACCTGCGCCCACCTGGCACACGATCAATAATCGGCCCGATAAACGGAGCAACAACAGCAAATGGGGCAAGACTTATCGCCAGAAATAACAAAACTTTGCTGCGAGCAGCATCCGGATTAATAGAGAGAAATAACGAATCCGCGAGAGCAATCGCAAACGATGCTTCCCCACATGCAATAAGTGCATGAACTCGCCCGAGGCGCATAAGCGGTGAAGCTGGTGCGAGACCTGATTTGAATAGTGCTATGAAGCCATTTTCTCGTATTTATAACCAAGTCCGCGGATGGTTACCACAAGTTGCGGATCTGCAGGTTCTTGTTCAATCTTTGCCCGTAACCGCTTGATATGCACATCCAATGTTTTGGTATCACCAAAATAATCGGTGCCCCAAATACGGTCAATCAGAGTTTCTCTGGTTAATACTCGACCAGCATTTGACATCAAAATATAGAGCAACTCAAATTCTTTTAACGGAAGCTTGGTGACTTCACCACGAACCAAAACAATATGTTGTTCAGGATCGATAGAAACTGCACCAATCGCAACTCTGCCAATGCCAACTATGTCTTCTTCGCTACTAGAAAGAGCCCCGCGACGAAGCGCGGCACGCAAACGTGCGACGAGTTCTCGAAGTCGATACGGCTTCACGATGTAGTCATCGGCACCCACCTCAAGACCCACTACCGTGTCAATTTCGGCGCCCTTGGCTGAGACCATGATGATTGGCACCGTACTCTTTTTACGAATTTCCCGACAAACATCTGTTCCAGAAACTTTTGGCAACATCACATCTAACAACACTGCATCTGGTCGTACCGAATCAAAAACAGCGAGCGCTTCAGCGCCGTCACGCGCGACCTCGACGCGAAAACCTTCACGTTTCAGACCAACCTGTAACGCCTCGATGAATGATTCTTCGTCATCTACAACCAAAATTGTTGGTAGCGAATTATTTATGCTCACGTTAAGGCTCCTAAATCGTCAACTAAATCCGGAGCAGGTTTTACCGATACTTGTGGCAATCGAACTGTAAATGTTGAGCCGATTCCCTCTTCTGAAACAACTTCAATCGAGCCACCATGCTCTAAAACGATGTGTCTAACTATTGACAAACCTAAACCAGTTCCACCTGTCGCTCGGCTTCGTGCTCTGTCGACTCGGTAAAAGCGTTCGAAAATTCTTTTTTGATCATGTTCGGCGATTCCTATTCCATGATCGATTACATTAACGACAATTTCGTTGCCAAGACCCAAACTTTCGACCAATACAACGTTGCCAGTCTCACTGTACTTAATTGCATTCTCAATAAGATTGGAAAATACTGAAATGAGTTGAGATCTTTCACCTCGCACAAAGAGATTGCCTGTATTAGATAGAGACAAATTCAGACCTTGTCGTTTAGCCGAATGTTGGTTGGTACTTACAGCTTCTACCAACACATGGCTGAGATCAATATTCGTCCAATCTTCTGTGCCACCAAATTCAAGACGAGAGAGATCTAAAAGGTCATCAACAATACGTGACATGCGATGTGACTCGGTGACGATTCTTTCTGCAAGTCGCCAAGCTACATCGGTCTCAGTCTCGCCAGTCAAAGAATCTGCAAGTGCTGCAATCGCACCAATCGGAGTTTTAAGTTCGTGACTCAGGTTTGCGACAAAATCGGTCTGCACAGTCTCAATTCGCGATTTTTCTGTGATGTCTTCAATCGTCACAATTACACTTTGACTTCGTAATTTCTCTCCGTGAATTCTAAAAAACCTTGTTGTGCCCGCAACCGCTTCAAACACTCGATCACCGTGACCTAATTCTGCAACGAGTGTGACCATTTCATCTACTGCTTGATTTACCAAAATATCTACATATCGGACTCCGGTCATTGAAGATGCAGCCTTGTTTTTTGCGCGATGATTATTTTTATAATCAATAAACACGACACCAATTGCAAAGACATCGAGGATGTCCATCAACTGCGAAGCCAAATCTTCGGTAACTCTCTTTTCTAGAGAAGTATCTTGACTGAGTACCGTCTGAGTTTCATTTGCTGATCGTCTTGAAATAAAAAAAGCGATTAGCGCCGAAATACATACTCCTAAAATAAAGAAAACGAATTGCACAGTAAAAACTTGTCTCAATTCTGCTCTGAAATTCTTGGTGTCTCTCCGGTCTGGTCAGCAACTTTGGCTTTATAACGACTGATGCCATCACGCTCACGCACCCAGCCCGTCACGATGAAACGGGTTTTTTCGCTGATGTTTACCGCATGGTCACCAATACGTTCGTAGAACCGAGCAACAACCGCTAACTGCACTGCGACTTGAAGATCAATTTTTAAATTAGAGTGAGATTCAAAAATTTGCTGAATAAATTGACGATGCAAACTATCTAGATACGAATCCATGTCATCAATTGCGGCAGCTTTAGCATCATCATTTTCTTCGAATGCTTCCATTGTTGCTGCGAAAAGTTTTTGAGCTTGTTCACTCATCTTAGAAATAACACCCCGTAAGGTTGGGTCAATATCGTGTCCATAGATACGTCGTGCCGCTTTACAAATGTTGACAACGAGATCTGCTGAACGTTCAAGTTCTCCAGAAATCTTTATTATTGAGACAGTTTGTCGGAGATCGGCAGCCACAGGAGCCTGTAGTGCCAAAATTTCGAAGCACAATGCCTCGAGCGCCGACGCACGGCCATCAAACTCGTCATCGGCCTGAACTAAATAGTCGGCACCTTCAAGATCACCACTAAGCAAAATCGCCGTGGCTCTTGGTATCGCCTCGGTTACGGATGCACCAAGACGAATTACTTCTGCAACGGCATTTTCAAGATCGCTGTGGAAATTTTTGCGGATTTCAACCATAAATAACACCTCTATTTCGTCTAATTTTTCTGGCTTGACCAACAACCATTTGCATTTGCTGATCTTTTAATAACAGTAGCCCCGAGATGGTTAACTCTTGTTGTCCAATAAGTGACACCCAAGTGAACAGATAAAAATCACCGGACTTGGGTGGCTAAAACCCATTCGTGCAAACGGTGTTGCGCATCGCCTGCATCCTCTTGGGTGGCATGCTTTGTCCACTTATTGTCGCTACCAAGTTCAAAGTGCTTGCTCTTGTCTTCTAATAAGAAACCCAGGACCTTATCAAGCCAAGCACGGTGCTTTGGATGTGTCAGCGGAACCAGAACTTCAATTCGACCGTCTAAATTACGTCCCATTAAATCGGCTGAACCAATTAAGTGCAGCGGCGAATCGTCGTCAAAACCATGATCAAATCTATATATCCGAGAATGCTCAAGATATCGACCAAGAATGCTGCGCACGGTTATGTTCTCTGACATGCCAGGCACTCCTGCACGAAGGCAGCAAATTCCACGAACAATTAAATCTATTTTGACACCAGCACAGCTCGCTAGATATAAAGCGTCAATGATTGCCGGATCAGAAACAGAGTTGAGCTTCAGTGTTATCCGACCAGCCTCTTTAAAAGTTGCTTCGCGATGAATAAGTTCGAGAATTCTCGGACGCAACTGGTGTGGAGCAACAAATAGTCGCAAATAGTCTGGCTCCTTGGCGTAACCGGTTAAATAATTAAATAATTCGGTTACATCTGCACCAATCGACTCTTCGCAGGTGAAAAACCCGATGTCTTCATAAACTCTTGCAGTACTTGAGTTGTAGTTACCTGTACCAATGTGCACATATCTGCGCATCTGGTCATTGTCTTCACGGACCACCAAAATACATTTCGAGTGAGTCTTCAAACCCACGATCCCATAAGTTACGTGCACTCCCGCATATTCGAGTTCTTTCGCCCAAGCGATATTGCGGGCTTCGTCAAAACGTGCTTTGATCTCGAGCACAACGGCAATTTGTTTGCCAGACTCGGCTGCCCGAACTAAATGTTTTGCAATTGAAGAGTCACCAGATGTGCGATACAAAGTCATCTTGATTGAATGCACCTTCGGATCGTTAGCCGCCTGCTCTACGAAAGCTTCTACCGAGGATGTAAAAGATTCGTGGGGGTGATGTACCAGCAGTTGTCGCTCACGAATAACTTGAAAAATACTTTGACTATTGAATTCGGCAGCCACAAGACGACCAGCGGTTAACGAAGGCCACGCTTGATAACGCAAAGCCGAAACATCTAGTGATGCCAGCTGGTTTAGTGCATTCATCTCAATGATTCCTCGATGAAAAGTCACATCATCTGGCTCTAGTTCTAATTCTTGACGCATTAAATCAAGAACATCCTGATCTGTTCCATAAGGAACCTCAATTCTTACTGCCCGACCAAATCTTCGGCGACGCAACTCCATTTCGACGGCTGCCAACAGATCTTCAGCGTCTTCGTCGTCTAATGAAAGGTCTGCATTGCGGGTAACACGAAAAACAAAACACTGTTCGATTGTCATGCCTTGAAACAGACGCGAAAGATTCGCTGAGATTACTTCTTCAAGTAATACGAAACGGTTTGCTGTGCCTACTCGCATGAATCTTGGCAGATTCTTAGGAATCTTTAATCGAGCAAATCTCTGTTCACCCGAATTGGGGTCACGGGCGATCACCGCCAAATTCAGTGCAAGGTTAGATATATAAGGAAACGGATGAGCAGGATCGACGGCTAGTGGCGTCAATACTGGAAAAATCCTTTGATCAAATTCGGATGACATTTTTACTTTTTCACGTGCGGATAATTGTGACCAACTAGCGATATGAACACCAGCTGCCTTGAGTTGGGGCAATAAATCTTTAGCCCAAATTTGATCTTGTCGGCGAACAAAATCTTGCGTGCGTATTTTTATCTCTCTAAGTTGCTCCAATGGTGTTCGGCCATCGGGTGTCTTGGCTGAAATGTCTCCAGCAACCTGGTCTTTAAGGGCCGCAACTCGAATTTGATAAAACTCATCTAAATTTGAAGAGCAAATCGCCAAAAAGCGACAACGCTCAAGCAGTGGAATATTTTTGTCGTTAGTGAGTTCTAAAACACGATCATTGAAGTCGAGCCAACTAAGTTCACGATTAATGAATCTAGATTCAAGATCCATATCAATGAAGTCTTGAAAACTGTTTATTCGGTTGGCGCCGCTGTTTCAACAGTTGCAATATTGGCAGTTGAAGCAGTATTCGTATCGGCGGCAACTGGGTAACCGAGCTCCCATTCAATGCTGATTCGTTCACGCTCGGCATCTTTGCTGACCCGTTCTTGATTGCGTCGAAACTGGGGGTCATTGCGTGGTAAGAGAATTAGTCGAGCCAGAACTCTTGCACGAAAATCTTCAAGTAGATTCTGATCGCCGTAATCGCCATAGACCTCCCAATGAGGCGAAACCGAACCTAAATAGACGATTCGAGCGTGCCCGCGCGGTGGCTCGTTGAGAGTTGTTGGTTCTGCAAAGTTCGTCATATTGGACCTCGTTTCGGTTTTGAATCCTACCGTCAAACCAACCCGTTCTAAGATAAGTAATCATGGGGTCAAAGTCTGAGCCAATATTTGCTGCTCTTGACGTAGGCACAAATAGTTTTCACTTAGTCGTCGCAAAACCAGTCGAAACTGGCTTTCAAATTGTCACCAGTGAGAAAGAAGTGATCAGACTCGGTCATGGTGCAGGTGATATGAAACAACTTGAATCAGATGCAATGGACCGCGGAATCGCATCACTTAAACGAATGCGAGAAATCGCCACGGTTCACAAAGCCGAATTAAGAGCAGTTGCGACGAGTGCAGTTCGTGAAGCTCAAAATCGTAATGAATTTATAAAACGAGCCCGAAAAGAAGCCGGGGTCGAAATTGAGGTTGTCTCTGGAATCGAAGAGGCACGACTTATCCACCTCGGAGTACTTCACGCAATCGGAATTGGCGACCAGCCCATGCTGCTATGCGATATTGGTGGAGGCTCGACTGAAGTAGTGCTTGCCGCTGGTGAAGAGATCTTTCTGTCGCGCAGTTTCAAACTCGGGGCCGTTCGACTGACCGACAGATTTTTTAGAACAGATGCGCTTCACCCGAGCGCTGTGAGTAGTTGTCGCAAATTCGTACGATCAATGTTGGCGACGATTCAACCAGAGGTACAAGAACTAAGTTTTGAAGTAGCGGTTGGTTCTTCAGGAACTGTAGAGGCCATTGCCAAGCTGATAATGCAACAGAATAAACAAACCGAGCCAAAATCTTTTAACCGTTACGAGTTTGCATCAGAAGATATAACCAAGGTCCTTAACCTGTTGGCTAATGTACCAACCGTTAAACAACGTGAAAAAATATTCGACCTAGAGCCTTCTCGTGCCGACATCATTTTGGCAGGTGCTGTAATTTTGGAAGGAATCGCATTGTCATTTGGTGTCACGAAATTTATGTATTCAGATTATGCATTGCGTGAAGGCGTGCTTTTTGACACTTTGCAACGCCGAGAGATGCTTAATCATCCTGACGGTATAGATCCGGCGATGCACAGTGTTCGACAACTCGCAGATCGGTGCGATGATCGACCGGTTCACGCCGCAAATGTCGCGAAAATTGCCCTGTCACTCTTCGAAAACCTGCAAAAGAGGTTAAACCTTGATGCATCGTGTCGTCGCTATCTAGAGGCAGCAGCACTGCTCGCAAATGTTGGCGTAGTCGTGTCGCATTCGAAGCACCACCTGCATTCTTATTATGTAATTCGCAACTCAGAACTTGTTGGTCTCACCGATCGCGAGATCGAACTGATCGCACAAATTGCTCGTTATCACCGCAAAAGCGTCCCCAAACCGACACATCCAGAATTCGCACAGCTACTCGAATCAGATCAACACATTGTGCGATCTCTCGCAGCAATTTTGCGAATTGCAATCGGTCTTGATCGCACTCAAGATGGGCGAATCAAAAAAGTCACTGTCAGATCAGAAGATGATCAGCTGCTTATTTACGTTAAGGCCTCAGCAAAACTTGATCTCGAACTTAACTTGTATGCCGCTAACGAGCGACGAGGTTTGCTTGGCGATCTGCTTCAAACCAAAGTCAAAATTCTCACGAGTGAATAAAACTACGCACGCCAATTAGTGGCGTAGCCAAAAACTATTTTGAATCGGTTTTTGGAGTATCGTCTTTTTTTGCTTCGGCAGCACCTTCAGCAAGACCCTTTTTGAGTTCGCTTTGAGCCTTGCCTAAGTTTCGAGCAATATTCGGAAGACGCTTGCCACCGAATAGCACTACCACAAGCAAAATGATGATCCAGATTTCAGGTCCGTTGAACATACAACAACTCTAGCATCGGCACCCAAAAATGCGCTAGGCATTAAAGATGCTCGAATGCGTGATAAATATCAGTGAGGGTCGGCGAATTGACGAAATCAATGAGATTCGACGCACTCTAGGGCACGATGTTCTAGATGTTCACAGCGACTATCACCACCACCGCAGTGTGTTCACGGTTGTCGGCGCTAATACTCCCCACAAACTCGCCGAACTAAGTGCACGAGCATTTGATCTAAACAAACATATTGGCGTGCATCCAAGGATCGGGATTATCGATGTGGTGCCGTTCGTGCCACTTGAAGATTCAACTATTGAACAAGCAATTACCGCGCGAAACGAATTCGCGCAGTACATAGCAACCACACTAAATATTCCGAGTTTTGTATATGGCCCAGAACGGGATTTACCAGAAATCCGTAAACGAGCATTTATCGATCTGCAACCAGACTTTGGGCCAATGAAAGCCCATCCAACTGCTGGGGCAATTTGCGTTGGCGCAAGACAAATTCTGGTGGCCTATAACGTCTGGCTTAAAAATTCAACAATTGAAGATGGTCGACGAATAGCCCGCGAATTGCGTAGTCGCGAAGTGCGAACACTGGGCTTAAAACTCGGCGATGAAATTCAAGTCAGCATGAACTTGATTGCCCCAGACATCGTTGGTCCGGCGTTCGTTTTCGACGAAATCGCTAAACGGGCCGACATTGATCGCGCTGAACTAGTCGGTCTAGCTCCTGCCAGAGTTCTTACTCAAATTGCAAAATCGCGATGGGCGGAATTGGATTTAAGCAAAGAAAGAACCATTGAATGGTGCTTGGCTGCGCGCAATCGTGCGCTACAAAATCTTGATTGAAAACTGAAACTAGTTAATTAGGCAGTCGCAGTGTTGCGATTACCTTGGGCGCGTTGACGACGTAAACGTCGACGCTCTCGTTCAGACAGTCCACCCCAAATGCCGAATTTCTCGCCATTTTCAAGGGCATATTCAAGACAGTCATTCTTGACAACACATCCGCGACAAACCTCTTTGGCTTCACGAGTTGATGCACCACGCTCTGGAAAAAATAAATCTGGATCAACACCGAGACAATTCGCTTCGTCTTGCCACGCATGGTCATTGCTAAGCGATATGTGTTTGCGACCGTCCAATTAAAATTCCTCCCCATCTATCCGTCTACCAACGCGGGGGCGCTAACAACGGTGTAACTACAACCATGTCATTATGCCAAAGATTCATAGAAAAAGCAAATGTTACCTGGCTTTTGCAGTTCGGCTTCCGTGCCGTGAAAGTTGCCGCTTATGTTCGATGAAGTCAACCAACAAATATTCACCAAGATTTTCTGGACTTGTAAAAAAGGCCCGACCTTTATTAATAGCCGTAATTTGCTCAATAAAAGCCTGCAAAGCATGTGAGGCATCCAACATAAAAGTGTTAATACGAATGCCTTCGCGGGTGGCACGCATGACTTCACTTAAGGTTGCTTCGATCGTTTCGCGCACAGGTGGATAGTTAAAAAACACATCCCCCGACTTGGAAATGTGGGCCGTTGGCTCACCATCGGTGATCATAATTATTTGCTTTGTACCAGTTTGACGGGACAACATTTTGCGGGCCAACATGAACCCGTGCTGCATGTTGGTGCCATAAACGAAATCCCAAGAAACCTCGGGTAACTGCTGTGGGGTCAACTCGCGCGCCACTTCGCTAAAACCAACGATCCCAAGATAATCACGCGGAAATTGGGTACTCATTAGCGAATGCAGCGCCATCGCAACTTTCTTTGCAGGTAAAAAATAATCGCGCATCGGCATTGACAACGAAAGATCGAGCATCAATACAGTTGAAGATCTTGTCAGATGTTCTGTCTGTTCTATTTCAAAATCATCGGCAGACAACTTAATTGGCACCGTTGCACCTTGCCGTTGCAACGCATTGCGCAAAGTTCGTTGCAGATCTAGTTGAAATGGATCACCGTATTCGTAAGGCTTCGTGTCGTAGGTTCGCTCATGTCCGACACCCAGTCGCTCAACTTGATGCTGACCAAGGCGATCTTTTTCGAGCGCCCCAAAAACATCACGCAACGCATTCGCACCAATTTTGCGCAAGCCACTTGGCGTGAGTTCGAGTTTTCCCTCGACTTGATCGATCAGCCCAGCATCTTTCAATTTTTTTGTTAATTGAGCCATTTGTTGCAGAGATTTGGCCGCATCCTCGCCCAACATCTCACGAACACGATCTAAATCGGCTTCAGCCAAGGCGGTCGGTGAGGAAGCATTGCGCAAAAGGTTGTCCAATTGATCAAGATCACCAAGTTCTTGCATCGATTGCATCGCTTCACCGAAACCCATGGGGTCATTGCCAGTGAATTCGTGCGATTGACCCCACCCTTTTTGAGGAAACATGCCCTGCAACTTTTGCGCTAGTTGATCCATCTGCCAGCGCAAATCCATGTCTTCTAACAGCTTTTCGCTGAGTTGACGCATCTGTTCGCGCTGTTCTGGCGTCATCGAATTCAACATTGCTTGGGCGTTTGCCATGCGTTGCGCCATAATTTCGAGTAATTCGTCAAGAGTTTGCGGATTCTCCGGAAAAAAATCACCAAATTTTTCCATGAATTGTGCAAACGCCGGCTCTTCACCACGCTCTCGAGATTCAATCATTTCGTTTAGCGCCGCCATCATGTCTTTCATTCGCTGCATATCTTCTGGTGTTAGTTGGTCGACTGCCCCAGACATCTGGTCGAGCATCTGTTGCATCATCTGCTGGCGCAGTTTTTCGAGCAGCGCTTCAAATCGTTGTCTTGCTTCGGCTGATTGAAAATCGTAATGTTCAAGTTCGCTTATCTTGCCGGCAAGATCACTCGGCAACATATCAAGACGAAAATTATGTTCTTGTGCAGATTCTTTGGCTACATCTATCCGCCGTTGATCGCCAGATTTTTCTGCGGCTTTTAGCGCCTCATCTATTTCGTGCCGCTCTTCATCGACGAGATCATCAAGTTCTGCCGCGATCTCGCTATACACGCCACCAAGATCGCCGCGATCTTTTATTTCTTCACGACGCTCGCGCAAGCGTTGCATCATTTCGCGAAGACCCATTAATTGTTCGCCACGCTCGTTTTTCATTCCTTCTTGCATTAAACGACGTAACGCGGCATTTACATCACCGTGGTAAAGAAGATCGTCGGTTATTTCGTCGACGATGCTCTGTGCATCAAACTCAAAACCACGCTGAGTTCCATCCCAACGCGAATAGTTGAAGCGACTAGTCACAAGCGCACGCTAGTACCGAGAGCCGTAGACTGATAACTCGTATGAGATTTCCTCGGACATTCATTTTCGTAGATCTTTCAGGGTTTACTAACTACATGGAAACCAATGGTGACCGTAAGGCAACAACATTGCTGGCTGAGTTTCGTGCTGTCGCCAGGGCAATCGCTTCAGAGCGTGGCGTACGAATCGATAAATTTCTTGGTGACGGTCTGATGGCCGTAGCAGTTGAGCAAATTGAAGGAATCACGTTTGCTATGGAGCTTGATCGCCGTGCAGAAACGGTTTGCGCACCACTAAAACTGCGCATCGGCATTGCGACAGGCGACACGATGTTGTTTGAAGGCGACGATTACATCGGCCCTGCGCCAAACCTGGCCGCCCGACTTTGTGACCAGGCTGCTGGTGTTGGCGTGTTGATTCCAACTGATCACATAATTGAACTTCCACCTGGGGTCGAAACTCAAGCGCATTCAGCAATCAAACTGCACGGATTTGCTGATCCTGTAGATGTTGCCGTGCTCGTAGGTCAACCGGTGCTTGCTGAACGGCAAGACACAAGTGAAATCTGGACTCAACGACGAGTTATAAATTAGTTTTTCGCTCGATAAACCGCGCGTTGCGCAGTTGAGTCTTTGTTCAATCGTTTCGAAAGGTGTAAACCTTCGAGTACAAACTCAATTGCGCTGGCTATAACTGCCGGAGATTCATCGCCGTTTATAAGACCGTTCACCGCGGTGCGCAACGCTGGCATTTTTTCTAGCAAAACTACATAATCAGCCGATGCGATGTCTTCTCCGGTTTGCACGACAACACCTTCACTAAATTCTTCTGCAACTTGACGAAGATTCTCTAAATTGCTGTGTTGTTTAAACACTTGCAACACTGCACCACGCACGAGTTGCTGAAAAATTTGGCTCTCGCGGCCGTCTTCGACAGCGTCAATTTCGATTTTGCCAGCGGTCGATGCGGCGAGTGCATCAAGATCGCTAACTCGCGGGGCGACGTCAGTTTCACCTGCATGCAACGCACGACGCACAGCATTGGCGCACAACAACTCTTGATTGCTTGTAGTTAACCGAACACTCACGCCACTGCGTTGATTGACCTGGCTATTTGCGCGAGCAAGATGACTGACCGTGGCAATAATTTCTTCCATGAACCTTGGAATTCGCACTTGAACTGCACCGATACTTGCTGGGCGCGATTCTTGGCGTACAACCGCAATTTCTGTATCAATGTCAAGCGGATAATGCGTGCGAATTTGACTGCCAAAACGATCTTTGAGCGGAGTAATAATTCGTCCACGATTTGTGTAATCGTCTGGATTAGCCGAAGCCACCAACATAATGTCTAGTGGTAAACGAATTTTGTAACCGCGAACTTGGATATCACGTTCTTCAAGAACGTTAAGTAAGCCGACTTGAATTCGCTCGGAGAGATCTGGCAACTCGTTGATTGCGAAAATTCCACGATTGCAACGCGGTACTAATCCATAATGCAAAGTCAGCTCGTCACTCAGATAGCGGCCTTCGGCGACTTTGATTGGATCAACTTCGCCAATCAAGTCGGCAATTGATGTGTCTGGAGTTGCAAGTTTTTCTCCGTAACGCATGCTTCGATGTACCCACGAAATTTGTGTGGCATCGCCATGTTGTGCAACCAACTCGCGTGATTGACGTGAAACTGGCGCATATGGGTCATCATTGATTTCGCTTCCAGCGACAATCGGCATCCATTCGTCGAGCAAAAAAATTAGTGAGCGAATGATTCGTGTCTTGGCTTGACCGCGTTCACCAAGAAACACGATGTCGTGGCCTGCGAGTAATGCATTCTCAAGTTGGGGCATCACTGTTTCTTCAAAACCAAGAACGCCAGAAAATAATTCTTCTCCGGCGGTTATCCGCACTACGGCATTTTTGCGAATTTCTTCTTTAACACTTTGCGACTTCCAACCTGAGTTCTTTAATTCGCCCAGGGTTTTTGCAAGATTTGAAGGAGGCACAAGATCGGTCATAAGCACGACATTAGTTGGATTACTTCAATTTCAACTAGCCCAACGAGACTTAGCACTCTGTAGATTTACTATTTGCCAGCCTTGGACGTGCTCTTTTTGGATTTTTCAGTCTTAGCAGGATTCGACTTAGCCGGATTCGACTTAGCAGGACTACTATTCGTCTTTGAGTCAGCGCTTGAAGTTGTAGAACTAGATGCACTTGCAACAGTCTTTTTTGGTGCTGCCGAAATATCACCATTTTTTTCAACGACTACAACTTGAAAAGTATTGACACCAGCAGGATTTTCTGAAACTTTGATCGCAGCTGCTGCCGCAGCAGGAACTGTGCTGACGAGAATTCCATTGCGATAGATGTTTACTGTGGCACCTGGTTTGGCTGTTACTTTAAATGTGACATCGTTGCCGACCGCGCGAGCAGTGGCTGCGGCAGGTCGAGTATTTTCAGCAAGTTGTGGCATTTGCTGGCCAAGTGTTGGTCGATTTTGGTTGAAATTATTATTTGGCGAATTAAAAGTTGGCACCGAATTAATCGGCATTACTGGCAGTGGTGGAGCAACAGTCGTGTTCGCAGGAATCAATGTTCGGGTGGTCGGCACAATAGTTGTGGTGGTCGGCACAATAGTTGTGGTGGTCGGCACAATAGTTGTGGTGGTTGCACTGCTTCCACCGCCAGACGAACCGCCACCGCCACTGC
>BJGF01000017.1 GCA_014190295.1 Actinomycetes bacterium | reverse complement strand
CCGATTTAGTAGTCGGCAAAAAAATAGTTCACGATTTGCCCGAAGATCACATCCTGACTTGGGATGACCTCGCCAAATCATGACGCGAGTTGTCGCCGTTGTTCAGGCGCGAATGGGTTCGCAACGCTTTCCCGGAAAGATGCTCGCCAAACTCGGTAACCAGACTCTTCTTGCTTGGGTTTTGACCCGAGTGATGTCTGCCAACTTGATCGACGAAACAATTCTTGCCACATCTTCTAGTGCGCAAGACGATGATTTAGTGGCTGATGCTGAAAAATTTGGTGTCCGAATAGTTCGTGGCAGCGAAAGCGATGTCTTGTCAAGATTTAACTTGGCGCTTGAAAAAACTAATGCTGATCAAGTCGTTCGAGTTTGTGCAGACAATCCATTTGTTGCTGGTGAAGAAATTGATCGCCTAGTCCACGAATTTCAATCTGGCGATTTCGACTATGCCTGCAATCATCAACAGCGACTCAGCAATAACTATGCTGACGGTTTTGGTGCTGAAATTCTTTCTGTCAAGTTACTCAAAGAACTCTCAGCAATCGCCACAGAGCCGTCACATCGCGAACATGTGACAAGTTACATTTGGGATAATCAATCAAAATTTCGTGTTCGTGCGGTTGATGCGCCGGCTGAACTCGCTTTCCCCGATATTCGCCTCGATATTGACACACCAGAAGATTTATTTCGGTTGGATGCATTCGTCAAAAAGTTTGCAATAAGTACAGATACCTCAGCAACACAAATAATTGAGTCTTTCCGCAAATACATGGGGTGATTTTTGGTTGTTAGTTGAGTAGTCTGCAGGGATGTCAAATTCCAAACCAGAAGTCAAGATTCCAAAAACCTCGGCACCTAGCGGCCTAGTGATTGAAGATATAACAGTCGGTGACGGCCAAGAAGCCGTGCGTGGCAAAAATGTGTCGGTGCACTACGTCGGAGTGGCGTGGAGTACGGCAAAACAATTTGATGCATCATGGGATCGCAACGAGCCGTTTGAGTTTGGCCTAGGTGAAGGTCAAGTTATTTCAGGCTGGGACAACGGCGTTGCCGGAATGAAAGTTGGAGGTCGACGTCAGTTGACGATTCCGCCCGAAATGGGTTATGGCAGCCAGGGAGCAGGCGGAGTAATCAAAGGCAATGAAACTCTTGTTTTCGTTGTCGACTTGCTGAACGTTTTTTAGTTAGCCGAGATTTGCTTTTTGCGATAGTGGTTTCGACAAAGTAGTTCGTAACGCACGACATCGCCGAACAACGGCGCAACAGTGTTTTTATCTGTATCGCCAACCATCACGGTTTCGCCTTCAAGTACAACTTTGTCGTTTACTAAACGCGCGTTATTAGTTGCCCGTGCCCCACACCAACAGCGCGCTTCAACCTGCATCTCGATGCGTTGATCAGCAATTTCGAGTAGTCGTCGTGTGCCATCAAACAGCAAGCCTTTGAAATCTGTAATCAAACCGAAGGCATAAACATCAATATGAAGTTCGTCGACAATTAAGGCAAGTTGGTCGCATTGTTGAATCGTGCAAAATTGCGCTTCGTCACAAACAATGAATTGCAACGGCATTCGCGAAACTGCCAAATCAAATAGGTTCAAGTCGGGTGCCATCTCAATTGCCGGCGTCGAAACACCAAGCCGACTAGTGACTTGTCCGCCGTCGCGGTCGAGTTTTGTGAGCAACAATCCGGCCAGACCCCGACTCGTCAAATTGTGATTAATTTGCAGCGCAAGTGTGCTTTTGCCCGAGCCCATTGTCCCATAGTTAAATCGCAGCGTTGCCATCTCAGGGCAAAACGCTACCCGTTAATCGTCAATAACAAAAAAGCGAGACGACGAATTAAGGTAACTGAGTAATGACTCTCGAGGAACTTGCAAAACATATTGACCATACTCTGTTGGCCCCCGAGGCGACTTCTCTTGAAATTACGAATCTTTGTGCAGAGGCTCGCAAGTTCAATGTCGCCGCAGTTTGTTTCTCTCCATCTTTTCTTCCATTGTCGGTCGGTTTGGTGCCGACAGAGATCGCAATCGCGTGCGTAGTCGGGTTTCCATCGGGGGCTCACGCCGGGGATGTAAAAGCATTCGAAGCCACACGCGCAATCGAAAACGGAGCAACAGAAATAGATATGGTCTTAAATCTCGGCTTTATTTATTCAGCAAACTGGCTTGAACTCGGTGACGAAATTGCAGCAGTTCGCAAAGCCATTTCTATGGCAACCAAGACGCAGGCATTGCTAAAAGTAATTATTGAATCGTCGGCGTTAACAGATCAGCAAATAATTGCCACTTGTCGAGTGGCTGTTGCCAATGGTGCAGATTTTGTAAAGACATCGACCGGGTTTCACAAATCTGGTGGAGCAACAGTTCATGCCGTTGAGTTAATGCGACTTACCGTTGGTGACTTGATTGGTGTTAAAGCCAGTGGTGGCATTCGCACCCGTGCAACGGCGCTTGAAATGATTAGCGCAGGAGCAACTCGCCTCGGCACATCTGCAACTGCTGCGATTCTTGCTGATTAATATTTTTTAGTTCGAAAAACCGTTCATCGGCAACGTCGAGCGCTGCAACCAGTTGTCTGTCGGATAACTGGCGGTTCCATCAATCGCATGAATCGTGTAGGCATGTCGTGGTTTGTCGCTCGTGTTTGGGCCAGATCGATGGGGAAGAGTGCCGTTGAGCAAAATTAAAGTTCCGCGCGGTGCTTCAAGTGGCACCAAACCCGTGGTTGGATACGGAGTTGAATCAAAAACTTCGTTGAAGGTCGACTTGCGATCAGTGGTCAGTCGATTGCGATATTTAACCGGAATCCGATGACCGCCGGGCAGTGCCCACATGCAACCATTCTCGGTTGTTGCATCATCAATTGCAAACCAAAAACCGATTACTGATTGAGGTTCTGTCCATAAATATGTGTGGTCGACATGACTCGTCACTTCGCCACCGATGCGCGGCTGTTTGAAGATGTACATCGATTGCAATAATTTTTCTTGTTTAAGACCGATCGACCGTGCGATCGCAGCAAGACGACTTGAATGACTGAACTCTTTGAACACCGAATCAAGATCGTGCATCGCATGACCTAATTTGTTTAAACATAAGTGTGCATCTTGACGCAATTCGCCACGCTCATTGAAAGCATCTTTTTCAAAAAAGCAACGAATCTTGTCGCCGCTACTTAAAAAATAGTCATCTGACGCATGCACCGCAGTGCCGTCGGCGGTGAACACGGTCGCCTGTTCTGGTGACGGACAGTATTTTTCGGCAAGAACCATGGCTTGTTCACGAAGTTTCAAGCATGCTTGCGCGTCCACAAAGTCTGGCAAAACAAGATAGCCATTTTCACTGAAAAATTCTGTCTGCGTTGCTGTTAAACCGTCTTGCGCGATCATTTCGGTGAACTTTCTGGGTTTACAAACACAGACTCTTCAGGAAACGCAACTGGCAACATTTCGCTTAGTTTTCGCGGCACACCGTTTACTTCAAGCAACATATTGGCACCACCATGCTCCCATAACAATTGTCGGCATCGACCACATGGTGTCACTGGTTGCTTATTGCCCACGGTGCATACGGCTACGAGCCTGCCACCACCAGAAGCCATGAGTTCGCTGATGAGTCCGCATTCAGCACAAAGACCCAAACCATACGAAGCATTTTCAACGTTGCAACCCGTGATCATTCGACCATCATCAACTATTGCAGCCGCACCAACATGAAATTTCGAATAGGGGGCATAGGCATTTTCTGCCGCAGCCAATGCTGCAGTTCGCAAGGCAGTCCAATCAATTTGAGTTGTCATGATTGACCCACAGTAGTTCCGAATCAGCAATTAGTTCTTGTTGACGCTTGCCAGCACTTGTTTGCCGAGTGCTTTCACTGCGGTTATTGCTGCTTGGTGATTGATCGTCAGACATCTACGATCTTTAACGACTAATTTGCCGTCGACTACTACATGCAGCACATCGGCGCGAGTTACACAAGTTGCAATAGCCGTGTGTGGATCAAACGTCGGTGTGAGTGAAGGTGAATCTGCATCGAGCACAATCAAGTCTGCCTGTTTGCCTACTTCAAGAGAGCCAATCATGTGATCAAGTTGCAGCGCACGCGCCCCATTAATTGTCGCCATGCGCACAAGATCTAGTGCCGGCAAAACCGCGGGGTTTTTGGCAGCAGTTTTTTGCATGTACCCAGCCAGACGAATTGCAATCCATAGGTCGATGTCATTGCCTGAGGCTGGGCCATCTGTACCGAGTGCTACGTTCACTCCCGCACGTTGCAAATCTAAAATACGCGCAACGCCGCTTGCGAGTTTAAAATTTGATGCAGGACAATGAACGACGGTGGCTGAATTATCAGCGATTAGCGAGATGTCTGCATCACTTAGATGTACTCCATGCGCCAGAACACTGCGACGCAATAAATTCGTGTCGGCGAGAACTTGAATTGGAGTGCGACCACCATGACGATTGGCAACTAGTTGCATCTCGCCAACAGTTTCCGCCGCGTGTACATGAACTCGAGCCTCATATTTTGCCGCCAGAGCGGCAAGTGTGCGCAAGTGATCTTCGCCGAGCAAATATGTGCTGTGGGGTGCAATCCAACCAGTTGAACCAGTCTTGTCGCGTGGTGATTCGAGCCATTTGGCAGCCCACGAAAGCCGATCGTTATATGCAAGTGGCTCTGGGCCATCTGACTCTAAAAAGTTTGGTCCAGTCTGAATTCGCAAAGAACTTGACTTTGCAACATCCAATGCAGCATCTGGCAGGTAATACATATCTAATGCAGTTGTAATTCCGCCGAGCAGCGATTCAAGCGCTGCGAGCTGCGTGCCTGCATGAACGGCGTCGTAATTGAGTACTTTTACTTCGGCAGGCATTAGTCGTGAAAGAAAATCTTCAAGGCTCATGTCGTCGCCAAGTCCGCGAAACAAAGTCATGCCAAGGTGCGTATGAGTGTTAATTAAACCTGGCATCACGATTGCACCGCGAGCATCAATTATTTCTTTTGCATTGTGCTCTAATTTGCCACTCGCAATTTCTCGTATTGCGCCGTTCGCGCCAACAATTAGTGAACCATTATCAATAACCGAACCAGATTCATCAACCGTAACGATCTGGGCGTTGATGACCGCAATACGATCTTGGTTGGATGGGTTGTTGCTCATGGTTTGTTGTTTTCGATATCAATTTGTTTGAGGATATTCGCCAGCAAATTACCGACCCGTGTCGCAGATGCTTTACCAAATTCAACCACATCGTCACCTGAAAGTTTTTCGCCAGAGATTCCGGCGGCAAGATTTGTCGCAAGTGATAGCGCAAGAACTTCCATGCCCATGTGCCGAGCGGCGATGGTCTCCATCACTGTTGACATGCCGACAAGATCGGCACCCCAAATGCGTGCGGCACGAATTTCTGCGGGTGTTTCAAAGTGTGGGCCGTGAAACCCCATGTAGACACCTTCATGCAAATTCGAGTCGACACTTTTGGCGATCGTGCGCAATCGCGAACTGTATGCATCTGTGAGATCTACGAAACGTCCGTGTAATGGTGCTGGCGCATCGGCACCAGTCAACGGTGAGAACCCGGTGAGATTGATATGGTCCGAAATTAGTGCCGTGGCACCAACCCCCCAATCTTGACGCAAGCAACCAGCGGCATTCGTGAGAACAACAGTCTTGCAACCAGCAAACGCCGCAGTGCGAACCGCATGTACAACTGAATTCACACCGTGACCCTCGTACAGATGTGTTCGACCTGTGAGTAACAAAACCCGAGACTTTCCGACTGAGACACTTTTCAAAGTTCCACCATGACCTATTGCCGAGGGCTTAGTAAAACCAGGAATTTCTGTTACAGAAATTTCGTTTGTTGCATCGAGCACAGATGCTGCATGTGCCCAACCAGAACCCAGAACAGCAAGAATGTCGTGTCTCGCGCCAAACTTTTTTACGACATGGTCTGCGGCGACTTTTGCCAGTTCGTAAGGGTTATTTTCGCTTGCAGAATTCATAACTCAAGACTACGGCTCTGGTTCAAAGTTGACTTATCAGTTATTGCCTTCTAGTTCATACATGACAATTGTGCTGGTTTTTGAAATCCATAATCCAGCACCTGCTTGTTTGAAATTTCGTGAGAGCTCTTGCCGGTACCAGGCGCCGGTGCGTGAGTAGATCTCCAAATCTGTGACTTCACGGTCGACATTATGGCGAAGATCACTTTTTGTTGGCACTTCAAAAAATAAAACGTGTTTGGTTGCTTTCGCTAAATTTCTAATCGCCGATCTAGCAGCCTGATCGTCAAGGTATTGCAATACGCTTTGGCAAATAACGAGATCGAATGTTCCAGTCGGTGTCCATGAACTGATGTCACGTCGCTCGTGGCCGTATTTCTTGCAGGCATGTTCGCTGACATCCACAGAAACAACTTTCGTGCGTGAATGATTTTTGCGATACCAGGCGCTCCAGTATCCAACACCTGCACCGACATCTAGAACTGAGCGCACCGGAATATCCCACCATTTACAAAAGTGATGCACGGCCGAGGCGAGTGTTTCGATCTTGTGACGTGAATGCATTGGCGTCGTTGAATAAAAGCGCTTAAAAAACTCGGCGTCAAACTGCGATCTAGGCACCTGTGTTGTGTAGCAGGTCTTTGAGTAGCCTTGCCACACGAGTTTCCAACCGTAGAAAGAAGCAACAAAATGTCGGTATACGAAGTGAAAATTGCCGGTCTAACCGGCGCCACAGATATTCTCGGTTCCCTCAAGGGCAGGGTCACTCTTGTCGTGAATGTGGCTTCGAAGTGCGGATTGACGCCGCAGTACACGGCGCTTGAGGCTCTGCAAAAAGATTATTCAGCGCAGGGTTTTACGGTGCTTGGTGTGCCGTGCAATCAATTTGGCGCCCAAGAGCCAGGTAGTGCCACCGAGATTGAAACCTTTTGCTCGACAAACTACGGCATAACTTTTCCGATGTCGGAGAAAGTTGACGTCAATGGTGAAAAGCGACATTCGCTCTACCAAACCTTGACACCGGTAGTTGATGCTGAGGGTCATTCGGGTGACATTCGATGGAACTTTGAAAAGTTTTTGGTTGGGCGAGACGGCAAAGTGGTTTGCAGATTTAATCCCACTGTCGCTCCAGATGCCCCAGAAGTTGTCAGCGCGATAAAAGAGCAATTAGGTAAATAAATATGCGCAAAGTTACAGTCGCCGCACTACAGATGTCGATGTCTCAAGATGTCGCTACAAATATTGCGACTGCTGAACGACTTGTGCGTAGCGCGGCAAAACAAGGTGCACAAATTATTTTGATCCCAGAATTATTTGAAGGTCATTATTTTTGCAAGGATCAAACATCTGATGATTTGCAACGTGCAGTAGAAATGGCAACTCACCCGACCGTTGAACACTTTGCGAAAGTTGCCAAAGAACTGAATGTTGTTCTACCGATCAGTGTTTATGAGCGGGCCAATAATTCGCTTTTCAATTCGGTCGCGATAATTGATGCCGATGGCAAAGTGCTCGGCACTTATCGCAAGAGTCATATTCCAGATGGACCGGGGTATAACGAGAAATTTTATTTCAGTCCAGGTGACACTGGTTTTAAAGTTTGGCAAACAAAACACGCAAAAATCGGTGTTGGTATTTGTTGGGATCAGTGGTTTCCAGAAGCAGCCCGCGTGATGGCATTGCGTGGCGCAGAAATTTTGTTATACCCAACCGCAATCGGCAGCGAGCCGTCGAATGCCGAACTTGATTCTTCTGGTCATTGGCAACGCGCGATGCAGGGCCATGCCGCGAGCAACCTCACCCCCGTGATGGCGTCAAATCGCACCGGTCGCGAAGTTGGTCGCGCCACAGAAATAACTTTTTACGGATGTTCGTTTATCTGTGATGCAACGGGCGCAAAAGTTGCCGAAGCGAACCGCACCGAAGAAACTGTGTTGCTCGCAAGCTTCGATCTTGAGGCCCAAAAACTTGCTCGAACTTTCTGGGGATTATTTCGTGACCGGCGCCCAGAGTTGTATAAGCCGCTGATGACATTGGATGGATCCGAGACGTGAGCATGCCAGCCGAGTTCGCTCGGCATCAACGCACTGTCATTTGTTGGCCAGCAAGACCCGAGATTTACGGCTCACGTTTAGCCGAGGCGCAAACTGCTCATGCTGCGCTGGCGAACACAATTTCGGGTTATGAACCCGTGACGATGATCGCCAATCACGAAGATTTAAATGCAGCGCGTAAGGCGTGTGCCGAAAATGTCGATGTCGTTGCGCTTGAAATTGATGACGCATGGTTTCGCGACTCTGGGCCAAATTACATAATCGAAAAAAATGAACTCGTGGCAACTTGCTGGATATTCAACGGTTGGGGAGAAAAATTCAGGCCGTTCGACAAAGACGCAACGATTGCCATGCGTTGGGCCGACTACGCGGGTCATAAAACGCGCAAAATAAATATGGTTCTTGAAGGCGGCTCGTTAAATGTTGATGGCGCCGGCACTCTAATAACGACAGAGCAGTGTTTATTGAACCCAAACCGCAATCCGAAACTTTCGCGCGAGCAGATCGCCATGCAACTGTGTCAAGAACTTGGCCAACAAAAAGTTGTTTGGTTGCCATTTGGCCTGGCTCTTGACGACGACACCGACGGGCATGTTGATAATGTCGCTGCATTTATTGGTGAGAAAAATGTAATCATGCAGGGTTGTGATGACAAGAGTGAAGAAGATTTTTCTCGGTGTGCGACCAATATCGCGGTCGCAAAAGCCGCGGGCTTGAAGGTGCATGAAATACCGGTACTGCCGTTCGTTGTTACAGATGGCGTGCGTGCAGCCGTGCCATATTTAAATTTTTATATCTGCAATGACGCTGTGATCGTGCCAGTTTGTGGCCACGACGCCGACAACGAGATGTTGGCTCTGCTTGGCGAATATATTCCAGATCGCGACATTGTCGGTCTTGGGATTGGTGAGATTCTTGCGCACGGTGGCGGTGGAATTCATTGCATCACGCAACAAATACCTGCCGTTTAGTTGTTAGACGGGGGCGTCCATATTGCGCAACGGCAGAACTTGTGATGGCAAATTATCCCACATGTCGCTAAGTAGATCATCTCGCAAAGCACGCACCGAATCGTCGTTCCAACGATTGAGATGTTGCAATGGGTCGTTCACCAAGTCATAAAGTTCGCCTTCACCAGATTTATTCATCGTGCCATCAAGTGCCGCCGTACAAACCCAATTGTCACGACAAATTGTTCGCAGATGCACGATTTTGCCGAACAATACGCTGTCCCATTCTGTGAGCACGCGTTCATGACCAAGTTTTTGTGCATCAGCGTTATCAACTGGCAAGCGCGGCGCTTCTGTATATGCAGGTCGATCAAGACCAGCAATGTGGGCAAAAGTTGCCGCCAGTGAAACTAAGCCAACCGGTGCGCTAACTCGCGCCGGAGTTTCATTTGCGCTCGGTGCTGGTCGCCATATCAACGGCAGGCGCATCAACGAATCGACATGGTATGGACCTTTAAAAAGCAAACCGAAGTCGCCTTGAAACTCGCCGTGATCGGTTGTGTAGACCACATCTAAATCATTTGCCCAGCCACGTGCAGTGATCGCACGCATCACATCGCCGATTGCGTCGTCGATTAATTCATTCTCAACATGAGTGAACGCGTTAACTTCGCGAACTTGATCGGCGGTCAATGTCGCTGGCACCCAATGTGCTGGCGCTTCATAATTCGAAACAAAAGTTCCGTCATACCAACCGCGCCAATGACGCAATTTGTCGTCAAGAACTTTTTCGCGTTTTGATTTGTCTTGGATATAACCGACTGGCAGGTCTAGGTCTTGCCACGGCACACGATGCAACTCAGACGCCGGTGGATCCCATGGGTGATGTGGGTCGGGAAAACTCATCCAGCAAAACCAGTCACGATCTTCGGGCAACGAGTTCAGCCAACCGATTGTGCGTTGAGCCACCCAATGCGTGTGATACCACTCAGTTGGAATCGGATTATTTTTTACTTGCGGCGCATTCGTGTCGCCACCACCTTGCGCATTGACCTGCAATTCATGATCGAGCACTTGGTAGTAACCAGCAATCGCCTCGGGGTGATTGTCGCGAACCCACTGCGAATAGTGCAACTGGCCAACTGCACCGTGCGTCGACAACTCCATATGGTCAAAACCGCGATGCGGGTCGTCAGGGTTGTTGGTTGTTTTGCGTTGATTGCCCAACTGATTTTCTGTAAATCTCAAAAAAGGATCAAGCAGCGGCTCAAAATGTGCCTTACCGATTAGCGCAGTTGCATAACCAACACTTCGCAGATCACTGGCAATGCTTGGCGCGTCGGGTGGTAGCGGCACGCCGTTCATCCATACGCCGTGTGTGCTGACATGTTGGCCGGTGATCATCGTGCTGCGCGACGGCATGCACACAACATTTTGTGGATGCGCGCGATCAAATGTGATGCCTGCTTTGCTTAAAGCATCAATATTTGGTGTGCGAGCAATAGTTCCGCCGTTGCAACCGAGTGCGTCGTAACGCTGCTGATCTGTAGTGATGAACAAAATCTTGCGACCCATATTTATTTGCCGTCGAACATTTGTTTTACTTTTGCCATCCCGACGCTTGCAGCCCCTGCAATCGGTAGCGCCAAAACTTCTGGGTCCATGTCGGTTGAGTACATCACCAAACAACGATTTTCACCATCAGGAATGACATCAACCGTGCCGAGGTGAAACTTGATCAGCGAGTTATTGACGATCTTGTATTGAAATCGGCGCAAGTCATGATCGAGTGTGACGATGTCTTCTTCGAACACAATGCCAGCAGCCAGAGTTATCCAGCGCTTTGATCCTTCAACTCGGCAATCAGTGATTGGAAACCATTCATGAAGTCGCTCGGGTGCGCCAACAAAAGCCCAAACAGTGTCTGCATCGCATTCAACAAATGCGTGTCGACGAACGGTGCCCATACGAGTTATACGCTAACTAATCATCTGGCTAGCTAACGAGCCAGTCAATTGTGCTCAGGTTCGCACGGGTTAAAGCATCATTAATTTTCGTGAATGGTCGAGATCCAGTGAAGCCGTTGTGCGCCGATAGTGGTGACGGATGTGCGCTCTCAACAATGTGATGTTTCGTTGCATCAATTAGCGATTTCTTTTTTCTGGCGAACGCTCCCCATAATACGAATACAACTGGATGCGACTTGTTGTTGACGATACGAATTACGGCGTCAGTGAAAGTTTCCCAACCGAAGCCCTGATGAGAGCCAGCCTTTCCGGCTCGAACTGTAAGCGTTGTATTCAGCATCAGCACACCTTGTCGTGCCCATTGTTCAAGGTTGCCGTGAATCGGAGGTTTGATTTTCAAATCAGATTGCAATTCTTTGAAAATATTTTTTAGTGATGGGGGATGCACAACACCGCGTTGCACAGAAAAACACAATCCATGTGCCTGATTTGCCCCGTGATACGGGTCTTGACCGAGAATTACAACTCGTGTGTCAGCATAAGTTGTCAGTTCTAGAGCAGCCATGACATTTTCGGGAGATGGGTAGACAGAATATTGTCGGCGCTCTTGGGCGACAAACTCTTGGAGTTTTTTGAAATATGGCTTCTCGAACTCAGATTGAAGTAGCGAAGACCAATCGGTTTGCATTGTTAATTTTTTAGAAGCGCGAGCGCACTGCCCACAAGTCGGGAAATACCGGCTTGAACAATGTCGACGCTAGATATGCGGCACCGCTTGATCCACCGGTGCCGTGCTTCATTCCGATAGTTCGCTCGACCATTTTGACGTGACGGTAGCGCCATTCTTGTAAACCCTCATCAATATCAATCAAGCGCTCAAGCAATATTGCTACTTGCGGGTCTTGACGGTAGGCGTTTGCGAGTGACTCTTGCACTTCATCGTTGGCCGTGTAACTCTCATTGACATTTCGTTTGGTTACTTCTGCCGGCATTTCATGACCATGTTTCACGAGGTAGCTAATTACCGAATCCCATAGCGCCGGGCGATTCATTGCCTCGGCCACACGCTTTCGTGCCGGACTATCCGGCTCAAGATGGTCAGCCATTGTGTCGTCTCGGCGCCCGAGCACCGCTTCAAGTTCGCGAAATTGCACAGATTGAAAACCACTTGCGGCTTGTAGGCGATCACGAAATGAATTAAATTGCAACGGCGTCATTGTTTCTAAAATATCTACTTGACTAACAAGGACTTTAAAAATGGTCCGCACGCGCCCGAGCACAGCCAATGAGTCGAAACTGTTGCCATTCTCTAAAAGAGTTTGCGCCTTGGCCAATTCGTGCAAAACACATTTGAACCACAACTCGTATGTTTGGTGTACAACAATGAACAACATTTCATCATGCTCAGGGCCATCTGAGCGAGGCTTTTGTAGATCCAATAGTGCATCGACTTTTAAATAAGACGAATAAGTGATCGCAGATTCAAATTTCTCAGAATTATCGTCTGAATTCATATACTTTGAGCGTATGCCAATTGACCTGACTTTGCGAAGTGCGGCACTAGAGCTTGACGCATCTGACCCGCTTGCCGAGTATCGCAATGAATTTATGATTGCCGACCATTCGTTGTGCTACTTGGACGGTAACTCACTTGGGCGAATGCCCAAAGAAGTCGTAAATGTTGTGGGTAGATACCTAAGTGACGAGTGGGCGACGAAACTTGTTTCTGGTTGGTCTGAGTGGATAGACGAAGCACAGTCTGTTGGCAATTTAATTGGGCGCGCTTCTTTGGGTGCGGCTGATGGCCAGATGTTGTGTGTCGATACAACGAGTGTAAATTTTTATCAACTTTGTAGTGCAGCCGTTAGAGCGCGACCTGAACGTAAAACTGTGATTACAGATACTGCAAACTTTCCGACCGATCGTTATATCTTGGAAGGCATTTGTCGGCAGCATGGTTTGAAACTCGTATTAATCAATGATGACGATGGCGAAGAATTTATTTCACCAGAAATGCTTTCTGCTGTTTTGAACGATGATGTCGCGCTTGTTTCTTTGTCAGTGATTCAGTATCGCTCGGGAGTTCTTCATGATGTCGCCAAACTCACGCAACTTGCTCGTGATGCTGGTGCACTTTTTGTTTGGGATGCGAGTCACGCAGTCGGGGTTGTGCCGATGCAGTACGACCGTGACAAAGTTGATCTCGCAGTTGGCTGTACGTATAAATATGGCAACTCCGGCCCTGGTTCGCCGGCGTGGCTATATGTGAGCCACCGCGTGCAAAGCGAACTGAGTGTGCCGATACAAGGTTGGTTCGCTCAAGACGATCAGTTCGCAATGGGACAAGGTTTTGATCGCACTTCTGGCATGCGTGGTTTTCAAGTTGCCAGTCCGAGCATTATCGGTATGCGTTGTGTGACGACTGCATTCTCGATGATTGAGCGAGCGGGCTTGTCGGCGATTGCACAAAAGGCAGCGCAGGGCACCGAGCTGATGTTGGCATTACATGATGCTTGGCTAGCACCACTCGGATTTTCGGTTGTCACGCCTCGTGATTCAAAGCGGCGTGGCGGGCACATCTCAGTTCGCCACTGCGATGCACAGAAAATTTCTGAAGCGATGCGAATTTTTGGCAACGTTATTGGGGACTTTCGTCAACCAGATTGCATCAGGTTGGCGATCTCTCCACTACCAACTAGTTACGTCGAAGTTTTTGATGGATTCGAGCGAATTCGAGATGTTGTGGCAACAAAAAAATATTTAGAAGTTGGCGAAGCCACGACTCGAGTGACGTAATTCGGCGAGCGTCAAATCGTTAGCCACCGAAGTGGCGATAGATACGTTCGGCTGGTCCGCGACCGTAATGATGGTGCCACCAGTTAGCCCAAATAATTGCAGAAATATAAACAGCAATACTCATTGTCATCGCTGTGTCTAAACCAGTTGGTGTGACTAGATGCCACCAGTTAACGACCGCATTATAAATAAAAATATGAGCAAGATAAATCGTCAAAGTCATCTGGCCAGTTGTTTGCGCAAGTCGCACAATTAGTGTCTCGCCGTAGCGCTCACACAAAACTGTGACGAGCATAAAAACTGCGATAACTACGCCAATTGACGCGGCAACATAAAGTATTCCTCGGTCGAACGGTTGTGTTGACGCGAGATGCGACCATCGTTCGTCAGAGCCAGACTCGTCAAACGATTGCGAGTTGACGATTGAGTTGATCTGATAAGAAAGTGAAATTGATATGACACTGATCACGAAAAGTTTTCGACCGACGGCATTGGTCTTGATATAGGCCCGACCAAGCAAGATGCCTGTTATAAAAAATGCCAACCACGGAAACAGTGGATGCGTGTAGTCGATAAAAATGCGAAGCAATAAATTACGTGGTGTATTTGGTTGAGTAGGAGACAGCCAAGCAGTGAAGTTGCCGTCAAATGATTGCTCAAGACGCCACCACTCAACAAGCGCCGCAGCAATCATTGAAAATGAGCCGAGAGCGATTAATTTAAGTTTCGACCAGGTTGCAATCACGCTGGCAATCAAAAAAAATGCGCCGTAATACGGCAAAATCGTGCCTGGCCATACCCAGTCGATGCCATAACCCAGTGCGAACAAAAATAGTCCACGTCGAGCGAGGCGCCAACGCACTTGCTCTATTAATTGTTGCGAATCTTTGGCACCAACTAACAGTGATACGCCCATGCCGGCGACCATTACGAATCCAACGGGAAAAGGATTTGCCAAAACACCTTCAAATGGATGCCACCAGCGTTCAAAAATTGATGCTTCGTTTGAAGTTGAAACGCTCTGAAAATTTAGGTACCCGTGATAGTTGAGCGCGATGATGCCGAACAGAGCAATCGTGCGCATTACATCCAAACTTGCGATGCGGCCATCTGACTCACGATTACTCGTGCGCGTCGACATGTTTAAAGCCAAGAAATAATGTCTGGATAAACCCGAGTTAAAGGTTGTTGCACATCAACGCTGTCGCCAACTTGAAGTGATTTGACGTCACCAGGTATAAACGCCATTGAAGTGTGCATGTGCGATGGCTCAAGAAGGTCTAAGCGGGATTTATTGAAGTGAAACGGACTTAGTTCTGCGCCGACAGGTTGCACGCCATGGCTTGTTCCTGCACCGATCATCAAGATTGTTCCATCTTGAGTGATTTTCGTGTTGCGGTAGCCAGCGGTTTGGCCATTCGTGACTGAACGAATGTCCAGCACATCGGCTGTGAGATTAATCATTGATTTATCCCCGAGCCACAGCGCCGTGCCACTGCGAACACGAATTTTATTTTGTGAGAACTCTTTGCGCAATGTATTTGCACTCTTTGCATCGATATGACTTATAAACCAGGGCAGGTCTGAAGTTAATTGCAGCATCCAGTTTTTTATTTCGACCAGATGATCATCTGGGCTTCCGTCAAGCGGTGGATGGATTGACCAACCGACTTGAGTTAATTCTGAGTCTGCAATCGCTGCGGTTAAGTCGGCGAGTTCGGTTTGGTTAGCCCCATATCGGTTCATACTTGAACGCAGTTTGACGACTACTGATCCATGCCACGAATTTGCTCGTAAATTTTTGACATGTTGAACTGAACCAACTGTCAAAATTGCATTAGTTGGCAATGACTTGGGTATTTCGCTGCCGGCAGGGGTAAGAACAATTGCTATACAACCTGGCGGCACATCTTGCGCTTCGAAAACTGTGCCAACGGCAATTTCTGTGGCGAGCGAGGCAGCATGTGGCATAAGTATTGTTCGACCAAAGCCATATCCGTTGCCTTTTACAACAGGAATGACATCGCCAAAACCTTTGGCATGATTATGAATATGTTGACTCCAGGTTTTTGAGTCAACGGCCAATCGCAGAGTCACTGCGTATAACTTTACAGCCGCTTGCTAACCGATTTACTTTGCTTTGCTAATCCTGTGTGAGATAGCGCGAATAGCCTCGATCAACACGGTCACCCCAAATGCGCCGGCAAATGCAATCAGAAAAGCTTTGGTGTGATTATCGGCGAAAGACTTTCCACCGATGAAGCCAAGTAAAGATGCATACAACGACCACACGCTGGCAGCCACAACAGCCCAACCGATGAACCATTTACGCGGTTGCCGAGTGACCCCGCACGAGAGCGTGAGCAATGTTCGTCCGCCCGGAATAAATCTTGCAGTGATCAACAACATTCCGCCGCGATCATGAATCTGTTCAATAATTTTGGCCATTTGTTTTGCACCTTTTTCGGTGCGCGTGCGCCGCTTGATTACCCAGTCGCTTGCTTCTCGGCCCAGAAAATAACTTAAGTTGTCGCCGATAAAAGCACCACCACCGGCGCAAAGAATCACCAGCGCAATTGAAAGTGACCCACTTCCAGCACTCACGCCCCCGATAATTACGAGTGTCTCACTCGGGACAATCGGCAGTACCGAGTCGAATACGGCGATCACGAAAATAATTACATAGAACCACGGAGACGACGAAGATTCTTTGAGCCATTCAAAGAAAGTGTTGAGTACTGTGATCATTTGCGAAACTGACCTGGGTCAAACTAGATGTCTGGTTCGTCGTGCGATTTCAGTCGACGCAAGTTTGGCAAATGTTTAGCGATGATAAACACAACGAGCGCAACCGTGGCGGCGATCTCCCAGTTCTTGGCCCCTTCGAAATAAATACCAAAAGGCAAGGCGATTGAAATAGTCAGTGAAGCAATCGATGCTTTGCGGGTCGTCTTTGTAAGTACGAACCATGAACTGAATAAAACCAAACTGGTCAGCGGAAACAGCACGAACATTCCACCGCCACCGCAGGCGACACCTTTGCCACCTTTAAATTTGCGTGTGACCGGGTAAGAGTGCCCAATAATTGCCGCGAACAAACATATATATGACAACGGACCTCGTTGATCTGATGTGACGCCCCATGCAATACCCACAGCAAGCGCCGCTTTGGCCATATCCATTAAAAAGACCGCTAAACCGGTTTTCCATCCGAGATTACGAATCACATTTGAAGCACCCGGGTTTCCAGAACCAACATTTGTGATGTCGAGATTTTTGCGCCCAGCAACGATTGCCGCACTTGGAAACGTCCCGAATGCATATGAAACGCCGGCAAGAACTATTGCTCTCAGAATCTCCATTTAGTGCCCCCGCGCAATTGTACTCACGAAAGTTTTATCGTGACCGTAATTCGCTTAGCGGCAGGCTGGATCGTTGGGTGGCACAACACCAACCGTCTTTTGCGATGGTGTTGTATTTGGAATTGTCGTGGTCGGCGACATCGTTTGAGCGCCGACTGTTCGCTGACTTATCAGTTGAATTTTCAAGTCTTCTGTTTTATGCATCGCGGCACCTTCCACAGTGAGAGAAGTTTTGCCCTGAAAAATCGCCAAAATTTGTTGCATTGTTTCTGACTTGATCGCAGGAATCAAAACAGACATCTCACCAATTCGTTTTGGATAAGACTCGATCGTATACGTGGCAACCGTGCGCGTATTTAGATCGCGCATCGCCTGGGCGAGTGTCAACATGCCACGCGGTGTGAGTTGATCATCGGTGATTACATTTTTGAGCGCCGCATTCAACAAGTTGTTGGCCACTGAAAGACTTGAAGAACCTTTGTCGAGTGCACGTTGCATTGAGCGTCGCAAGAAGTCTTGCTGGCGACTAATTCGACCGAGGTCGCCAGTTGGATCTTCGACCCATTTTTGTTTTGTCGTATCAAAATATCTATAGCCAGATCTTGAGCGAACATATGCCAGTGCCGTATCACCATCAAAGTTGATGCAACCCGGTGCAGTGACGTTTAAGCCGGTTTGTTTATCACGGGTCGGATATAGAAACGGAACCTTCACGCCATCTACTGCTGTAACGATTTCTTTGAACGCACAAAAGTTTATATTCACGTAGTGATCAATTGGAATTTTGAAGTTTTCTTCGATTGTCGTGACGAGCCTATTCGGGTCGGTGCTTTTAAATGCCGAGTTGATTCTGTTTTGCCGAGTTGTGCCGGCGATGTCGACCCACAAGTCTCTTGGAAACGAAAGTATCGCGGCGCGTTTCGAACTTGGATCTATGCGAATGATCATGATTGTGTCACTGCGCTCGCCAAAATTCGTTCGGTCACCGATGCCACCAGAAGTCTTGCTATTTGAGTCGGTGCATGCTCCGTTGTCTGAGCCAGTTAATAGAAAATTCTTGGCGTCAAGACTTTGGGTATCTAGGTTCCAGTCGGTGCCTGAAGTGATTTCATCCGAAAAAGGCTTCGCTGACTTTTTGGCGTTATTAAGGGTGACAACGAGTCGCTGACTAACACGCCCATTGATCCAAAGCAGACTTAATCCAGCAGAAATCAGTGAAATCACAACAAAAATATTTAGTGCCAAAACCAAATAATGCAGTTTCGGGCGTGCACGAAGGCCTTTGTTTGTTCTTTTTTGCCGAGCCATCTGGTATTTAGGTTAGTGGCGTTGCGAGTGTTATTTGAGCGTCGATCTCTTGGGCGAGTGATTGCGAATTTGATGCTATAAATTTTATTTCTTGCAGCACTCCGGCATTTCGTAAATCTACAATGTTTGCTTCTAACAGTGCAATCGTTGCTGGCGATGCTGTGACGACCAACTCGGCAACTTCTGCTCGTTGAGAAACTTTGGCCTCGGTTTTAGCGCGGCGCACCGCTGCCAATACGACACAAGTTGCATCAAGAAGTGAACTTGCATTCTCTGACACGGCAAAATCTGCAAGTGTCTCGTTTGCCGTTGGCCAGTTCTGTAAGTGAATTGAATCAGACTTCCACCATGACCAAACTTCTTCGGTAGCAAACGGCAACATTGGTGCCAATAGTCGTTGCAATACGCTCAACGCGCGCTGCAAAGAACTTCGCGCCGACGAAGATTCTTCGCCGACACTGTAAGCGCGAGTTTTTACCAACTCGACGTAGTCATCGCAGAACCACCAGAAAAACGCCTCAGTGCGTTCGAGTGCTCGCGCATAATCAAATTGCTCAAGTGCGGTCGTTGCTTCGTCAACAACTGCGGCTAGGCGAGTAAGCATCGCATGATCAATTAAGTCAGTTGGTTTTGAATCACCGCTGAGTTCACCTGAACCGAGGACGAACTTAGTTAAGTTAAGAAGCTTGGTCGCAAGTTTGCGACCGACTTTCATTTGGTCTTCACTAAATGTTGTATCAACACCAGGTCGTGCGCATGCTGCCCAATATCGCACAGCATCGCTGCCGTATTGGTCAAACAAATCTGAGGGCGTTACAACGTTGCCCTTTGACTTCGACATCTTTTTGCGATCAGGGTCGAGAATCCAACCAGACAGCGCTGCGTTTCGCCATGGTGCTTGCCCATGTTCGAAATTCGAGCGGACCATCGTGGCAAACAACCATGTACGAATAATGTCGTGGCCCTGTGGTCGAACATCCATCGGAAAAATTCGTTCAAATAAATCGCTGTCGTCAATCCAACGCCCAGCAATTTGAGGCGTGAGTGATGAAGTTGCCCAAGTGTCCATGATGTCGGGTTCGCCGACAAAGCCGTTGGGTTTACCGCGCTGTTCGGCCGAATACCCGGCAGGCAGATCTGTGCTCGGATCAATCGGCAACTGCCCGCTCGCTGGCAGAAGTGGGTTGTCATAAATAATTTCACCATGATCGTCAAGGCGATACCACAACGGAATCGGAACTCCGAAATATCTTTGTCGACTTACGAGCCAGTCACCATTTAATCCACCCACCCAGTTTGCATATCGATGTTGCATAAAATCGGGGTGCCATGTGAGTTGATCACCACATGCAAGCAACTTTTCACGAAGATTTTCATCACGTCCGCCATTGCGGATATACCACTGTCGGCTAGTAACAATTTCAAGGGGACGATCGCCCTTTTCGTAAAATTTCACTGGGTGAGTAATCGCACGCGGCTCATCAATTAGTTCGCCTGTTTCGCGCAATATTTCGACAGTGATGACTTGCGCTTGCTTTACTGTTTTGCCGGCGATTCGCGCGTATTGCTTGCGTGCGTCAGCCGACATTATTTCTGGCGCGTCAGCAACAATTCGGCCGTCGCGACCGATTGTTGGGCGAGTGGCGAGGTTTAGTTCGCGCCACCAGATGACGTCGGTTAGATCACCGAATGTGCAAACCATGGCGATGCCCGAACCTTTATCTTGTTGAGCAAGAGGGTGTGCGAAAACCGGCACTTCGACATTGAAAATCGGTGTGTGCGCAACTTTGCCGAACAAATGTTGATATCGCGCATCGTCGGGGTGGGCGACTAGACCAACACATGCGGCGATCAACTCTGGTCGAGTCGTTTCAACCGTGAATTCGCTTCGTGTTTCATCTGGCACATGAAATTTTAATTTGTGAAATGCGCCAGGTCGTTCGCGATCTTCAAGTTCGGCTTGTGCAACTGCCGTTCCAAAATCAACATCCCAAAGTGTCGGTGCTTCTTGTGTGTACGCCTCGCCACGTTCGAGATTGCGCAAAAATGCCGACTGCGCAGTGCGTCGAGCGTGTTCGCTAATCGTTGTGTAGAGCAAACTCCAGTCGACTGATAAACCCAGGCGGCGAAATAGATCTTCAAAAACTTTTTCGTCTTCGGCTGTGAGCTCGTCGCACAGTTCAATGAAATTAGGTCGCGAGATCGGCACTGCTCGAGTGTCTTTTGGCGGATCACCACGAAATGGGGGTTCGAAACTCGCGACATATTTGAGCGACGGGTCGCACGAGACACCGTAAAAATTTTGTACGCGTCGCTCGGTTGGTAACCCGTTGTCATCCCATCCCATCGGATAAAAAACTGACTTACCGCGCATGCGCCAAAATCGAGCCAGTGTGTCGGTGTGCGTATACGAAAATACGTGACCCATATGCAACGAACCGCTAACGGTTGGTGGTGGTGTGTCAATTGAAAAAATATTTTCGCGCTTTGCTGTGCGATCAAAACGATAGGTGCCTTCTCGCTCCCACTGAGCCACGAGTCGAGCCTCAACACCATCCATTGTGGGCTTCTCGGGTACGCGTGACATGACGAAATAAACTTACTCGCCTATCCTTAAACATCGTGCTTAATCTGTATGACACTGCGACTGCGCAAATTCGCCCGCTCAAACAGCGTGTGCCTGGGCAACTCAGCATTTACCTTTGTGGGCCGACCGTTTACGGCCCGCCACATATCGGTCACGGGCGAGCGACGCTCGTCTATGACATTTTGCGCCGCTATCTCGAGTGGACTGGCATCAAAGTGCGGCTCGTTTCCAACGTCACAGATATTGACGACAAAATTATTGACCGCGCCGAACGAGAAAAACGTCCGTGGCTTGATATTGCACAAAAATGCGAAACAGTTTGGTTTGAGTCAATGTCGCGTCTGGGTGTATTGCGACCAACTGAAGTTCCGAGAGCCACAGAATATGTGGATCAAATAGTTGGGTTAATTGCAGAGCTTGTCGCCAAGAATGCTGCCTACTCGACAGACGACGGTATATATATGAATACGAGTGTTGTCAAAGATTATGGTTTGCTCGCACACCAAAAAATCGACGAAATGTTGGCCGGTGGTGGAGACCGCACTGTGTTCGGCGCTGATCAAAAAAAGCACCCCGCAGATTTTGTGTTGTGGAAGTTTTCAAAACCTGGTGAGCCAGCGTGGCCGTCACCGTGGGGCCAAGGTCGCCCAGGTTGGCATAGCGAGTGCGTTGTGATGTCGCTCGAGTTGCTCGGCGAAGGTTTTGATTTGCATTGTGGTGGTGCTGATTTGCGGTTTCCGCATCATGAGAACGAACGCGCTCAAGCAGTTGCACTCGGCAAAGATTTTGCGCATCACTGGATGCACAACGGGTTCGTCGTCGACCCCGAAGGCGAAAAAATGTCCAAGAGTTTGGGCAACGTCACTAACTTGCCAGATTTGCTGGATCGTTATGATGCCCGTGCGTATCGCATGCTGCTGTTGCAAACCCATTATCGCTCGCCAGTCAAAGTCGGTCTCGACAATATTGATGCGTCAGTCAATGCGCTCGCTGGCATCGACTCGTTTGCTGCTCGCACTGGTTCGTTGACCGCAACTCCAGATGTCGCAACGCTTGATGCATTTCGCTTGGCGATGAATGACGATCTAAATACACCGGTGGCGATGGGCGTGTTGTTTGACGCCGTGCGTCGCTCGAATGTCGCTATTGACGCGGGCGATACTCAAAGCGCTGCGAGTGTCGCTTCTGCAGTTCGCGAAATGTGCATCGCAGTCGGCTTACAACTTGATGTCGCTAAAGAAGTTGATGCTGACGCACAGGCAAAAGCCGTTGCGCTAGACGCTGCCCGAGCCGCCAAAGATTTCGTCACAGCCGACAAATTGCGCGCCGAATTGCAGGCACTTGGCTATCTCGTCGAAACCACCAAGGCTGGCACCACGCTTCGTCGCGGATAACTTGTAGGCATGGCTGATTTTTCACTCTCGCTAAACGACGATCAACTTCAAATCAAAAACTGGATTCACGAATTCGCAGTCGATGTGATTCGCCCAGTAGCGCACGAATGGGATGAACGCGAAGAGTTTCCATGGCCAGTAGTTAAAGAAGCCGCAAAGATCGGTTTGTACGGCATCGACTTCATCATGAACGCAATGGCCGACCCGACTGGTTTGACGATGGTGGTTGCAATTGAAGAAATCTTTTGGGGTGATGCAGGTATTGGTATGGCGATTATGGGCTCGGGTCTGGCAGCAGCGGGCATCGCCGGCAACGGCACACCAGAACAAATGATCGAATGGGTGCCGCAGTGTTACGGAACCGCTGATGATGTAAAACTTGGTGCGTTTTGTGTGAGCGAACCAGACGCCGGCAGTGATGTTTCAAACTTGCGCACGCGCGCCGTATATGACGAAGCCAACGACGAATGGGTATTGAACGGCACCAAGGCATGGATCACCAACGGTGGCATTGCCGATGTTCACGTGGTAGTCGCAGCAGTTGATCCAGAACTTAAAGGTCGTGGTCAAGCGAGTTTTATTGTTCCGCCAAAAACGAAAGGCCTGAGTCAAGGTCAGAAATACATGAAGCACGGTATTCGCGCTAGCCATACCGCCGAAGTTGTACTCGAAGATGTTCGCATCCCAGGTCGCTGCCTTCTTGGTGGCAAAGAAAAACTTGACGCGAAACTCGCGCGCTATCGCGAAGGCACGTCGAGTGGCAAACAGCCGGCGATGGCAACTTTTGAAGCAACGCGACCAGCAGTTGGCGCTCAAGCACTTGGTGTTGCACGCGCCGCATATGAGTTTGCACTCGATTATGCCAAAGAGCGCAAGGCATTTGGCAAGCCGATCATCATGCATCAAGCGATTGCTTTCAAACTTGCCAACATGATTACCGAGATCGATGCGGCGCGCTTGCTTATTTGGCGTGCATCATGGCTTGCTAAAAACGGCGGCTACAAAAACGCCGAAGGTTCGCAGAGCAAGTACTACGCATCAGAGATGGCCGTCAAAGTTACTGAAGACGCAATTCAAATTCTCGGTGGCTACGGCTATACGCGTGAATATCCGGTCGAGCGTTGGCACCGCGACGCAAAGATTCACACCATTTTCGAGGGCACCTCAGAGATACAACAATTAGTAATTGCTCGCGCAATCTCTGGCCTGCGCATCGAGTAGCCGGCAATCTGATTTTTTCTTTTCCGATAAAACTCAGCAAATATTTGGATGCGCAGTCCGTAGCGTAGAAAGCCGTATGTCTATTCTCCCTAACGCTGCATTTTCTATCGCTCTTGATTGTCAACTCGACAATGTGCCCGGCACCCTTGGGCGGTTGTGTGCCGCGATTGGCGAAGCAGGTGGAAACATTGGAGCCCTTGATGGTTTTGATGTTCGTGGCCCGGTACTTCGTCGCAGTCTTGTTGTGCATTGTCGAAATGAAGAGCATCAAAATGCAATCGTGTCTGCAGTGCAAAAACTAGATGGTGTAATAGTT